>CAXUDC010000025.1:18128-22195 GCA_964249685.1 uncultured Acidobacteriaceae bacterium
AGCAACGTGCTCTTCAAGCGGGATGCCGAGCAGCTCCGCGCCGTGGGTGATATCCTCGCGCTTGACGGCGCGCGCGAAGCCTTTGTCCTTCATCTTCTTGACCGCGCCCCTGGCTTCTACCTCCGCGAGGGACCTGCCGGGCTTGACCAGCGCGCAGGCGGTCAGGAAGCCCGCGAGCTCGTCGCACGCGAAGAGGGTGCGGTCGAGGTGGCTTTCAGGTTTCACGCCGGAGTAGTCGGCGTGCGCGAGAATGGCGTGCAGCATCTGCTCCGGCCAGCCGTGCTCGCGCAGGTACGCGACGCCGACAAAGGGGTGCTCGGCCGGCGTGGGATGTTTTTCGTAGTCGAAGTCGTGCAGGAGACCGGTAGCGGCGTAGAGGTCGGAGACCGCTTCCACATCGGTGCCGGTGCGTTCCGCCTCGCGGCACCCGTAGGATTCGCAGCAGAAGGAGACGCTGAGGGCGTGCTTGCGCAGACTTTCGCCCGCGGTCCACTGCTGCATCAGGGTAAGGGCTTCTTCGCGCATGGGGCTCCTCTGTGGATTCTAGACCCGCTTACCTTCAGATATAGCTGCTGTTCTTATTTTTGGCCGTCATCCTGAGCGAAGCGAAGGACCCTCGCAATGTCGCTGCGGCTACATGTCAAGGTAAACGGTTTATGGGTCTGTTGGGTAATGTGTGCAAAGGGACTGCGCCCACGATAACCGCGATGAGACTGCGGTGATCATGGGGCACCCCGGATGGGGCATTGCCGCGTGCGAAAGGCGTAGAAAGTTCATCCTTCACTTGAACCCCGCGGGCCAATTGTTTACTCCCTTGGTTCCACTTTGGGGTTCTTCGGGTTTTAGCCGGGTTTCCTGTGGGTATCGCTGGCGATTCCCCTTGACTCCGGCGATACCCGGTGTCACTCTAGGCTCATCGCAGGCTTCCGTTATCGGACGCTCGCGCTGCGGACCTTGCTCTGGCCCCCGCCCGCACTACACAACTTATGGCAACCATGATGGCGCCTTTCGGCCAGGCAGAAGCCGCACGCGAGGTCTTGCGCTGCGACCACTGCAAACTGGTGCAATTTCGCACCGCCAAACCATCCTGCCTGCGCTGCAAGAAGTCGCTCGAGGTCGAGAAACCGACCCCCGTCGCGGCTCCCCTCGCGCTGGTCCCGGCAGCCGCCGCGGTCGAACAAGGCCCGCAGGTAGCGACCGCCGTGCGCGATCTGCGCCACGTCCGCAACCTTTCGCAGCGGCAGCTGGCCGCGCGCATGGGCGTACCCCGGACGTATATCTCGAAGATCGAGAACGGCAAGGCGATGCCCACGCTCAACTCGCTCGACCGCCTGGCGCGCGCGCTTGAGGTGGACATCTCCGCGCTGCTACGGGATGCGCCCACGCGCCACTCCAACGAGACCGCGATGCTGATCAACGACCCGTTCCTGGCCGAGATCGCGCAGTACACCTCGCAGCTGGACGCACTGCAGCGCAGCATCTTCCTAAACCATGTGCGCGAGCTGGCACAGGGCCGGCGACGCTCCGCCTAGCGCGCTTTGCGCTGTAAACCTCCGGCCGCACTCACGCGGGTGCGGCCCTCTCCTCTCGGCTTTTCTCGGGGAGACTGACAATTTGCAGCGCGCCCTTGTATGCTTACTCTGAGCAGCATGAGGCAGTCGACTTCGAGCGCATGAGCACCACACCAAAACCCCGCCCCGCCCGCCTGGGTGAACTCTCCCCCGGCGAAGCCGCGATCTATGCGCAGCTGGACCCTGAGCGTGTGCCGCAGCACGTCGCCATCATCATGGATGGCAACGGCCGCTGGGCCGGCAAACGCGCGCTGAAACGCTTCCTGGGCCATCAGCAAGGCGCCGAATCCGTGCAGTTCGTCGTCGAGACAGCCTCCCGGATCGACCTGCCGTGGCTCACGCTCTACGCGTTTTCGCTCGAAAACAACCTGCGCCGGCCCAAGGGCGAGGTCAGCTTCCTGATGAAGCTGCTGAAGAACTACCTGGTCGGCAACGTCAAGCGCATGAACGACAACAACGTCCGCATGGCGTACATCGGGCGCACAGAGGGCCTGCCGCAGGAGATCCAGGACACCATGCAGTGGGCCCGGGAAGAGACCGGCAAAAACACCGGCACCACGCTCACGCTGGCGCTGAACTACGGCTCGCGGTCTGAGATCGTGGACGCGACGCGCAAGGTCGTGGCCGACCTGCTGGCGGAGGCAAGCCGGCGCGGCTGCTCGCTAGAGGACCTGCTCGCGGTCGATGGGCTCGAGGCGCGCATCGATGAAGCGCAGCTTTCAAGCGCGCTCTACACGGCGCACATGCCGGACCCGGACCTCGTCATCCGCACCTCCGGCGAGCAGCGCATCTCGAACTTCCTGCTCTGGCAGATCGCCTACGCGGAGATCTTCGTCACGGACCGGCTGTGGCCGGACTTCCGCGGCCTCCATCTGCTCGAAGCCATTCAGAACTACCAGCAGCGCGAGCGCCGCTTCGGCGGCCTGGGCGAAGGCACCGACGAGCACCTCGAAGGCAAGGACGACGCGCTCGAATCACCCGACATCATCGCCGCGGAGTTCGGCAAGCGGTAGGGTTGAGAACGAAATGGAATGTTGACGGCGACTGGATGACCGAACCTTTTCGCGTACTCGCGCAGTCTCGAAAGCAATGTCACGTCTGTATGGAAGCGACGCCGGGCGCAATTCGGAACGGCTCCGACGAGACGTATGACCCCATGGTTGCAAGCCACTGGGCGCAGTGGCTGTGCGACCCGCATCCCGACCTCGTCATCGTGGGACAGGATTTTGGTAACTTCGACTATTTTGTCGCCTTTCGCGGAGCGGACGATCCGCGAAATGAGACCAACATGCAGCTTTATGGCTTCCTGTTAGAGGCAGGACTGTCTCCGGGAACGCCTGTGGACCGGGATGCGAATGCAAAGGTGTTTCTGACCAATACAATCCTTTGCTTCAAGACCAGCCCCCAGATGAACGCTCCGGTCAAGCAGATGTGGGCTCGAGACTGCCTGTCCCTTCACCTTAACCCTCTTCTGGCACTCTTGAAGCCGAAAGCGGTTGTAGCTCTTGGAAGCACCGCGTGGAAGGCGCTTCGACGCTACCACCGCCTCACGCATAGCCCTGAGCAAATGCTTCAAGCGGCCGGAAGCTCATGGCCAACCGAGCACTATCAACTGTTCGCCAATGCGCACTGCGGAAGGCTGGGTCAGGCAAACCGAGCGCACGCACTGCAGAAGGGTGACTGGCAAAGAATCGGAGCCTTTCTGGGATACCGGTAGTATGCTTAGCGATGGCTCATGAAAAGAATTGTTACCGCCGTCGTCCTGATCGCCGCTGTCGTCTCGCTCGTCCTCTACGGCCAGCTGTGGATGATCGCCGTCTTCGCTGCCCTCGTCGCCGGGCTGGCAGCGTATGAGTACCGCGACCTGGCGCACGAAAAGTCCGTCTATATTCCGCTCTGGTGGCTGCTCGCCGCCACCGCGCTCATCTTCTTCTTCACCCTCAAGCTGCCGGAGTTCGAGTTGCCCGTGCTCACCCTGGTGACCTTCATCCTGATGGCCTGGTCCGGCTTCCGCGCGCCGCTCGACCGCGTGCTGCTGGACACGGCCCTCGGCCTCTTCGCGCTCATCTACGTCGTCTACCCGCTCACGCTGCTGCCGCTCATCAAGGCGCACGAGGACGGCACCGGCCTGCTGCTCTTCCTCTTCGTCTGCGTCTGGATGGGCGATATCGCCGCGCTCTACATCGGCCGCAACTTCGGCAAACGCAAGCTCGCGCCGAGCCTCTCGCCCAACAAGACCTGGGAGGGTTCGATCGCGTCCATCGCCGGTTCTGTCGGCTTCGGCATGGGGCTCTACTACCTGGGCCAATACCTGACCATGCGCGGCTACACGACCCTGCGCATCGGCTGGCCGGCGTGGCAGATGGTGCTGCTCGCGGTGCTGCTCAACGTAGCCGCGCAGCTCGGCGACCTGCTCGAATCGGCCATCAAACGCGGAGCGGGCGTCAAGGATTCGGGCACGCTGCTCCCCGGGCACGGCGGCATCCTGGATCGCAT
>CAXUDC010000025.1:22295-27350 GCA_964249685.1 uncultured Acidobacteriaceae bacterium
AGCGTATGCTCCGGCTGCGGGTTCGCCAGCACGAACGTCGTCCCCCGCAGCCAGGCCGCAAACTGATCCTGAAACCAGGGACTAGCCGGGTTCCCGGACTGCCCCATCGGCAGGTTCAACGTGGAGTTCGCAAGATCACTAAGGTCGGCGGTAAACCGCTCCGAAGGCCCAAATGGCAGCGCGCGCCCACCTACCTGCTTCAGCGTGGTCGTGTCTCCAGACTGCGGGTGCGGACCCGTCCCGGTCGGCCGGCGCAGCAGCCGGCGGAGCAGCGGTGAGCGGTCGAAGACTGGCGACTCCAGGTCCACGGTGTGGATCGGACCGTAGGACCACTTGCTCAGATCGGCAGGAGCCTGCGCCTCGCGCAGCCCTTCGAGAACCGCAGCGGCCAGGAACGCATTCCAATCCGCATACCCGGGAGGAAGCCAGCGAGCCGGGGTATGTTGCAGAATCTGCTCGAGCGCATAGTCCTTTTCCCCCCACGTATAGAGGGCCTGGATACGGTCAAGTTCAGCCTGCGAAGGGACGGTAGGCGTTGTGACCGCCCCACCCCTCGCAGGAAGCGCAGTGGATGCGGCATGGCCCTGATCGAGATGCGGGGCGAGCAGCATGGGCCAGAGAATGGCGTGGACGGCGGACACGATCGCGGGCGTCGGGGCGTCGGTGGTCATGCGGCCGGAGAAGGTGCGAAGCAGATCGGCGGCCTGCCGAAGCGTATCCCCGGACTGCTGCTTGCCGGAGCCGCCAGGAGCTGGGACGAAGTGATCGATTGCATAGGCCAGGCGCTCGGCCAGAACGTGGTCGAAGTCGGAGTAAACGTCGGACTGGAGCGCGAGCATGTCCGCCGCCGTAAGGCCATGGGTGTGCGCCAATTGTTTGTAGATGCGCTCGTTGCGGTATGGCGCAGCCCAATTCAGCGTGATGGGATAGGGGTAGCCGTCCGGCGTCACCCGCGCGTTGGCCGTGGCGAGCACGCCCGCCGGCGGGTCGAACGCCTGCGGCAGCTTGTCGAACGGAATGTAGCCGGACCACTCATACGCCGGTGAGGGTACCAGCGGGACCGGCGAAAGCGGGCCGGAGAGCTGCGGCGTCGTGGGCGTGGCGGGCGCCTGCAGGTCGCGTGGGATGCCGGCGGTGGAGCTGTCGGCATCGGGCGCGGCGAGATCCGCAGGGATGGACGCCGGGTCGGCCACCGGCGTCGGCGCGGGCCCGCGCAGGGGGACGCGGCCCAGCGCGTGGTAGCCGATATGGCCCTGGTCGTCGGCGTAGAGAGCGTTCTGCGTGGGGCCGCCGAAGTCGGCGGTCGCGGCAAGAAAGCTCCCCCAATCGTGGGCCTGGTCGAGCGCGAGCCACGAGAAATGCAGGCTGGCCGGGTCGTAGATCGTCCAGCGCAGGCTTAGCGTGCGGTTGCGCGTGGCTTCGGCGGTAAGGGCCGAGTTCAGGATCGGCGTCAGGGCATCGCCGTGGCGCGTCAACCGGATGTCAAGCGTCTGGTTCAGACCGTGCGCCACCTTGATGAGCTCAGCCTGATGCACGACGGGCTGCCAGGTACCGTCGGCGGCCTGAAACTCCTCGCCTGAACCCGAGCCCCGCGTAGCTTCGATATAGACATCCTGGACATCGGCGCCCAGGTTGGTGAACCCCCACGCGATGTGGTCGTTGTGGCCCACGCAGATCAGCGGAGCGCCCGGGATGGAGACGCCGGCGGTGTGAAAGGCGGCCTCGTCGGCGCGCAGGTCGGCCTCATACCACAGCCCCGGCACGGTCAGGTTGAGGTGCATGTCGTTTGAAAGAAACGGCTTGCCGGTCGCGGTGTGGGCACCGGAGACCGCCCAGGCATTCGACCCGGGGGTAAGATCCTGGGGTGTCGGGTGGAACAGCGGGTCGAGCGAGGCGAGGATGGCAGCAGGCGAAAGGCTCGGCGCAGACCCACCCGGTTGCACTTTGCTCTGCGATTCGTCGAGCGGAACCTGCTCGAACGGAGGCCCCGGAACGCTCAGGTCCGGGATCGGCTGGTCCGGCGTGTGGTCGCGCCACGAGCCCACGGGGTAAAGGTCGGCGACAAACTCCGCCGGCAGGCGCCCAGTCAGCGATTCGCGCGCCAGCTTGGTGGGAAAGGTGTTCGAAAGGTCCTGAAACATGGCCAGCGTGACCAGCAAGGAATCGCGCGGCGTCCAGGCCTCAGGCGTATAGCGCAGGACGCGGAACTCGATCGGCAGGTGGCCGTGCTGCGCGGCGATGGACGCGTTCACGCCCTGCGCGTAGACCTCCAGCAGATGAAGCTGATCGGGAGGAAGCTGCGCCAGCGCGCGGTCCGCGGCAGCGCGAATCTGCAGCGTGCGCTGCAGGCGATCGTGGCCCAGAGCCGAAGCACCGAACACCTCCGCGAGCGTGCCGGCCGCGTGCCGGCGCAGCGCGTCCATCTGGAACAGGCGGTCTCCGGCGGTCACATAACCCTGCGCCAAGATCAAGTCGTCGAGCGTCTGCGCGTGCACGTACGGCACGCCATGCGGGTCGCGCTGCACCGTGACCGCGCCGTGCAGGCCGGGGACGCGGACCGTGCCATCAAGCTGCGGCAGAGAGTCCGTCACCGCGGAGCCCACCCAGTGCCGCGCATACAGCACGCCGCCGATAAACAGCATCGCAAGCGTCACCACGGTCCAGAAGCCGAGCCGCGCCAGCCGTGGACCCCAGGGCTTGCGCGGACGCATGGAGCCAGGGCCGGCCGGATAGCGGGTAGCAAGGTGCTCAGGATCTTCGTCAGGCCTGCGGCGAGTCTGGAGGCGCGGCTCGTCCGGAAGCTGGTCAGGATAGTAGGCCATCACGGTCTAGTGTAAATGCGGCGGGGCAGGGTCAGGTGAATCACCAGGCAGGCCAGGAGCAGCGTCGGGATCACCAGCACCGACCCCTCCGGACCGGCGCTGGCACCGGACAGCGTGGGGTTCCCGGCCGGGTGCGTCGCGAGCAGGTGCCCGCGGGCCAGATTCCCCGAGTCCGGCGTGCCGTAAAAAAAGGACTGGGCCCAGTCCCACGCCGTGTGAAAGCCAATCGCCCACCACAGCGTGCCGGTGCGGTAGAGCGAGAACGCGAACGTCGCGCCCGCGAGCCCCACGGCAAAGATGCCCCACGGCGTCTCGCCACCGTTGCCCGTGTGGGTCCAGGCGAACAGGCCCACCGAGAGCGTCCCTGCGGCCGCCCAGAACGCCAGCGACGGCGACAGCATGCCGGTAAGCCCGCGCGTCAGCGTGGCCTGCAGGTAGCCGCGGAACAGAAACTCCTCCAGCAGCCCAACGAACAGGAAGGCGACGGCCCAATACGCGGCGTAGGTCAGGCCCGGCAGACCGTGCAGGGCGAACCCGTCGAAGGCGATCGCATGCGTCACGTACAAGGCTCCAATCAGGAGCGAAAGCATCGTGAAGCCCCAGACCAGCCCCAGGCCAAAGTCCGGCAGGGCGCGGCGAAGGGCCAGGCCGTAGCTGGAAAACGGACGCTTTTCCGCAAACGAGAGGAGGAACGCAATGCCCGCAAAGACGACAAATCCGGCAGCTTCAGAGACGAGCGTGAGCCCCGGCCGCATCTCGGCGGGGCCGCTGGGCTTCTGCACCAGCAGCGGATAGTAGTGCGCCATCAGGTACCCGGCAAGGGCAAGCAACGCGGGAAGCAGGCAGAACAGCGCCATCCCCCAGCCCGCGCGCAGGCCCTCCGGGCCGACGAAAATGCGGTGCAGCGTAGAATTTCTTGGAAGTTCGGGATCGTTCATTAGGAACCCTCTGAAAGTACTTGGGTGGAAGCGTGGGACTTCAGTCCCACGAACAAGCCCAACGGAATGAAGGAGCTTTAGCCCCGGCGCTCTAAAGAAGTACAGTGGACAGACCTGATCAGACCCTCATCAGGTTCTTCGGGGGCCAGCGAATAAAGTCGAAAGCGGCCGATGCCTTATCTTAGCTCTTGAGGTGCAGGGATGACGTTTCGCGTGTTGCATCACAATAACTGCTTCGACGGCGCGTGCTCGGCGGCGGTCTTCACCAAGTTCCATCGCGAGTGCGTCGGCGCCGCCGCGGCATACGAATACGTAGGACTGGCCCACGCGGCTGGCGGCGGCGGCGTACCGGAGAGCGTCTTCGGCCCGGGAGAGAACGCCATCGTCGACTTCAAATACTCGCCTTCGGATAAGCTCACCTGGTGGTTCGACCATCATCAAAGCGCGTTTGTGACCGAGGCAGACAGAATCCACTTCGACCGCGAGCTGCAGATCGGCGTCAGACACTTCTTCGATGCCAACTATATCTCCTGCACGGGACTGATCGCCGCGGTAGGCCAGGCCAGGTTCAGCTTCGACACTTCAGGCCTCAGCGACTTACTCTATTGGGCCGATCTGATCGACGGCGCAAAGTATGAGTCGCCCGCAAGCGCGGTCGAGATGAAGGAGCCCGCCATAAAGCTCACGATGGTCATCGAAAACGCCGAATCCCGCGTCATACCTAAAATAATCCCACTCTTGACCGAAATGCCCTTGGCAGACGTACTGGCACAGCCCTTCGTGCAGGAAAAAGTCGCGCCTTTGTGGGAGCGACACCTGGCAGCCATGGAGTTGGTGAAGGAGCGCGCCGAGTTACAAGATGGTGTGATCTACTTCGATCTTACGGATAAGTCGATCGAAGGCCTCAGCAAATTCATCCCGTACTACTATTACCCCCAGGCCACGTACACCATCGCACTTACAAAATCCAGCTCCCGCACCAAGATTTCGGTAGGAACCAACCCCTGGTTCCAGGGCCCAGCGGACCGCCTGGTCAACCTGGCCCAAATCTGTGAGCGCTTCGGAGGAGGAGGCCACGCGCGCGTAGGAGCCATCTCCTTCGGCCCGGACGAGCGTGAAAAAGCGCAAGCCGTAGCTGTAGGAATCTTACGAGAGCTTAGGGAGAGCTAGACCCGTAACCCTGCAGGCGTAGCTGCCGCTCTTCGCTTTTCGCCATCATCCTGAGCGTAGCGAAGGACCCCTGCATTGTCGCTGCGGCTACCTCTAAAGGTAACTGATCTAGCATCTCTCCGGGC
>CAXUDC010000026.1:0-24648 GCA_964249685.1 uncultured Acidobacteriaceae bacterium
CCGTCGCAGTTCACCTCCGGCGATGCGTTCGGGAACTCGCTCGACAGCACGCAGAACGCGTTTGGCTTCGGCTACGGCAGTCCGATGCGCAGGAACCGCGATTTCTATTTCGCCAGCGTCGAGCAGGACTTTGTCCACGTGCCCTTTTACGTGCAGTTCGCACCCCAGGCCCCGGGTACGGCCATGCCTGCTGCCTTGACCGGCCAGCAGGGGCAGATCGTGGAGCATCAGTCGCCGACCGCCGTCTTCCTGCGCTTCGACGAGGTCTTGTCCGCGCGCCAGACGCTCAACGCGGAGGTAGGGTACAACCGCGTGCATCGCACCAACGTGCAGGCCGGGGATGCCGGCTCCACGCGCTCGCTGGATGCGCCCGGGCTGGCCGGCAGCTTCACCGGCCAGAGCATCACGTCGCGCGTCGGACTCGGCTCCGTGATCGATGCGCACGCGTTCAACGCGGCCGTGATCGCGTGGTCGGACGACCACCGCGACAGCACCCCCAACTCGTCCGCGCCAGAGCAGTTCGTCAATGGCTTCGGAGCGCTGGGCGGCAACGCCGACGGGCAGCACCTCTACACCTCGCGCCAGCTGCAACTGACCGATGACGTGACCCTGACCCGCGGGCAGACCGGCTTCAGCTTCGGCGGCCGCTTCGCGAGCGCGCCCGCCTATGAGCAGTTCGAGCAGAACCTGAACGGCCGCTTCGACTACGATTCCCTCGCCGACCTGCTCAACAACAATCCGCGCCGCTTTCAACAGACCTTCCTGACCGGCGACACGCGCTACCGCGGCACCGTGACGGAGCTTGCCTTCTACGCGAACGTCCATGCGGAACTGCGGAAGGGCGTATTCGTGACCGCGGGCGTACGCTGGGCCGGCCAGTGGAATCCGCAGCCGGCTACCCAACGCATTCCCGACGACCTGAGTCAATGGCAGCCGCGCTTGGGGCTGGCCTGGAACCCTAGGGCGAAGACGGTCGTGCGCGCCTCGGCCGGCCTGTTCGCCGCGCCTACGCCGGCTGCGTTCTTCCATCGCGCCATCGCCGACGACGGCGCGGCGACCCTGACCGTGGACAGTGATTTCGATCCCGTGCTGCTGACCTTGACGGGCGCCAGTACGGCGTCGCCGCACGGCCTGGGCGGCGCGCCGCCGGGCCTGTCCACGCCGCACGCGCTCGAGACTGGCATCGCGCCCGGCTTCCGCAATCCGCGCTCGCTCGCGTCCGCGCTCAGCGTGGAGGAGCACTTCTCGCCGAAGCTGCAAATCACCGCCGGTCTGCTCCACAGCAGCTCCTGGCGGCTGGAGCGGCAGCTGGATGAGAACCTGCTGCCGCCGGCCGCGTTCACGCCCGCGGGTACCCCTGTGTTTCCGTCGGCGCGGCCCGTCGCGGGGGTCGGCCGGCTGCTGGTGGAGCAGTCCACGGCGCATGCGAGCTATACCGCCGGCTACGTCAGCATCAACGCGCCGATCTCTCGCCGCACGACGCTGCTGGCGAACTACACGCTCTCGCGCACGCGGGACGACGACTCGAGCGACGGCCCCTACAGCCCGGTGTCCGCCGTGAACCCCTATCAACTGCGGCAGGAAGCGGCGTACTCCGCGCTCGACCAGCGCCACGTGCTGAACGTGAACGCCATCGTCAATCTGCCTGCCGGATTCAAACTGGACCCCTTCTTTCAAACCCACTCCGGCGCGCCGTATACCCCAATCATCGGCTTCGACACGCAGAACGATGCTAACGACCGAAACGCGCGGGCCGTGATCCACGGGGTGGCAGCGCCACGGAATATCGACCGCCAGCCGCTCTTCGCCGACCTGGATCTCCGGGTCGTCAAGGACTTCACGCTGAAAGGCGAGGGCCACCACCTGGACCTGTTCCTGGATGTCTTCAACCTTCCCGGCGCGGGCAACCGGCGCTTTGACACCGATGGGCTGAGTCTCTTCGGCGACAGCGCACATCCGGTCTACTCGGCGGGCGTGCCGCTGTTCGCTCCAAACGTTGCGCGTCTCGGCGGGCCGCGGGAGGTCCAATTTACCATGCGCCTTGTCGGCTTCTGACGATGCCATCGCTGGCATCACCGCCAAGAAATTTCACGGCGTGCGTCTCAAAGCGGTTAGATCTCGTCTACAACCTCACCGAACCGTTCACCTTAACCATGCCAGGAGCCGAATGCGAGTTGCCCCTCCTTCCCTGATCCGCCGCGGTGCCCTGCTTGCCGCTATCGCCGTAAGTGTACTCGCGCCCATGGTCCTCTCCGCCCAGAAGCCGGCCACTGCCGGCACCTACCCGGCCGGGCTGCTCGGCGGGCTGGAGTGGCGCGACGTCGGGCCCATGCGCGGCGGCCGCAGCTACGCCGTCGCGGGCAGCGCGCAGCAGCCGGACACGTTTTACATGGGCTCGGTCGGTGGCGGCGTGTGGAAGACCGTGAACGCCGGGCGCACGTGGTTCCCGATTGCGGACCAGGGCATTCCCATCGGGTCCATCGGCGCGATTGCGGTGGCGCCGTCCGACCCCAACGTCGTCTACGTAGGCACCGGCGAACCGGATATCCGCAGCCAGCACTCCTACGGGATCGGCATCTTCAAGAGCACGGACGCGGGCAAGACCTGGAAGTCGATCGGGCTCGAAGACAGCCGCCAGATCGGGCGCATCGTGGTCGATCCGAACGACCCAAATCTCGTCTATGTTGCCGCGCTGGGGCACGTCTACGACGCCAACCCGACGCGCGGGGTCTACCGCTCGAGCGATGGCGGGGCCCACTGGAAGAAGGTCCTGTTCGACCACGAGCACCCCAACGACGTGGGCGCGGTGGAGCTTGCGCTTGACACGACCCATCCGAAGACGCTCTATGCCTCGCTGTGGGGGACGCGGCGTCCGCCCTGGTCGGTGTATGCGCCGTCCAACCTGCCCGGCGGCGGGCTGTACAAGTCGACTGATAGCGGCGACCACTGGACCCGGCTCCAGGGCGGCCTGCCCACGGACCAGTTTGTCGGCAAGATCGGCATTGCGGTCGCGCCCAGCAACCCGAACCGCCTGTGGGCGGTGGTGGACGACACCGGCGCCGCAGTGGCCAGACCACTGCGCAACGGCGGAGCACCTTCGGCCGAGCCGCCGCCGCCGACCGGAGGGGGCGTCTACACGTCCGACGACGCCGGCGCCACCTGGAAGCTGGTCAACAGCGAGCAGCGCCTGTGGGGCCGCGGCTGGTACTTCGAGGCGGTCACGGTCGACCCCGTAAATCCTGATCGCGCCTACGTGATCAACACCGGAACGTACGAAACCCGCGATGGCGGCAAGACCTTTGTCCCTGTCAAGGGCTCGCCCGGCGGAGACGACGACCACCAACTATGGATCAACCCGCGCGACGGCAATCGCATGGTGCTGTCGACCGACCAGGGCACGGTCGTGAGCGTGGACGGCGCGCAGAGCTGGAGCACGTGGTACAACCAGCCTACCGCGCAGATCTACCATGTGGCCGCCAGCAACGATTGGCCGTACCACCTGTACGGCGCGCAGCAGGACTCCGGCGCCGTGGGCGTCGCGACCTGGTCGCCCTTCGGAATGCTCGACTTCCGCGACTGGGAACCCGCCTGCCTGGCCGGCGAGAGCAACACCGTCGTGCCCGACCCCCAGCACCCACGCGTGCTTTGGGGCGGGGGCGCGGCGGCGTGCGATCAGACGCTGAACGTCGCGCTGACGCCCGGAGGCGAGCTGCCCGCCGCAGACCCGGCCAACCCGAACCGCAAGACCTGGACCCTGCCGGAGGTCTTTTCCCCGGCCGATGGCGCGCTCTACTACTCGAATCAGTTCGTCTTCCGCACGCGCGACCACGGCAGGAGCTGGCAGAAGATCAGCCCGGACCTGTCGCGGATGAAGCCGCAGGTTCCGGCCAGCCTGGACCCGGTCACGGCGACCGATATCGACGAGGTCATGAAGGAGCGATTCGGCGTGGTCTACACGCTAAGCCCGTCGCCGCTGGATGCGAAGACGATCTGGGCCGGGACCGACGACGGACTGCTGCATCGGACGACCGACGATGGCGCGACCTGGACCGACGTAACGCCCCCTGCGCTCACCGCCTGGAGCAAGGTTTCGCAGGTCGAGGCCGGCCACTTCGACCCCGGCACCGCGTATGCTTCGATTGATCGGCACCGCCTGGGCAACCTGAAGCCTTCCATCCTGCGCACACACGACGGCGGCAGGACGTGGACGGAGATCACGCGCGGCCTTCCGGAGGGCGCGTACGTCAACTCCGTGAAGGAAGACCCGAAGCAGCGGGGGCTGCTGTATGCCGCAACCGAGCTGCGCGTCTACGTCTCCTTCAACGACGGCGACGACTGGCAACCGCTGCAGCTGAACATGCCCGTCACCAGCGTGCGCGACCTGGTCGTGCACGGCGACGACCTGGCCATCGCCACCTACGGCCGGGGCTTCTGGGTGCTGGACGAGATGACCTCGCTGCGGCAGATCGCAGTTGGCGGGCGCAGGATCGAAGCCGCAAAGGCGTATCTGTTCACCCCCGGTGAGACCTTTGCGATCCGTCAGGGCGGCCAGAACGGAACTCCGCTGCCGCATGAAGAGCCGCAGGAACTGAACCCGCCGAGCGGCGTGGTGGCCTACTACCATCTCCGCGACCAGGCCAGGACGCCGCTCAAGATCGAGCTGGTCGACGAAAAAGGAACGGTCCGCGCCTGCCTGGCCAGCGATACGCCCGTGAAGCCCGTCGACACGGAAGCGATCAACGTCCAGGCTGTCTGGGAGGTGCAGCCTCCGCCGCCTTCGACCGCCGCAGGCACCCATCGCGTCTCGCTGGATGTGCGTCCGGCACGCGGCCCGGGAGGCCCCGGCCGTTCCACGCCGCCGCCGGCCGACGCCTGCCACCCGGCGAGGGCGGCGCCGGTCAACAACCCACCGCCCCAGGTTCCGACGCAACGCCGTCCGCGCGGTGAGGCCGGACTCCAGCCCGGGAACTACACGGTTCGCCTGACCGTGGAGGGCGAGACCCTGACGCAGCCCGTAACGCTGAAGCCAGACCCACGCAACATTCCGGCGGGCGGAGAGAGCAATGCATTTTCCGCGAATGGCAATCATGATTGAAACGTAATGCTGTACCTTTGCTCCAGATTACCGGGGTGCCCCATGATCACCGCAGCCTCATCGCGGTGATCATGGGGCACCCGTTTATGCGATGTCTCTAATCGATTTCCACCAGAATGCAGGTGGCATTGTCCTGGCCGCCGGCCTCGTTGGCGGCTGAGATCAGTTTGTGGCACGCCTCGTCGGGCGAGCTGCTTGCGAGCATCAGCTCCAGCATCTCAGAGATCGTCAACGCCTTGGTGATGCCGTCGGTCGCCAGCAGGAAGCAGTCACCGCGTTCTACCTGGACGCGGGTGACGGCCGGCACCACGCGCTCCGACGCGCCCAGGGCCTGGGTCAGGATGCTGTCGAGCCGCGCGACTTCCTCATCGGTCGCGCCGCGCACATTGCCTTCGCGCAGCAGATGGGCCAGCTGCGAGTGGTCGTCGGTCATCCGGTGCAGCGATTGCCCGCGTAGCAGGTAAGCCCGGCTGTCGCCCACATGCGCGATCCACATACACGCGCCGTCGAAGTGCGCGGCGACGATCGTGGTCGCCATGCCGGCGTACAGCGGGTCGCGCTCCGCAGCCTTGTAGATCGAGCGGCTGGCGGACTGGATGGCGCGGTCGAGCTCCGACCCGCCGCCGTGCTCGTCGGTCACTTCGAGCGGGAACTTGGATAACATGCAATCCACCGCCGACCGGCTTGCAATCTCGCCGGCGTTCGAGCCGCCGACGCCGTCGCAGACGACAAAGAGGCAGCGCTCGAAGTCGAACCCGAACGCGTCCTCGTTCGTGCGGCGTGTCCGCCCCACATCGCTCACTCCCGCTGCCTGTATCCGGACTTCCATAGCAACCCTCGTCGCGTGCGCGTAACGCTGTTAGGTCTTCGCTTGCTTGCCTCGTGCATAGCCAAACCGCAGCTCGACGCTATCCGCCAGCAGGATGCGGCCGCCCGTGCGCAATAACATGGGTTGGCCCGCCGGCAGCGTCTTGCCTTCCAGTTTGGTGCCGTTGCGACTGGAAAGATCCGTAATGTAGAGCTGCCCGTTCTGCCGGGTGATCTCGCAATGAAACCGTGAGATGGCGTGCTCCACGTCGCGCAGCACGATGTCGTTCTTCTGCCCGCCGTCCTGGGCCACCGCACCGATCTTTACCGAGTCCTTTTCGAGCGGATATTGCGTGCCGACATCCAGGCCCTGCGTCTGCTCCAGCATGGGGAAGCGCTTGAGCCGCCGGCGCCGGAACCACACCGTGCCCAGCGCCAGCAGGCCGATCAGGCCCGCACCGCCGCCTAGATAGAGCAGCCGCGTGTGCAGCGAGGAAGTCGCGTTGATCCGGTTGCGCAGGTCGCGCACGACCGGGTTATCCGGTGCCAGGCGTTCGGCAACCAGCAGCGCCGAGCCCGCCTCTGCCACGTGGCCGGCAAACATGGCACTCTGCGCCTTGACGATCGATCCGTTCACCTGCTGGTCGCGTGTCTGCGTGTTCTCGTCGGCGGTTGACTTCGCCGCGGCTGCCTGGGCCTGCGCGGCGGCCGTCGCCTGCACCTTGCTCTGCGCGTCCCGGTACCCCTGCACGGCGGGCGCGTTCGAGGGGTCGATCTGCACGACCTGGTTGTAGAGATTCATCTGCTGCTGCGGGTCGGTCGTCGCGAGCGCCGACGCCATCAGCCCGGCGACCCTCTGCTTGGCCGCGCGGTCATCCTCCTGCTGCCTGGCCGCGGCAGCCTGCTGCTGCATCATCGCGGTCTCCGCCGCGGAGGCCCCGGCGGGGGCCGGCGGTGCGGCCGGCGCGCCCACGGGCGCAGGCGGTGCAGGTGGCGGCGCGACCGTGACCGCCGACCCAGAGGCCTTGGGCAGGGCCATCATCGCAATCTGCTGCACATCGAGCCCGGAGTCGCCCGGCAGGATCAGCGTCAGCGCGCCGGCGCTGATCTTCGCCCCCTGCGTGACGCGGTCGCTCTCGGGACGAGGATCCGTGTTGACCGTGACCAGGTTGCCCGCCTCCCAGATCGCCGTCGTGCGGCCTGCGATGACGATCGTCTCCTGCAGCCGTGTGCCGTTCTTCCCCAGCGGCCGCTTCACCAGGCCGTCGATCGCGCCGCTGTACGGCCCGACCCCGACCAGGTATTCGCCGCCCAGCTTGCCGGCCTGGTCGCGCAGCCCCACGCCGGTAAAGTGGTCCTGCTTGATTGAGCCCTTGACCTGCGCCGTCACCTCGAGGATGGCGTCGTCGACCGGCGTGCCGTACTCCAGGCCGCCCGGGCCATCCTCCCCGTGCATGGCGCCGGCCTGCACCGTCCACTTGGCCGAGTGCGGTTTGGTACTGCCGCCGCCGATGCCCAGGGTGACGGTCTTGACCATCGTGTGGCCGATGCCGCCGGACGCCGCCGGGTCGTGCGCGATCGCCTTCCACCCGCCCAGGTCCGTGCCGTTGAACGCCGGCGTCAGGCTGCGCGGGATCAGCTTCACGTTGCGCACCTGGAACGTGCCGCTGCCGTTTACCTCCCAGCCCAGGTACCCCGCGCGCACGCTCGCGCCGGCCGAACCGCCTGCGCGCGCGCCGTCGACGCGGATGGATAGCCCGCCCTGCATCGCCTCCACCTGCACGTGGTGCCAACCCTCCGTGACGGTGGTTATGGAAGAGCGCATGGCACCGTCGACGCCGCCGACGCCGGGAGCTGCGCCGGTCGTATCCAGCTCGACGTTTGCTCCGCCGGCACCTTCCTTCGGCGCCCAGACCCGCAGCCTGGCCTGCATCGGCGCGCTCTCGTTGTAGTCGAAGGTCAGCGAGAAGTTAGCGAACGGGACCGCGGTCACGATGCCGCGGTTGGACGCCCCTGTGGTCGACAGCAGCCCCGCGGACCCGCTCCAGAGCCCGCGCGCGTTCCACCCCAGTAGCGAGGTGCCGTTGAACAACGTGAGCGGGGCCTGCCCCGCGGCGGACAAGGTCAAAGCACACGCAACCGCAAATCCACCCACACTCTTGCGCAACCAGCTCGTCATTGCAGGACCTCACTTCCCATTGGTGCGCCCTCTTCCAGTTCAGTTACCGGCGGCCCGTCCATGGTAAACACAAATTCGTACTCCGGCTCCACCGCCTCGGCACCCTCTTCGCTTCCGGGCTCCGGCTCGCTGGTCACGGCATCCAGATGGATCGTTCCGCCGGCGATTGCGTCGCCGCCCAGCAGGATCTCCGCCAGCGGCGACAGGACCTCGCGCTGCAGCACCCTGCCGGCCGGACGCGCGCCATACTCGGGGTCGTAGCTCAGGCGGGCGAGCACGTCCACCGCCGCGGGCGTCGCCTCGAAGTGCAGCTCGCGGTCTTCTTCCAGCTTGCGCGCCAGGCCCTTCAACTGCCCGCGCACGATTCGCTGCAACTCTTCCATCCCTAGCGTATGGAACGGGATCACTTGGCCGAGCCGGTTGTAAAGCTCCGGCCGCAGCCGCGCCTTGACCGTGTCCAGGATGATCTGTTCGCGCAGCGCGTCGTCGTCGCCGGCGGCCATCGCCTCGCGCACTCCCAGGTTGGACGTAAACAGCACGACCGTGTTGGTGAAGTCGCAGAAGCGGCCCTTCGCGTCCGTCAGCCGGCCTTCGTCCAGCACGCCCAGCAGCAGGTCCAGAATCTCGGGATGGCCCTTCTCCACTTCGTCGAACAGCACGATCGAGTACGGCGAGCGCCGCACCTGCTCGGTCAGGAAGCCGCCCTCATCGGAGCCCACCAGGCCCGGCCGCGAGCCGATCAGCCCCGCCGCGGACGCGCTGTCCTTGTACTCGCCCATGTCGATCCGGATCAGCGCGGACTCATCGTCGAACAGCGCTTCGGCCAGCGCCTTGGCCAGCTCCGTCTTGCCCACGCCGGTCGGCCCGACAAACAGAAACGACGCGGGCGACCGCTTCAACTGCAGGTCCGTGCGCATCCGCCGCGCCGCCTCGGCGACCGCGTGGATCGCGTCCGGCTGGCCGAAGACGCGCTCGCCCAGCCGCGCCTCCAGGTGCAGCAGCCGCTCGCGCTCGCTCTCGAGCATGCGCGACGCCGGCACGCCGGAGCGCTCCGCCACCACCTCCGCAACATGCTCCGGCAGAACCTTGTCGGCGAGACTCGCGCCGCCCGCCGCCTCCCGCGCCGCGGCCAGCTCGGCCTCGAGCTCCGCGCGCTGCGTCTCCAGGTGCTTCAGCGCGCCGTAACGAATCTCCGCCGCGCGCGTCACATCGCCCGCGCCCTCGGCTGCCGCCAGCAGGTGCGTGTTCTCTTCGATCGCCTTGGCCGTGCGCCCCAGGTCCGCTCGCGCATTGCGCTGCCGGTCCCACGCCTCGGCATCGGCGCGCAGCTTCGGCTCCAGCTCCGCGATCTCGGACTGCAAAACGCCTACCTGTTTCGTCTGCGCGGCCGTCTGCCGGGACAGCCCCGCAAGCGTTTCGAGCTCCGCCCGCCGCCGCGTCAGCAGCCGTTCCTGCTGGTCGAGCCCCGTCGGCCGCGACTCCAGCTGCATGCGCAGCCGCGCCGTCGCGGCGTCGATCACGTCGATCGCCTTGTCCGGCAGAAAGCGGTCGCGCATATACCGGCGCGACAGCTTGATGGCCGCGCCCAGCGCCTCGTCCGTCACCTCCACGCCGTGGAAGGCGGCGTAGCGCGCGCGCACACCTCTCAATATATAGAGCATCGATTCATCGCTGGGCTCGCCCACCATTACGCGCTCGAACCGCCGCGCGAGGGCTCCGTCCTTTTCGATCCGCTCGCGGTACTCGTCGAAGGTCGTCGCGCCGACGCAGCGCAGCTCTCCCCGCGCCAGCGCCGGCTTCAGGATGTTGGCCGCGTCCATTCCGCCTTCGGTCCCGCCCGCGCCGACGAGCTGGTGAATCTCGTCCAGGAACAGGATGATCTCGCCCTTGCGCGCGCGCACCTCGTCGACGACTGCCTTGAGCCGTTCCTCGAACTCGCCGCGATACTTGGCGCCGGCGACCAGACCCATCAGGTCGAGCGCCACCACCCGGCAGCGCTTCATGCTCTCGGGCACGTCGCCGGCGGCGATCCGCAGCGCCAGCCCCTCCACGATCGCCGTCTTGCCCGTCCCGGGATCGCCCACCAGCACCGGGTTGGACTTGGTCTTGCGCAGCAGCGTCTGGATCAACTGCCTCACTTCGTCATCGCGCCCGACCACCGGCATCAGCTCACCTGCCGCGGCGGCCGCGGTCAGGTCGC
The DNA here is from genome assembly GCA_964249685.1 of uncultured Acidobacteriaceae bacterium. Taxonomy (GTDB): domain Bacteria; phylum Acidobacteriota; class Terriglobia; order Terriglobales; family Acidobacteriaceae; genus Edaphobacter. Next base: position 10,282 of record CAXUDC010000026.1, read on the forward strand.
GGCCGAACCGCTCCAGCATCTTCGCCCCGCCGGCGAGATCCTCGTCCTTGGCTTTGGGCGCAGGCGCGGACGGAGTGGTGGTCGCCGAAGCTACGGGCGCGGTCTCCGGCAGGTCGGCCACGGTAAAGCCGGCCTTGCGGAAGTCGTTGCGCAGGTCGTTCGAGCTGCCCTTCAGCCCCGCTTCGAGCACATCCACCGGCTCGGCCGAGGCCCGGCCATGGTCGTCCGCCACCGCAAACGACTCGCTCAGCAGGGTCCGCAGGCTCTGGGAGGCGAGCGGCCTTCGGCCCTCCTCCAAAGACTCGGCCGAAAGCATATCCGCCCGGCGGGAGAGCGCGTCGAGCAGCGGCGGAAACACGACGCCCTTGTGTTCAAGCAGCGTCCGCAAGCTCGACGGATCGCTCTCGAGCAACAACAGCAACAGGTGCTCCGGCTGGATCAACGCCTGCCGCCGCTCCTGCGCGAGCACGCGCGCACCCGCCAACGCCGATTCCATCTCATCCGACAAACGACTTAGATCCAGTGCCATACCCCGACCCTTCTCCCGTTATTCCAACCGCCGACGGCGCGGCTTGTCCTGTGCATCTCCCGCGTCCTGCGGTACGGCTTCCCGCGGCATCCACGGCGGCTGCACCGGCTTGGGCTCGGCAGGCTCCGCGGCAGGCGGCTCCGGCTGCCGGTAGAGCGCGGGCCCCGGCGCGGCGCGGCCGCTCTCAAAACGCGAAGGAGTCTCCAGGCGCGCTGGCGACTCCTGGCGCCCGGACGGCAGCGCATCCGGCTCGCGCTCGATCGGCCTTGGCTCGGCACTGTCGCGACGCCCCGCGTAGAAGCGATGGCGTTGAAACAACAGCGCCGTGTGGACCGTGTGGTAGGCCGGCACCGTCACCCGCAGGTCGGTGATCGTGGGAACATCGGGAGCCTCAAAGTCGAGCTCCAGGTTGTACTGCATTTCGAGCTTCACGTCGCCGGTCAGGATCAGGCTTTCGCGGCGGAAGCCTGTGCTCTCGTTCAATCGGATCTCCGCCCCGATCGACGTCCCGCGCAGCCAAGGCGCGTTGCGGTCGCCGACCAGGATCAGCCGGTAGCGGTCGCGCCCTTCCAGGCGCAGGTTCGAGAAGATGATCGTCATCTCATCGCCCACGCCCTGCACCCGCGCCGGCCGCGCCGCCAGCTTGTAGAGCGCCTTGCCGCCGCGGTCGAAGATAAAATTAGTGCTCTCGAGCGACCCGCTCTTGCGGAAGTCGATGTACTTGCCCTCGAGCGCGCGCTCCAGCTTTTCGAGCCCGCCCAGCGACTGCAGCGCCCGGCGCACCTCCATGCCGAGATCTTCCTCCACCTTCAACGTCCGGCCCAACTGCAGCGTGTGCTTCTGCAGCTCGATCAGCCCCAGCAGCTCCGTCTCGCCGGTCTCGCGCAGCGTGTCGTAATACTGCTGCATGCCTGTCGCGAGGTCGAAAAACAGCGCTGCCGAGTGCAGCATGCGGCGTACCCGGGCGAAAAAACGGTCCGGCGTCTGCGTGCGGTCCAGCAGCTCGTACGCGGTATCCTGCAGCTCCAGCACCATGCGCTCGGCAAAGGCCATCGAGTCGCGGTCGACCTCCGTGTCAATGCCGCGATCGGTAAACAGCACCATAAACTCCCGCATGGCGCGATGCAGCTCCGCGTAGCCGGCCGAAAGGCGCGTGACGGCTTCGAGGATGCGCCGCGTGCCGGCCATCAGCTCCGAGTGCGCGCCCAGCGCCACGCACGGCGGGATAAACTGCGCGTCGGCCTCGAACAGCATGCCCGTCGCCGGCCGCCGCACCCGGCCCACGGCCAGGCTGCGCGCGCGCTCGGCGGCGGAGATGCCCAGGCTGATCCGGTAGCTGGGTACGCGCTCGGTGCGCATCTGCGGGTTGAAGCTGTCGGCCACACCGTCCGTCTTGACCCGCACGCCGGGCTCGCAGACCAGGTAGACGATGGCCTCCGCCACGCCCGCAAGCTGCTCCTTCGGCACCCGCACGCTCACCGTCCCGAGCGATTCCACATCCACTATCAGCCCCGTGGGCGTTACCCCGCGTGCGCGTTTGACCGAGATATCCAGCGTCTCCGCAGACTCCGCCAGCGACACCTCCGGGTCATACCGGACCGTGCCCAGGTCGCTTTCCGGCAGCCGGATGCCGCCGCCCACCAGCCCCGCGCCCGGCGTAAGATACCGCAGGCTCCAGCCCGCGAGCGCCTCCAGATACTGCTCCTGACGCAGAAAATGGTCCGGCGTCAGCAGCATTCCGTGTTCCCAGTTCACGCTGCGCAGGTTTGCCGCGTCGCCGTTCTCGTTGCGTGCTTCACTCATCCTCTGCTCCCGATTGCCGCCGTTGCCAAACCAACCATGCTCGTTGCACCTGCCAGCGCCTTGCCCATATGGGTGTTGATGCCGAGCCGCGCGTTGTACTCCGCCATCCCCAGCCGCGGCGCCTGCCCCTGGTCCCCGACCGCCCAGCCGATCTCGTACGGCTGCGTGCACGGCATCACCAGGGCCAGCGTCTGGCGCAGCAGCGCGGCGCCTTCCTTGCTCTCGACGAACCGCTCATAGGTCGCGAGCGTCACCGGTCCCAACTCCACGTGTAGCTTGGCCACGTCCTCCACCCGGTCGCCCATCAGCAGGTCGACCCCCAGTCGCGACGCCTGGCGGCCCAGCCCCGAGAGCGCCTCGTCCGGCAACGTCGCCTCATTTGCCTTGTAGATAAAGGACTTGACCGGAAGCCCCAGCAACGCCTCCAGCACAAACGCGCAGCCGCCCTGTGAGCAGGAAAGCTGCGCCATGCGCGCAATCAGGCTCGCCAGCCGGAACCACATCGAACGCGGCCACTGCTCCGCGCGCACGCCAAACAACGTCAGCCAGCGCGCGCACGCCTGCGGATCTTCCGGGGAGATGCGAAACAGCGGCGCGCCTTCGTGAAACCAGTGCTTCAGCTTCTCAAGCGGATCGTCAAACGGCTCCAGGACCTCGCGCGTGCCGGCCGCGGCCTCCCCGCCCGAATCCCACATGCCGACCGGCAGCGCGTGCGTAAACCCCAGGCCGGCGATGTCGAGCTCCACCAGCCGGTCCGGGCTCAGGGGCGTGCCCGCCGGCGGCCGCTGCGACAGCACCGTTCCCGGTTCCGCGCCACTGCGCCCGCGCCGCCGCAGCACGACCCGGTTGGCGGCAACGCCCAGCGCTGCTAGGGACTCGAGCGCCGAGTTGATGGTATGCACGTGCGCATGCGTGCCGCCGGAGAAGGCCGGCATTGGGGCCCACTGCTTCTCGCGCTCCTGCTCTTTGCGCTCGAGCCTCTCATCTTGTGCCACCGGCATCAGTTCCACAGGAACTCTACCTCCAGCAGCGATCCCTGCACCAGCCGTCCGCGCAGGGTGGTTTCGATCTGCGATTTCAGGCTGGGCAACTCGATCTCCGGCTTGCTGAATCCCGCCGCATCCAGCCGCAGCTCCAGCCGCAGTACGCGCTGCAGCCCGATTTCTCCGCGTTCCACGCCGGACCGCGTTCGCGCCGTCAGCACGCGACGGTCAAGCGCCAGCGCCGCCGTCTCCAGGTCGCCCTGCGTGACGATGCGCCCGCGCGTCAGCAGCGCATCGGCAAAACGCCGCTCCTCGCTCGCCAGATCCTCGCCATCAGACCCGCCCGAGGCCGCGGTAAACGGGACCACGCGGATACCCTGCAGCGCGGCCGAGTTGCTGAATCCGGTAATATCCCCAGGGCCGACCCGGTTGCCCAGCGTGCCGTTGGTCAGCCACAGCCGGACGTTGGCGGCCGCGTGCGGAGAGCCATCGGCGCTTGCGCCCGCGTGCAGCGTGAGCCGGTCGTTGTGCAGCTCATACCAGCCCGCCGCGCCGTTCGCCCCGACCTTGGTGCCGAACTCGTACGGCTCGTTGGTGTCGCTCGTGATGCTCAGCGGCGCAACCAGGTGCTCGGGCGTGCCGCCAGCCTTGATCACCGGGACCGACAAGCCGTCGCGCGCGAACTGCACCGTCTGGTTGCGCGCGAAGAGATTGGAGGCGGTCATGGTGTGCAGCAGTATATTGTTGATGCCGTGATGCAGCTGCGGAATGCCCGGTGGCATCGGGATCTTGAGCCAGAGCCGCGGCTCCTCGAGCCAGCGGTCCAGGCCGCGCTCGACCAGCGTTACCAGCACCGGGCGCAGCAGGCGCGGGACGGTGCAGAGCAGCCTGCGCTCCGGCGCCATGCGCGGAAATAGAAACTGTCGGCCGCCGTAAAATCCGTCCGCAATCGCCGGCAGGGCCTCGCCGTCTTCGTCCTTGCTGGCGCCGTTTACCTGGAAACAAAGCTCGTGTACGCCCCCGTTGCGGCGTGAGGGCCGCATCAGGCCGTCGCCTGCAAGGTCGCCGTCCTCGCCGAAGATCCACCAGGGCTCACGCGTCAACGCGTGTTGGATCGGGTAGGTGTCCGGGCCGAGTTCGAAGAACAAGCCATGCCGTCCGAGCAGGTGCGGGCTCAAATTTTCGATGGCCAGGTAGAGCGCCGGCTGCTCGCCCAGGCTGACCGGCACGGCGTCCATGGAAGGCCGGAGCGCGTGCATGCCCTCGCTCATCTCCACGCCGGAAAGCACGCGCATGCTCTGGTTCTGGTAGCTCAACGCCACCGCCAGGCGCGCCTGCGAGACCTCCACCGTAGCGTCCAGGCTGAAGATCAGCCGCTCCCCGCCGGGCGTGGTCGCGTTCAACTCCGTGCCGGCGCGCAGCACCCGCGGCTCGGGCAGGTCGTTCAACACGCGGACCACGGCTTGCGCCGGCCGCGCCAGGTAAGGCTGCACCTCCAGCCCGCTCATCAACTCATGCAGCAGCGACTGCCGCAACTGCGTCGTATCGCCGTACACTTGGTCGATCTGCTGGGCGACCGTGCGGAACAGCACCGCAAGCAGCGGGTCGGTTGCCTCCGCGGTGACGCCGAAGTCCTTGACCCGGCGGCGAAAGTCATCGCGCAGCTTCCGGTCGATTTCGAGAACGCTCGGAGTGTGCTGCGCCAACGTGTCCTCCCCCTTGCTGCTGCCCTGGTTATTCTTCGTGCGAGACTACAGTCGTAAAGCGTTCGCGCCCATCGGCCTGCTCGACCGTAATGGAATAGGTATCGACATCGCGGCCGGGGCTCAGCTCCCGAACCACCTCGGAGACCGAAAAGTTCTCCATCCCAAGATCGCGAAACGCCTCGTTGATGCGTTCCATCGCCAGCCGCGCCACATCCGCGCGCTGGCGGCCGTTTTCAAACAGGTCCCGCAGGCCAAATGCCGCGCTCCCCGGCCAGGAGCCTGCCGGCGTGCGCGCCATCACCTGCAACAGCGAGATCATGGCGTCCGCGGTGGTCTGTCGCCGCAGCAACCCGTTCTCCTGCAAACGCAGCGGAAAGGCAAGACTCAAGCAAAGCTCCCAGGCCTGCCCTGGCGGAGTCCGAGGTGCGGACTCCGCCAGGGATCAGGGCTAGTTCGTGAGGGCGATATCGCGGAAGTTCTGCTGATTCATGGACGCTTCGAGGTCAAGCACGAGGACGTGGTTCACGCCGACGTGATCCTGGTCAGCGAGCTGTTCGTCGCTTTGGTAGGGGTTCAGCGTGTGGAAGCCGCTGACCCAGCCGTTGAAGCTGTAGGCCGCAAGCGCGTCTTCGTGCGAGTCGTCCTTCCAGAACTCCAGCTTGATCGCCTTGACCTTGTCCTTGGTCACGACGTTCGACAGGTTGAACAGGCTGCTCATGGTCGCGAACGGCATATTGGTGTCGTCGTGGAAGTCCGCATAGACGCGGATGGTGGTCGCGAGCGAGCCCATCTGCGGCATGCCGGAGCGGTCCTTGTCGGTCGAAAAGGAAACGGAGATGGAGAGGCAATCGAACTTCTGCCCGTCAATGGTGCAGGTGCTGCGGTAAGGAGCTGCCATGGAAGTGGTCCTTTCCTGTACGTTGGGGCCCGGGGGCCGCTCTGATCGTTCGCGCTAGTTGCTGAGCTTGACGTCGCCATAGTTGGCCTGGTTGAGCGCAGGCTCGAGATCCAGCACCAGCATGTGATTCAACGCGGGAGCGGCGCCTTCAGCGAGGATGTCCTCATTCGACAGCGCCTGCGATTTGGGCAGGAAGTCGAGCGGATTCGAGGTCTCGAAGCGGCGAATCCAGCCGTTGAAGCTGTAGGAGATGAGCGCGTCCTGCTGCGAATCGTCCTTCCAGAACTCGATCTTGATCGGCTTGATCTTGTCGCGCGTCACCACGTTGGCGAGATCGAACAGGTGCTTGACGGTGCCGAACGGCAGGTTAACGTCGTCATGCAGGTCCGCCCAGACGCGAATCTTGGTGGAAAGTGACCCCATCTGCGCGACGCCGGAGCGGTCCTTTTCTGTGTTGAACTTCACGCTGGTCGTAACGGCCTGGAACTTCTGGCCGTCAATCGTCACTGTCGTGCGGTACGGATTTGCCATGGTGCCCTCTCGATCGGATGGATTGCGTCCTGCTTAGCAAACGGTGAGTGCTGCGCGGTACGTTATTTGAACCGTTACCTGAACCAAGTCCGGAACATCTGCTTGAAACGTCCTGCGGCGGAAGTCACCTCTCCGGGTTGCTGCGTCTCTGCCGGATGAGCTGCCTGCTGCTTGACAAGGTCCGGCGTACCGGCCCCATCGTTCCCGCCGGGCTGGCCGGGAAAACCTGGTCTTGCCTCTGCCGCCACGGGGGTCGCCGGGCGGACCGGCGTGCTGGTCGCCTTGCCGCCCGGCCCCCGCATGGAGAATCCGACACCGCCCGAGCGCGACTGCGACTCGCCTGCTTCGCGCGCTGCGGCATCCCGCGCTGCAGAATCCCGTGCTGCCGAGCCCGCGAGCGAGCTCCGGTTGGTGATGATCCTGACTGCCATCCTGACTCCCTACTGCTTGGCCGGTTCCTGCCGGCTGAACTCCGGCACGTCGATCTTCAGCACAAAGGTTTCGGCCGGGCCTGTCGGCATTACGTTCAAGGTAATGTCGCAGATTCCCTGCATCCGCTTGTTGGAGTCCTTGTCGACGAACAGGTCGAAACCCAGGATGGTGCCCTGCTCTACCTGCTCGTCCAGCAGGCGTTTCAGGGGCGTTTCAATCTGCTGATCCATGAAGTCGCGGGTCAACACCTGCCCCGCCACCTGCAGCAGATAATGCCGGCAGCAGCGCTCCAGATACCGCAGAATACGGTACGAGGTGAAGAACTTCAACACCCCATTGGGGTCATCGGCCTGCGTGCGGCAACCGTAGAAGCACAGGTGGTTGTCCGCGTCGCGGATGATCGGGATCAGCTGGCGCTCCATGGAAAGGTGCTCCATCTCGCCGATGAGCGGTTCGATGCGCGCCTTGCCCGCGCCCGAAACGCGGCCGAAGCGGGAGCCGACTGGACCCTGCGCCAGGCCCTGCGCGTCGTCCGCACGCGCGACGGCACCGGCGAAGACCATTGACGGCGGGCCGTACAGGCCGTCGGACAGATCGTCTCCCTTTTCAAACCAGTGCGCCGGGCGCATCTGCAGGTAGCCCATCAGGCAGACGTCGGCCGCCGCCGCGTCGTCCGGCCGCTTTAGGAACTCGTACTTGCCGCCTGGAAGGAAGTTGCGCTCCACATTCTTGAACGACTTCTCGTCGTCCAGATCGCTGATCATCAGCATGCCCCAGGTGTTGGCCAGCACTTCCAGCTTTTCGCGGATAGGCTGCGGGTAGTGGCCGGGGACGATCATGTTGCAAATATCGTCGCGGAAGTTGAAGTTATCGTTACGCTGCGTGACAAAGTGCTCCATCGCGGCCAGATTCATGGAAAAAACATCCTGCATCGCCTTCGCGTCGGCGTTCAGGATGAAGAGCTCCACCGGCTTGCGGATCTTGCCGTCGTTGACCTTGGCGTTCTCGAAGAACAGCTGGATCTGCCGGTAGGACAGCTCGAGCGGGCGGATCTGGTCGAAGATCTGGGCCAGCAACTGGTCGCGCACGCTCTCGGCGCTGTCGATCTGCTTTTGCAGCTTCTTGACGGTCACCTCGTAGGTATCGTCGGCGCTGATCAGCTGCTCGAAATTGGTGAGCTGGCCGAGAAATTCTTTGGCCGACTGCGCCGAAAACATGCTGGCTAGATCGCTCTTCTCGTTCGTCAGAGCGGGGTGAAGGTCGGCAAAGATATCGTGCAGCAGTTCCCGCGCGGCGGAGTTGCCGAGGATCTGGTCGGTCGTGCGAGTCATCGTCTCTGCCATGGTTACTTCTCTCCTTGTGCAACCCGCTCAAGTTCGCTGCGCAGCTTGCCCAGCGCCGTTACGATCTCCTGCCGCTGGCCCGCGTTGCCCCATGCGCGCCGTACCGTCGGCAGCTTCCAGCGGTCCTTTAGCCGGTAGAGCAGGTCGATGTTGGTCTTCAGGTCGGCCAGGTCGTTGCGCAGGTAGGTGGTTTCGCCGTCTTCGTTCTTGATCTCCTGGCGCTTCTGCAGGTTCTCCGGATCGAAGTCCTTGATGGATCGAAAGCGCAGATCGGCTTTGAACTCGGTCTCGTCCGGGCCCGCGTTGCCGACGAAGTTCAGCTTCGGCTCGAACTTCTTGAACGCGTCGCCGACGTCCTCGATCTTGGTCAGATCTTCGGTTTCGGACGCCGCCTCCGCGCCGATCCGGCCCATCGTCATCGGCAACATGGCTGCGGCGGTAGACGTTGGCACCTTGCGAACGGTCGGCGTAACTCCCTTGCGAACCACTTTTACCAGAGGCATCGTATAGCTCCTTATTCGAAATTCAAGCGTGTACGGCCCGTCTCGGACTTCGGGCCAACCTGGGTTGTCTGGGCCGCCGAGCGCTGCAGCGGACCCCTGGCTTCCTGTTCCGGCGTAAAGCCGGAGGGAAGAGAACTCTTGCGGATCTGGACGCCCGAGGCGACCGTGACGCCCGGCCGCTCGCCGCTCCAGCGCGCCGGCGCGGGCACCATCTCCGGGCCCTGCCAGATCAGCCGCGGAACCCAGAACCAGAGCAGCAGCAGGAGCGTGGCGGCGACCACGAACAGCAGCAGGTGGATCAACAACGTGGTCCAGCCGGCGCTGGCGGGGGGATGAATTGCGATCAGCGCGGCCAGTTCGGCGGGCGAGGCCACTCTTGCGTACAGGGGCGCAGTGGTCGCGGGCACGATCGTCCGCTGCGGCGCGCCGTGCAGCACCGTGCCGTCTTCGAGCGTCATGCTGGGCGTCCAGACCTGGTCGCGGCCGGTCAACGCAATGCGGTTGGCGGCGGGCACCAGCCACGTCATCTCGAGCACGTGGCTTCGTGCCGTGCGTGTCACGTGCAGCGCATTGAGCAGCTCATTGGCGTCCGCGGCGTAGTAAAAGCGCTTGGACAGCCGCTGCAGCGCGGCCGCGTCAATGGCCGCGCGATCGCCGAAGCCGACCCCGATTACGTCGATGCTGGAGCTGCCAACCTGGGCCGCGGCCTGCTGCAGGCCGAGCGGCCCGTTTAGCAGAAACGCGTCGTCGCCCGCCTGAACCTCATTGGTGCCGTCGGTCATGACGACCAGGTGCGGCTGCAGGTCGGCGGCCTTGTTGCCGTCGCGCTCGAGCGAGGTGAGTTCTGCCTTGACCGTGTCGACACCCGAAAAGACTGCCTGGTAGAGCGCCGTGTTGTTCTTCGGCTGTGGCTCAGGTAAGGCGTTCAGCTGCGCCAGCAGGTCAGCCTTGCGGCTGGAAAACACGGCCGATCGGATGGTCGAGACCACGTTGTGGCTTTCGAACGGCACGATCGCAATCTCGTCCGACCCCTCCTGCATGGCATCGAGGTAGTGCGCGATGGCGCTTTTGACGCCCGCAAAGCGCGACGCGGACCCCGGGCTGGGCTGCTTCATGCTCCCGCTGATATCGATCATCATCAGCACCACGTTGCGACGCTGCCCGGCGTCCAGCCCGTTGCCGGAGGTTGCGTAGAACGGCATCACCTCGGCCGCATCTCCTGAGGAGACCGAGAGCGCCTGGGTGAGCGGCTTGCCCGGCGCAAACGTCACTGGCGCCGGCTTGCCCTGAGCATCGACCGCCGTCACCGTCATGCTCATGCACGGGACCATGGTGACGGGGGCGCAATCTACCAGCGCGGCCGGGGTCACGACCTGCACGGCGGCGGCCTTCGCGGGAGCATCCTGCGCCTGCATAGACGCCCAGGCAAGGCTCAGCACCGCTGCCGTCTGGAGCAGAGTCCGCCTCACTCGGCCGCCTTTCGGCTTTCGAAGCGCAGCGCGGTCCGCCCAATCAGCAAGTCGTCGGCCGGGCGCAGCTCCTGCGAGCAGACGACCGTCTTGCCCTTGATGCGCAGGACGTATTTTGCGATCCCTTCCGGGCCGGAGGCGTCGGGGTGGCGCGCGATGAAGTAGCGGCCTTCCTTCGAGAACAACACGGCGTGCCGCGGCGCGACGGCCGTGTCCGGCAGCCAGATATCGGCTCCCTGCTGGAAGACGGTGCCACCTTGCGGGGTCATGGCGCTGCCGACCACATAGGACTCTTCCGCCGTCAGGTCCCACAGCTTGCCGGCCTTGCCGAGCTTGTTCTGCGCGCGCGCATCGCCGGAGCTGATAAAGCGCATCATGCCCTCGCGCACCAGCACCGGCGCGATGCCCGCCCCGAAGCTGGTGCCTGCGCCGGCCAGGACCAGGCTGCCGAGCGCGACGCCCGCAGGCAGGTGCGGGGCGAACAACACGAAGAGCAGCCCGCCCAGCAGCCCGCCCACCAGGCCGCCGGCGTAGGTGTGCAGCACGCGGGCGCGGTTGCTGTTGATCCAGCGCATCCCAACTGCGAGCGCGATGAGTGAGAAGCAGATCGTCCACACGGCCAGACGGTACAGCAGGGGGGAGACCGGCGCGAGGGTGCGCTCAAAACCGAAGGCAGCGGCGACCGCAACGAGCGAGCCCAGGCCGCCGAACAACATGCCATAGCCAACCGACGAGCCGCGAACCCGGCCGAGCAGCGCGCGGTCCAGCTGCAGGTAAACCGCCATGCCGACGACGAGGCCGAAGGCGACGAGCATGAGCGTATCCGGAAGCCAGTGCAGGCTGCCCGCGCCCAGCAGGACGACCCCAGTCAACCCGATCGCCCAGGCGATCAGGCCACCGAACGCTCCGGCTAATGTCGCGAAATAGAGCCCACGGTACACACTCATTGGTCCAAGGCCTGCACGCAGAAAAGCATTATGAAACACCATCGCTCTGCGAGATAACTTCTCTGATACAGACTTTGTACTATAAGTTGGTCACTATCGTCTCTCTTTTGTTTTGCCCTCCTATGATTACTACCCCAATGTCGTCTCTTCGCGTTGGCCTGATCGGTACGGGAGCGCTTGGCTCGGAGGTCTGCCGGCTGCTGCTGGAGCGCGGCCAGCGGGGTGTTCTGCTGATCGATCCCGACACGATAGAGCCGCGGAACCTGGCGCTCAGCACGCTGTTTGCGCAGGCGGGCTCGGCTGCCCTGGGGCGGCCGAAGGTGGACGTGCTGCACGCGTTTTCCCGCGAGGCCGGGCTGGATTGGCAGCCGTTCCACGGGGAGGTCGCCGACCTGGGCCTGCAGCGATTGCAGGAGGTGGACGTGCTACTCTCCTGCACCGACAGCGCGCTCGCCCGCGTGGAGACCGCCTTTGCGGCGCGCGCGCTGGGCCTGCCGATGCTCGACGCGGGAGTGCAGTCGCACGGCGTCGAGCAGGGCCGCGTGACCTGCTTCGCCCTGGGCGCGGACGCGGCCTGCTACCTGTGCGGCTTGCCGGAGGCGCGGCGCGCGGAACTGCTGGCCTTTGCGCAATCCACCTCGCTGGGCTGCACCCTGCCGGCTGAAGCCGCGATGACGGGAGCGCCGGGCACGGTGCAGGCCACCGCCGCCGCGCTATTGGAATTGCTGCAGGACAACGCCGGATCCTCGACCAGCTTTGCCCGGCGACTGCAGCCTGGGCGGCCCGCGCAGCGCATTGCCCTTCCCAGATCGGCGGATTGCCCCTGGCACCGCCTCGGCGTGCTGCAAGCCCTACCCTACGACGAGCCTCTCTGCACCCTGCTTGCGCCCGGCGAGATCATTGAGTTCCCCTGGCCGATCTGCCTTCGCGCCCGCTGCCGGTGCTGTGGACATCGCTTTGCGCCTCGCCGGCGCACGGCCCTGGTTCGCCGGCGCATCCCTTGTCCCGCCTGTCATGAAGCGCGCGCGCTCGAACCCCTGGAGAGCCTCGCGTCGCTCACCGGAGCCAGCCCGCCGGCCGCGCAGACGCTGCGCCAGCTTGGCCTTCCGGCCCGGCATCTGTACCATCTACGTTCAGCCGCTATTCTGGAAGGAAGCCGTTCGCCGGCAATCCGATGAAGTCCTCTTTTGAACGTTTCGCCCTGCTCGCCGGCCTGCTTGTTCTGGTCGCCTCGCTGCAGTTCGTCTGCGGCATCGGCGGCGCGCTGCTGGCGCTTCCCGCGGCCTTTCTGCTGGGCCTGGGAGCGACGCTGCTGTGGTTCCACTTCGACCTGCCGGCCAGCCAGCCCTGGCTGCCTCCGCTGCTGCTGGCCGCGGCCGTGCTGCTCAGCAGCCTGGTGCTCGAGCTCGGCTTCAAGCCGGAGTTTGCCGGCTGGTTCGCCTTTCTGCTGGCCGGACTGGGCAGCGGTCTGGCCGTCTGGTCCACGCTCAGAAACCGCGCGCGCTGCAGCCTTTGTAACCGCCGGCTGGGGTCGCAGGCGCTTACCTTCCGCTGCCCGCGCTGCTCGCTGCAGGTCTGCGAGGAGACCTGCTGGAACTTCGAGCATCGCCGCTGCACGCTCTGCCTGGAGCAGCGCGTGCCCATCCTGCCCATCGAGACCGCCTGGTGGACCCGCATGACCGGCCCCCGCGCCACCCAGGGCCGCTGCCAGGTCTGCCTCGCGCCCGCCGAACAGGCCGACCTGCGGGCCTGCCCCAAGTGCCGCCGGCCGGAGTGCCGCGACTGCTGGGACTTCGGCAACGGAGAGTGCGGACGCTGCGGCGCGGCGCTGCCCGAGCTGCCGGCCGCGCTCGACAACATCGTCACCCCGGCGGGGTATACCCACTAAGTTCCGCATCGCGTATCTTATTCCTGAGAGACCACCGCCCATGCCCAAGTACCAGATCTATTTCGACACGATTAACGGGGAAACCAAGTACAACGTCGATATCGACGACGAGGAAAATCTGAGCCTGGTGCTCGAAGAGATCCTGTTCGACCTGCGCGAGCGCGGCGACATGCTCAAGGGCGAGGGCGAACCGGAAGTTCTGTGGAACGGCAAAAGCCTGGAGTTTACGACGCCTCTGCCGGGCCAGGGCGTCCGGCCCAACGACGTGCTGCGCGTCTCCACCATTGCGACCAATGGCTAGTCTGGCCGCGCTGCCCGAGCTGCATTCGTCTCCGACCGAGCGCCGGCTGCAGGCCGAGTGGGCGCTGCTGGCGGACCTGATCGCGCTCAACCCGGGCCGGCTGCGTAACGCCGCGGCCGACGACATGGTCTTCAGCGTCACGCTCGAACACACGCCCGCTCCCGCGCTCGACTCCCGCACGACCCTCGAGCACCACCTTCTGCGCCTGGTCTATCCACGCTTTTTCCCCGTTGTTCCGCTCGAGCTCTATCTCGCGACCCCTGTCTTTCATCCTAATGTTCATCCGGAGACGGGCTTCGTCTGCCTTTGGGACCGGCACCGGACGGCCAACACGATCGAGCACGCGCTGCACAAGGCGTCTGCGGTCCTGGGCTGGCGTCTGTTCAACCTGGACCCGCGGCACACCATGCAGCCGGACGCCGCCGCGGTCGCCCCTGCGGAACGCGACGCGCTGGCCCGGCAGCTGCACGCGCCCCCGCTCCGGGGGGTCCGGTTTCCCGCGGGTTTCGAGCCCACCCCGGGGTTCAGGAGACGACTCTCATGACCGCTGCAGAGGCGCAAACCGACCTGAGCGCCATCCTCGCCCGCGCGCTCGAGGGCCGCTTCGATGTGCTAAAGCCGCTCGCCATCGGCGGCATGGCCACGATCTTCCAGCTCCGCCACCGGGCGACCGAGGGCCTGTTCGTGGCCAAGATGATGCACCCCGAGCTCGCCCGGCAGGAGACGTTTGCCGGCGCGTTCGAGCGCGAAGCCCGCATCGGCGCGCTGTTGGCCGGGCACCCCAACGCGGTGCCGATCCTGGACATTGCCCGCGCGGACGACCTGCCGTGGCTGCTGATGCCCTATATTGAAGGCGAGGATCTGGATGCGCTGCTGGCGCGGCATGCCGCAGGGCTGGGCCGCGAGGAGTCGCTAATGATGCTCGCGCAGCTGGCCAGCCTGCTGATGTACGCCGAACGCGAGGGAATCGTGCATGCCGATGTGTCGCTCGGCAACGTGCGGCTGGACCCTTTCGGGCAGTATCGCCTGTTCGA
>CAXUDC010000026.1:24748-27114 GCA_964249685.1 uncultured Acidobacteriaceae bacterium
CCTGCTGCAGAAGCTGCTGGCGACCAACCGCGAGGAACGGCTGGCGAGCGCTTTCGAGCTCGGGGGCGCTATTACCGCGCTGGGCTTCGAGCTGCCTTCCTTTGCGCGCGCGTTGCCGGGCAATGTGCCCGCGTTGCCGCGCCCGCGCCGCCGCCGGCTGCAGGAGCTTTAGGGGGAGTTCTGCCTAAATACTTGGGTGGAAGCGTGGGATTTTAGTCGCACGAACAAAGCCAAGGCAAGGAAGGGGCTTTAGCCCTGGCGCTGCCTGTAGGCCACTACGGACAGACTTATTCAAGACCTGCTTAGACCGCTCCCCCCAAGGTGGGGTGATGGTTGGAACCGCAGATTCCTTCGCTTTACTACGGAATGACAACAAAAAGGGGCATTTGTTTTGGTTGGCATCCTGTAGGGATCTGCGGTTCGACTGGTGCTGTACTACACCCGAGGAAAATGGTGGAAGGGGCGTGGTTAGTCTATCCCTCGGCCTCCCTTTAAAGCGCCGGGGCTAAAGCCCTCTCATGCTATCGAGCTTGTTCGTGGGACTAAAGTCCTACGCTTCCACCCAAGTACTCAGGCATAAAGTCTCTGGGCGAACTCCAATCCACTCTTTCAGAAAAAGTGGGCCCTGCCGCGTCTGCGTGAGAGAATGCGAGCAGACCCGTGGACCCATTCCTTCGCAGCCACACGGCGAAGAGTGGGTCCACCGGAACTCCGCCCAGGAGAAATCTCCAGTGAACCTGAAAGCCGCCGCCCTGGCCCTCGCCGCGCTGACCACCCTGCCTTTCGCGGCCCTGACCGCTGCCGCCCAAACAGCTGCTGCCCAGACCGGCACGCCAGCCCTCTACCAGCTGCCCGAGGCCCGGCGCGTCCAGCTCCCCAACGGTCTCGTGCTCCTGCTGCTTGAAAAGCACGAGCTCCCCCTGACCAGCGTCACGCTTGCCCTGCGCACCGGCACCCTGCAGGATCCGGCCGGCAAGCCCGGCGTGAGCGCGCTCACCGAAGAAGAGCTGCGCCGGGGCACCGAAACCCGCACGGCCGCGCAACTCGCCGAGCAGATCGACTTCCTCGGCATGACCCTGGGCGGCGGCGGGGTAGGCCGCGGTGGCGGCAACGCCGGGCCCAGCTACGACCAGACCGACCTCTCGGCCGACTTCCTCTCGCGCGATACCGACAAGGCGCTCGCCCTGATGGCCGACGTCGTCCTGCATCCGGTCTTCCCGGCCGACGAGCTCAAGAAGGCCATCGCGCAGCGCCAGGAGCGCCTGAAGACCGACAAGGACGACGCCCAGACCGCCGTCAACCGCTACTTCCTGACCGCGCTCTACGCCGGCCACCCCTACGCGAGCGCGTACCAGACCACGACCGAAGCCTCGCTCGGCTCGATCACGCGCGACGACCTTGTCGGCTTCTACCACCGGGTCTACACGCCGGCCAACGCCGTCATCGCGGTCGCGGGCGACTTCAAGTCGGCCGAGATGGAGGCCAGGCTCAAGGCGCTCTTCGGCGGCTGGAAGGGGGCCGCGCCCGCGCCGGTGGTGGTTCCGGTCCTCAAACCCGCTACCGGCCGCCAAGTCATACTGATCGACAAACCCGACGCCACCCAGACCTACTTTATCGTCGGCAACGTCGGCATCTCCGAGACCGACCCCGACCGCGGCCCCATCCGGGTCGTCAACACGCTCTTCGGCGGGCGCTTCACGTCGCTGTTCAACACGGAGCTGCGCATCAAGTCCGGCTATAGCTACGGGGCCAACTCGAGCTTCTCGCAGCTGCGCACGCCGGGGCCGTTCCTGATGACGACCTACACGCGCAACGCCACCACCGGCCCCGCGATCGACAAGACGCTCGAGGTCCTGACCCACCTGCACGAGCACCCCTTCACCGAAGCCGACCTGACCAGCGCGAAGAACTACCTGCGCGGCAACTTCCCGGTCACGCTCGAGACCACGCCCGCGCTCGCCCAGCGCCTGGCCACCGATGAGGTAGAAAAGATCAGCCGCCAGCAGTTCAACGCGGAACTCGCGGCGGAGCAGGCGACCACGCTCGCGCAGGCCAACCAGGTTATCGACAAGGACTTCCCGGCGACGGCGAATTACGTGATGGTGATCGTAGGCAAAGCGTCCGAGATCGCACCCGTAGCCGCCAAATACGGCACTGTTTTTACGAAAAAGATTACCGATGTGGGCTACTGAGCCATTGCTGGAGGTGGCAAGCGAAGACATCGCCGAAGCCCCAGAACACAGTACTGATCACCGTCGCAGCCGCCAGGGCGCGGTTTTGTAGCGTCTGCCCTTCGGAGTTCACCTTCATCCCGGCCACGAGCGCCTCGATCCTGGCCGGCAGCTGCGCTGCGGCCGCGAGTTTGG
>CAXUDC010000027.1:0-26615 GCA_964249685.1 uncultured Acidobacteriaceae bacterium
GGTTTGCAAGGCGAGGCGGGAGGCTCTGGATGCCCTTGAGCTCTCGTCCGCTCTTTACTGCAGGAGCAGCGGGAGGCCTCGGTCATCTTCATTGCGTCCGACTCGTTTCTGCTTGAGACTGCCAAAGCCGAGGGACTGACCGTGTAGAATCCCGAGCTTCCTTCCGGGTAAACTTGTAGTTCTTTGTAAGAATGCATCATCCTGCGGAGAACTTTCATCTATTCGATAGCTGTCGAAGTGTCTATCTTCGACACGAAAGAGGGAGCAGTCATGGCAAATCTTGCAGGCAAGGTAGCGCTCGTTACGGGAGCATCGAAGGGTATTGGCGCGGCGATTGCCAAGCAGCTGGCGGCGGCTGGCGCGGCGGTGGTGGTGAACTACAGCACCAGCAAAGAGGGTGCGGACAAGGTCGTTGCCGCCATTACGGCGGCGGGCGGCAAGGCAGTGGCGATCGGTGGCAGCGTGGCGCAGGAAGCCGAGATCGCCAACCTGATTGCGGAGACGAAGACGGCCTACGGGCAACTCGACATCCTGGTCAACAATGCCGGGGTTTTCAGCTTCAGCCCGCTCGAAGGTGTTACGGCTGAGGACTTCCATCGCCAGTTCAACACCAACGTCCTAGGGCTTTTGCTGACCACCAAGGCAGCGGTCGCGCTGTTCCCGGAGACGGGCGGAAGCATCATCAATATCAGCTCGGTCGTGAGCATGTCCGCGCCGCCGATGGGCTCGGTGTACAGCGGAACCAAGGGCGCGGTCGATACGATTACGCGCGCGCTCGCCAAGGAGCTGGGCCCGAAGAAGATTCGCGTGAACGCGATCAATCCCGGCATGGTGCAGACCGAAGGCACGGAGACGGCCGGCTTTATCGGCTCGCCGTTTCAGGACGAACTGGTGAGGAACACGCCGCTCGGCCGCATCGGCCAGCCTGACGACATCGCGCTGCCTGCGGTGTTTCTGGCCTCGGACGACGCTCGCTGGATCACCGGCGAGACGATCTTCGTCTCCGGCGGTGCGGCCATCTAACCCGTGCGGCAGGAGCCCCGCGAAGGCTCCTGCCTGTACCATTGTTCCAGCGTCCATGGCCAAGCCGACCCTTACTGCCGAGCACGTTCAGCGCATTGCGCATGCGATTGCCGACCCGAACCGGTACGACATTCTTAAGCGCGTGTACGCGAGCGCAAGCGCGATGACCTGCGGCTGCGCAAAGGGCACGCTCGCCATCTCGGACGCTACCTGCTCCCACCATCTGAAAGAGCTGCACGAGGCTGAGTTGATCGATGTGGAGCGCGAGGGCCGGCACCGGCTGCTAACGCCGCGGCGCGACGTGTGGAAAGCCTTTCTGCGCCAGCTGAGAGAACTCTAGGACAGCTGATTGAGGCTGTTCCTCGGGCTCCCATTCGAGTGCCGGGGCTAAAGCCCCTTGATTCCTCCGGCTTGTTCGTGGGACTGAAGTCCCACGCTACCACCCAGGTTCTTAATCAGAGATTCCCAGGCACCCGGCCGCGCATCCAATCGGCAGTGACTAGTTACTCGCATGCCTGGCGCGCGCTTCGCCATCGCAACTTCCGCCTGTATCTGACCGGTCAGAGTATCTCGCTGATGGGCTCGTGGATGACGCGACTGGCGCTGTCGTGGTTGACGTACCGGCTGACCCACTCGGCGCTGCTGCTGGGGTTGGTGGGGTTTGCGGGGCAGATTCTTACGTTTGTGCTGTCGCCGTTTGCGGGCGTGTGGATTGACCGGATCGACCGGCGCAAGCTCCTGATCGCCACGCAGGTGGCCTCCGCGCTGCAGTCCGGGGCGCTCGCCTGGCTTACGCTTGCGGGCGTCATTACGATGAACGAGATCTTTGTGCTGGCCGCGCTGCAAGGGGTGTTCGACGCGTTCGATATGCCGGCGCGGCAGTCGTTCACGATCAAGATGGTCGGCAACAAGGCGGACCTGCCGAACGCGATCGCGCTCAACTCCTCCGCGGTGAACGTGGCGCGGCTGGTGGGCCCGCCGGTTGCGGCGTTTGTGATTGCGCGGTTGAACGAAGGCTACTGCTTTCTGATCGACGCGCTCTCCTACCTGTCGGTCATTCTGAGCCTGTACCTGATCCGTGTGGCGCCGGACGCGCTCGCGTCCAGGCACAGACCCACCATGCTGGCGCAGATGGCGGACGGCTGGGCGTATGTTTCGACCTTTCTGCCCATCCGCAACGTGCTACTGCTGTTTGCCGCTTCGAGCTTTTTCGGCATGTCGTACATGCCGCTTACGCCGCTGTTTGCGACCGACGTGCTGCACGGCGGTCCGCATACGCTGGGCCTGCTCTCGGGCGCGGCGGGCGTGGGCGCGCTGATCTCGGCGTTGATGCTTGCGGCGCGCAAGACTGCGCATGGGCTGGTTGCAAACATCCAGACCGCCTGCCTGTTGTTTGGAGCGGGGCTGATTCTGCTGGGTGCGTCGCGCCTGCTGCCGCTCTCGCTGGTGGCGATGCTGGTTGTCGGATTTGGCATGATGCAGGGTCTGGCGGCGAGCAATACGCTGATCCAGACGCTTTCGCCCGAGGAAAAGCGTGGGCGCATTATGAGCTTTTACACGATGGCGTTTGTGGGGACGATGCCGTTCGGCAGCCTGTTTGGCGGGGCGCTTGCGCACTACGTTGGGGTGCAGGCTACGGTGATTTTGAGTGGTTGTTGTTTGCTGGTGGGTGGGTTTCTGTTCTCGCTGCAGCGGGCGCGGGTGGAGGCGGGGGTGGATGCGCACCATGCGCAGCCTGGTTTGGTTCGGTAGGGGTTAAGGCTGGCTTGGGGCTGTAAAGGCGTGCCCCCATGATAACCGCGATACGGCCGCGGTGATCATGGGGGCACCCCGAGGTTGTGGCGCTGCAGACGCAGATTCCCTTCGAATGACAAACAAGGGATGATTTTACTTTGTGGCGCGGACCATCTCTACCAGGACTTCTCTGGTCTGCTGAGCGGTTGCGACTTCGCGCGAAAAGTTGATCCGGGCTCCCTTCATTCCGTCGGCCGTCTTCAGCCGGAGCCCGAAGCCGAGACAATCGACGCTGGTCATCGCGGCCTCCGTGGCCTCGATGCCGGCATGCAGGCGCGCCAGCAGCAGCAGCGAGTCCTGATGATCCGCGTTCATGTGGGCGAGGATGCCGGCGGCGTCGGCGGCCAGTGGGTCTGGGCTGGCCGCCGCGTAGTCCGCGGCTGAGACCCATCCCATGACCCCGAAGCCACCGACGTAGTAGATCTCGACCGGCTCCAGCCGAAAGAAGCCGAAGTCATCGAAGTCCACCCAGGAGCGGCTCTTCTCGTGCCGCGCCAGGTAGAGCTCGCGCGCGGCCGCGAGTTCGTTTGGCGGCACCGCGTCTACCGTGCCGACGAGCGTGGCGCGGGCGGCGCCGAGGGGGTCGTCCTCGGCGCCGGCGGGTCCGCAGAAGAGGCTGGCGCGTGCATCCGCCTTCAGGTTCTGCGTATGCATGGCCATGTTGCTGACCAGGAAGATTGGCCTGCCCGCCTGATCGAGCGCGTAGGGCATCAACGAGCCGAACGGAAAGCCGGGCACCTTGCGCGACATGGTCGACAGCGTCGCGACCGAAGCGAGCGAGAACAAGGTCCTTACGCGTTCGGCGGAGGAAGGCTCAGGCAGTTGCGGCAGCGCGGGCCCGGTGTACGCGTGTTGCGGCTTCGTAGACATAGCACCATCCTACCGCCGCGCGCGCTTTTGCTTGCGGGAGGGAGTCGCAGCGACGATGCGAGCTGCTGCTCCTGGCTCGTTGCTGTCGGCTATAAGATAGGAAGCGATAGCAACCGCGCGCCTTGGAATGGTAAGCAGAAGCTGGGTTTTGAGTGGAGTAAGCTATGGCGAGTTTTCGCTTTGTGTCGGCAAAATCGAACGTCAACCTGTGGCTTGTGCCGTTGAAGATGTCCCTGCTCGCGGTGCTGCTGTTCGCGATCACGATGGTTCCGGATATGTTGGCCGCGTACCACGTCATTCATATTCCCGACTGGATTTCGATGGGGGGCATCGATGATGCGCGCGCCATCCTGAGCGCGATGCTGGGCTGCGTCAGCACGGTGCTGGCGCTCATCTTTTCGGTCGCGCTGCTGGTGCTTTCGATGGTGGCCAACCTCTTCGGTCCGCGACTGCTGTACCGCTTCGTGCAGGACTGGGTAACGCAGACCTGTATCGGCATCTTCATGGGCGCGTTCATCTACGTGTTCCTGGTCTTCCTGGTGACGCACCAGGATGCACACAGCTCGTTTATTCCGCAGGTATCGCTTATCACGAGCTGGTTCCTGGTTCTGGGGGCGTTCGGCTTTCTCGTCTTCTACAGCCACCGCGTGGCCGTGCTGATCCAGAACCCGGATGCGATCGGCCGGATCGTCGACGATCTGCGTCAGGCGGCGGAGATCGTGTGCCGCGAGGACCGGGGCACACCCCGCGAGGGCTTGGCCATAAGCGAGTCCGCCGCGACCGACAGTGCGCCCGTGCTGAGCGCTACCAGCGGGTACCTGCAGGAGATCGACCATCCGGCGCTGGTCAGGGCCGCGACGAAGGCGGGCGCACGGATCGATCTGCCGTTTCGCCCGGGGCAGTTTGTTCTTGAAGGAGAGATCCTTGCAGCGATCTCACCGGGGTCGGCCGCCTCTGTTCTGGCGCCGGTGATCTTCGAGAAGGTCGAGTTAGGACGCCACCGCGTGCTGGCCCAGGATCTTGAGTTCGGCATCGCGCAGATCGTGGAGATTGCGATCCGCGCGCTCAGCCCCGCGGTCAACGATACGTTCACCGGCGTCGCCAGCGTGGACCTGCTCGGCGAGGCGCTGACGATCCTGGTGGGTACGCGGCAGATTGGCGGCAGTTGGTACGACCCCGACGGCGCGCTGCGGGTCGCCGTGCGTCCGCTGCTGCTGCCACGCTTGATCAAGCAATCGTTCGACCAGATCCGGCAGGCGGCGGCCGACAACCCGGCCGTGCTGATCCGTCTGCTTGCGACGATCGGGCGGCTTTGCTCGAAGATGCAAGCCGCAGAAGATCGCAGCGCGTTGCTGCAGCAGGCGACGGCCGTGTGGGAGACCGCGAACAGCCGGCCGCTGGTCACGATGGATCGTGATGACATCGAAGCGGCCTGGGAGCACGCGAGGGAGGCATTGACGCTCCCGCCTGCATAGAGCTACTAGGCTGTATCGATCTAAAGAATGCGGGATTGGGAGCAAACCTTGTCATCCTGAGCGTAGTTTGACCGCGTTTTCTGCGCCAAACGGAGTCGAAGGACCTGCATTTTGCCGGATCCGATCAAAGGTCAGGCGAAATGCAGGTCCTTCGACTCCGGCAGCCACGATGAAGCCGTGGCTACCTCCGCTCAGGATGACAATTTCCTGCATCCACCAGGGACGGCCTTCTATTATTTGTCGGTACGCCCCGGTTCGTTAAAGATTGCGTCGAATCGTGCGGGAGCTTGATGTCTTCTTGATGGGTTTGCTCCTACTGTGGAAGAGATGATTTTGCGTCATGAAGTCGCAGGTGCTGCGTTGAAGCAAGAGAAGAAGGCATGGGTGCCTTCGCTGGGCGACTTCCGTCTTTGCCCGTCGCGGCCCGTTCTGGCGACCCTCGTCTGGCTGATGCTGGGCAGTAGTGCGGTTGACGCGAAAGCGCAACAGTGCGGCGACGGCGCGCAGACTCCGATCTCGACGGACCGTCCGCAGGTGACGAACTCGAGCGTGGTCGTGCCTTGTGGAAGCCTGCAGTTCGAGAACGGAGTGCAGGTGACGGGTGCCGGCGGGCAGCACGGCCCGGACTTTCCGGAGACCTCGGTGCGCTTCGGGATCGCGAGAAAAACGGAACTGCGCTTCGCTACTCCCAACTACTTTCGCAACGACCCCACAGCCTCCGGAGCCAACGGTTTCAGCGATTTGGCGCTGGGCTTCAAGCAGCAGCTTGGACCGGTGCGGGGATTCGATGTCTCGGTAGTCGGGTCGGTAAGTTTGCCCACGGGCGCAAACGCGCTCTCGAGCCACGGCTATGACGCGACCGTGCAACTGCCGTGGTCGCGTGCGCTGACCAAGGCGTGGACGCTGGCCGGACAGGTGGGCGTGGCGTGGCCTACGGAGTCTGGCCGGCACGACGCGACCGGCCAGGCGAGCGTGTACTTCGACCGCCAACTGACCGCACCGTTGGATGCGTATGTCGAGTACTCCGGCGACTACCCGCAACGGGGCGGCCCGCAGCACCTGATCGACTTTGGGGCGGCGTACAAGCCGAGGCCGCACCAGCAACTGGACGTGCACTGCGGGTTTGGGCTGTCGGCTGCGGCGCCTGATTACGTGGTTGGGGTTGGATATTCGGTGCGGTTTCAGATCATTCGATCAAAATAGAACAGTTCTGCTGAGTCGTCCCCACCTATCAGTAAGGTCAGCCTGCGCGGATGCGAGCACTCTCGTCCTGCGCGGAGGTACTTGTTGTCTGTCCCTTGGGCAGGCTGGAGCGTCGTTTCGTTGCGGTGCGTGCGACAGTGCGAGTGCCCATGTCGAACAAAGCGGTGGCATGAGGAGCTTTTCCGCTCAAGAAGGAAATTTATTCCGGGCATACTGTAGTTCTTACTTACCTATTTCCTGCTCTGGTAGCCGCGTTGCCCAAGTGCAGGTGCACTTACGATATTTTATTGCTCTATGCTAATTACTCAACTAAAGTGAGCATTAGACGGAATGAACGCCGCCTACCTCGGAGACTATATCCATGAGATTGACCACCCTAGCACGCATACTCTGCTTCTCAATCGCTCCCCTGCTGGTCGGAGTCATGGTCAACCCGCGCGGCGAGCTGCAGGCCATCCAGGCAGAGCAGCAGCAAGGCAAGGAGGCGGATAGCTGGATTACGGTCAACAAGGACTACTCCAGCCAGCGCTATGTCGACCTGGATCAGATCAACGCGGGCAACGTGCAGAACCTGCGTGAGGTCTGCGAGATCCAGCTTAACGAGCCGGTCTACTTTACCAGCGGCTTGCTGAAGGTTGGGAACACGCTCTACATTACGACGTTTCGCGGGACGTATGCCTTCGACGCGACGAACTGCGATCTACGCTGGCGCCAGGTGCTCGACTTTAAGCAGGTGACTGCGGCGATTGGGCAGCGCGGCGCCGCGTACCTGGATGGACGCATTTTCCGCGGGACCGCAGATGGGCGCGTGATCGCGATGGATGCCGAGACCGGAGAAGTGATCTGGGACGTGCAGGCGGCGGACCCGACCAAGGCGGAGGCGTTCTCCTCCGCGCCGATCGCGGCCGAGGGCAAGGTATTTATCGGCATCGGGATCAGCGACGACGGCGTTGCGGGACGGCTGATGGCGTTCGACGCGCACGCTGGCTCGCAGATTTGGAGCTTCAACACGACGCTGGGCGCGGACGCCGGCGGTGGATTCTGGACGAGCTACTCGCTCGATCCGAAGACGGGCGAGCTGTTCGCGTCGATCACCAACCCGTTTCCGGACTTCAGCCGCGAGTTGAACCCGAACGACGCGATAGATACGGCGACGACCAACACCGTTATCTCGATCAACGCGATGAACAATGCGCAGGCCGAGCTGAACTGGTCTTACCAGGCGACGCCGCACGATGAACACGACTGGGATCTCGCCGCGGCGCCTACGCTTTACAGCACGCGCTCCGGCAAGCAGATGCTGGCGGTCGCGGGCAAGAGTGGTCTGGTATATGGCGTCGACCGGAGCTCGCACCAGCTGGTCTTCTCGACCGCCGGTACGACGGTGACGCCGAACCCGGTGCCGAACAACAACTTTCAATACACCTGCCCGGGCCTGCAGGGAGGCGCGCTGTATAACGGCACTGCCTTCGATCCGAAGACCGGTCTGCTGTTTGTCGGCATGACCGATATCTGCACCTGGTATAGCAGCAACCCGGCGTATGGCGGCCAGATCGCGATCAAGGATGCGACCGCGTCGGCGAAGAAGCTAGGGCATCTGGGCTGGATTACCGCGATCGATGGCGAGACGGGGAAGGTGGCGTGGCAGAAGTCGTCGGACAGCCAGGTGCAGGCAGGCATGGTAACGACCAAGGCTGGGCTGCTGTTCGCTGGCGAGAGCGACGGCAATCTGCTGGCGATGAACACGCGCAATGGCACCGTCTACAAGCGGCTGGATGTGCACGGCGCGCTCAACAACGGCCTGATCAGCTATGAGGCCGGCGGCCAGCAGTATGTCGCGGCCGCGGTCGGTGGTTCCGGCGAGAACCCGCACGCGGTCGCCGGTCCACTGCGCGTCAGCATCTTCGGGCTGCACGCCGGGCCGGAGCCGCACATCGTCAAGCTCGACCGCACCGACCCGAAGTTTGGCCCGGGCATCCCGGATACGACCGCTACCTACATCCAGAGCTGCGGCCAGTGCCATGGCCCGACGGGCATCGGTGCGAGCGCGCCGCCGCTCATTCGGCAGGCGCAACTGGCAGACCCGGAGGTGCTGAAGCGCTTTCTCGAAGACGTGCCGGAGCCCATGCCGCGGCTGTATCCTGGCATGCTCGAAGACAAGGACATTACGCGCATTGCGGCATTCATGCGGTCCAATGTGTTCAAGTGCGGTCAGCCGGGCGGTCAGCGTTGCGCGCTGCCGGGCACGCCTTCCTCGGGCGGTACACAGGCCTGGAAGTCGGTTTATTCGGTGCTGACCTCGGCGCGCTGCATCAACTGCCATCCTGCGCCGTCGACAGGCACGGCCTTCATCCCGGGCTATGCGCCGGATGCGTTCGACTATCCGCGGCAGGGAGACGATCGTCATCCGCACTACTTCAACATCATTCGGGGGCCTGATCTCGATGCTACGGGTCAGTTTGCGGGTACGGGAGCCGAGTTTGCACGCTGCGCCTCCTGCCATGGGCTCCAGAACGATCCGAAGACCGGCATCCCCGGCGCGCATACTGCCAACGGCCAGCTGGATTGGAACCTGGCACCGGTAAGCATGGCGTGGGAGACCTCGCCGGGCGTGCCGATGACGGGTGCCGAACTCTGCGCGCAGCTGACCGACCCGAAGAGGAACGGCAACCGCGATGCCGCCGCACTGTTGCTGCATGTCCAGACCGAACCCCTGGTGCTGTGGGGCTTTACCCCCGGCATCACGCCGACGGGTAAGGAGAGGACCACGCCGCCACTGAGCCACGGAGCGTTTGTCCGGGTGTTCAAGGAGTGGATCGATGAGGGTTCGCCCTGCCCTGTGAGCCCCAGCACTGCAAGTGCTTCGACTACGGCGGCCAACCATAGCGCGGGAGTGAGTGGGGGCCACTAGGGCCGTTCTTTCAAGCAGGGTAGTTGTAAATCAGAACCGCAGATTCTTATGGAAGAGATGACAAGACATTTTCCTTTGTTGTCATTCTGTAGGAATCTGCGGTTTTCTACTGATGTTGTGGCGCGCTACAAACGCAGATTCCCTACGGGAATGACAAACAAAGGAGGGAGGAGTCTATGTCCCTGGATAGAGTATTTCTTCTCTGGCTGTGGTTCGACATTGGACGAGAAGCAGATCCCTACGGGATGAAACAAAGCTAACTCCTCTTTTGTTTTCATCCCGTAGGGATCTGCTTTTGTACCGGTACTAGAGCTACAAGTTGTCTAGAAGTCGATCTTGGTCTGGAAGCCGACGACCAACGCGTTGTGAGACCCACCCTGGATATGCAGGAAGTACTGCGCGACAGGTTGAAACAGGAATCCATGAAAAGGGTCGAGCAGTGAGTTGATCTCAGAGCCATGTCCGCCCGGTGGTTGGAGGCCTGGCCGGGTGCGAGCGGGAAGGCCTGGTTGATGCCGCTGCGCACATAGCCGACGGATACCGTGTGGTGCATCGCGAGCGGAAAGGGCTCGCTGAAACGCAGGCCCGCAGTGAGATTCTCACCCAGGCACTTCTGCGCAGGGTTATTATCACACTTATTTTTATAAAGATGAGTAATTTCGAGCAGCTTGGAATTTCAGAGTTATTTGTAGGATCGCGCTTCTATCAAAATGTCGACACCTTCAGGAGAGAAGTCACAGCTCCGAGCATAACGTGGCTTACCTGGGTTGTGAGATGTTGGCGTCGCTGTACGTTACTGGGTCTGCTCATCCGCGTTCATCCGCAAATATCCGCGCTGAAGACAAACCCCTCAGGTCTTCTCTCCAGCTGTCTACACTCGGGTTGAGCGTTCCTCCATGAGCGCTTGGCGTAGTGGTGAGTAGATCAATAGGACTCTTACTAACACCAGCGAAGGGATGAACCATACAGTATGTCAAGTTACCAGTTGCTGACGGATGGGTTGGCTCTGCTTTCCGGAGCCTTGATTTGCAATAGCATTCCACACCTAGCGTGCGGGTTGCGCGGAGAACCCTTCCCTACCCCCTTTGCCCGGTGGTCGGGCGGCGGAAACTCCGCTCCGGTCTTTAACTTCATCTGGGGTTCGGTGAACTTCAACATCGGCTTTACGATGATGCTGAAGCGCGTTTTCAAGGTAGGGTTCAGCTTCGAACATCTTCTTTTCATCTGTGGTTTTGTAGTGTTTGGCATTCTGCTCTCTCTGCACTTCACCAGGGTACGTGCCCATGCCGGCGCATAGATCATTCCCTTGAGTAGTGTCCTTGGTTCTCTCCACCGCGCTGCGCCGACCAACTTCATTCTTAACTTCGGAACTGCGAGGCCTTGGTGATGCTTTGGCAATTCGCTCTCTTACCGCTTTGCTTGAGCTTGCTGCACGGGACCGCAAGCGTTGCCCAAGACCAGCAACCCCCTGTCGCACAGGGCAGCGCGACGCAGGGCACCGGGGACCCGGCAACCTCTCCGGCCAAGCAGCCCTCGCAGGGTAATTTCCTGATGGGGGACGCAAAGATCAAGATCCTGACGAGTTACACCGGGCCTGCGCCGTTGTTGAAGCCACGCAGGATCACGGTGCTGCCGTTCACGGTGCCGGCGGACGCGATCACTGTGGATAACTCGCTGGCCGAGCGGATGCACGAGCATCACGAAGAACGCCATGGTAACGGTGACGCTTCCAGCCCGGAGGCGCTTGCCGAGGAAGTGAACGCGCTTTTTTCAAAGACGCTGGTCGAAGCCCTGCAGAGCACACAGATCCCGACCAGAGAAGAGGCGGCCGCCGGTTCCGCCGAGGAAGACAGCATGGTCGTGAGCGGCGAATTTACCGCGGTCAACCAGGGGAACAGGGCGAAGCGCATTGTGATCGGGCTGGGCAGAGGGGCAAGTGACGTGCAGGCGCATGTGACGGTCTCGGCGGAGACCAGGGGCGGGAAGGTCGTGATGTCGGAGTTCACGTTGAACTCAAGCAGCGGGAAGAAGCCGGGCGCGGCCGAGACCGCGGGCGTCGGCGGAGTGGCGGTGAGCGCGGCGGTCGGAGACGTGGGCGACAAGAAGGCGACTGTGGAAGCTGACGTGAAACGCATGGCCCAGGCAGTCGCGAAGGAAGTGACGCAGGTGATGGTCGCTCAACACTGGATTCCCGCAGCAACGAAGTGAGCCTGAACCGCAGCAAGGGTGAGCGATTGAGGCGGAATTGTAGAAAGGCAGCCACGCGGCTTCGTGGAGGGGAGGCGAGCGGTAAAAGTTCGGCACTCCCCCTTCATTTGAAGGCCGCGCTGGTGCATAATCATTGCTTCCCCGCTACCGCAAGGAGCCTGATTGAGCGCGCCGTTTTTTCCGCAATCGCCCACACCCGCCGCAACCGCCGCCCGCTTTGCCGACCTGCACCCGGCGTTCGATCGCCAGGCAGCGATCCCGGAGGCGAACCGCTGCCTCTTCTGCTTCGACGCGCCCTGCATGGTCGCGTGCCCGACGCACATCGACGTGCCTCGCTTTATCAAGAAGATCGCGAACGACAACCTGCGTGGCTCGGCCCAGGCCATCCTCGAAGCCAACATCCTGGGCGCGAGTTGCTCCCGCGCCTGCCCGGTCGAGGTCCTGTGCGAGGGCGCCTGCGTGCTGCACCGATACAACCGCGAGCCGATCCACATCGGCCGGCTGCAGCGCTATGCGATGGATGCCTTCCACGCGCCGGGCACGAACCTACCCTTCCTTCCCGCGCCCGACACAGGCCGGAAGGTGGCGTTGATCGGTGCCGGCCCAGCCTCGCTCGCCTGCGCCGCCGAGCTTCGCCGTGCCGGCCACGCGGCCCACATCTACGACGCGCGCCCGCTGCCCGGCGGCCTGAACTCCTACGGGATCGCCGAGTACAAGCTGCCACTCGCGGAAAGCCTGCGCGAGATCGACATGATCGCGCGGCTCGGCGTCGAGTTCCACTTCAACACGACGGTCGACGCGGCGATGCTGGTCACGCTCGAAGCCGCGCACGATGCGATCTTTATCGGCGCGGGACTGGGCGCGATTCACCGCCTGGGCGTCCCAGGCGAAGAGCTCGCAGGCGTCACCAACGCGCTCGACCTCGTCGCGGGCTACAAGGACGGCACGATCACCGCGGTCCCGGAACGCGTCGCCGTCATCGGTGCCGGCAATACCGCGATCGACGCCGCTATCGCCGCCGCCCGCCTGGGCGCGGCGGAGGTCTACATGATCTACCGGCGTGGGCCGGAACAGATGTCCGCCTTCAGCTTCGAGTACGACCACGCCAAGCAGGAAGGCGTGCGCTTCCACTGGAATCGCTACGTGACTGCGATTACGGGCGCAGGCAAGGTCGAAGGCATTCGCGTAGGATCGCTCGAAGCGCTCGACGATGGCTCGCTGGTCCCCATCGCAGGTCAGGAGTTCGAGGTCGCGGTCGGCATGGTCGTCCTCGCTATCGGCCAGGCTACACACACCGGCTTCCTTGCCGAGGCCGGCCTGCAACTCGACCGGGGCCGCATCGTGATCGAGCGCGCCACCGGCCGGACCTCCAGACCGAACTACTTCGCTGGAGGAGATTGCACCAACGGCGGCCGCGAGGTCGTCGACGCCGTGGCCGACGGCAAGCGCGCCGGCCTCGGCATCACTGCCTTTCTGGAGTCGCACGCATGAACGGCTTGACCCTGGACCCGCACAGCGATCGCGTGGTGTGTTTCGGTATCGCGTTGCTCTTCGGCCTGCTGGGTGTTTTCGCCCCCACGATCACGCTCGCAGGAGCCTTGAAGTTTCTGCGCGGCAACCAGCATGAAGCGCACATCGGACGAGCGGTCGCCTTCCTGATTGCCGCCTCCGCCCTGCTGGCAGCCTTCTTCCATTACCCCTCCTGACCGACAAGGACCCATGCCTACCCTAAAAACCACCTTCGCCGGCATCGAGTGCCTCAATCCCTTCTGGCTCGCCAGTGCTCCGCCCACCAACGCGGGCGAGC
Source organism: uncultured Acidobacteriaceae bacterium (assembly GCA_964249685.1). Taxonomy (GTDB): domain Bacteria; phylum Acidobacteriota; class Terriglobia; order Terriglobales; family Acidobacteriaceae; genus Edaphobacter. Next base: position 13,292 of record CAXUDC010000027.1, read on the forward strand.
AGATTATGCGGGCCTTTGACGCCGGCTGGGGCGGGGCCGTGTGGAAGACCATTGGCGAGCCCATCACCAACGTCAGCTCGCGCTACTCGGCGATGGACTACGGGGGCGTTAAGATGATGGGCTTCAACAACATCGAGCTCATCTCGGACCGCCCCATCGAGACCAACCTGCGCGAGATCGCAGAGGTGAAGCGCCGCTATCCCAAACACGTCGTCATCGCGTCGTTGATGGTCGAATCCACCCAGGCCGCGTGGCACGACATCGTGCAGCGCGCCGAGGACGCCGGCGCCGACGGGCTCGAGCTCAACTTCGGCTGTCCGCACGGTATGAGCGAGCGCGGCATGGGCTCCGCCGTCGGCCAGGTGCCGGAGTATGCCGAGCGCATCACCGCGTGGGTGAAGGAAAAGGCGCGCACGCCGGTCATCGTCAAGCTCACGCCCAACATTACGGATATCCGCATGCCCGCGCGCGCAGCGAAACGTGCGGGAGCGGATGCGCTCTCGGCCATCAACACCATCAACTCCATCACGGGGATCGATCTCGACACGTTCGAGCCGCGCCCGATGGTCGATGGCAAGAGCTCGCACGGCGGCTATTGCGGCCCGGCCGTGAAGCCGATCGCACTCAATATGGTGCAGCAGATCCAGGCCGACCCGCTTGCGATGCTGCCGCTGTCCGGCATCGGCGGCATCGGCAGCTGGCGCGACGCGGCGGAGTTTATTCTGCTCGGCTGCGGCAACGTGCAGGTGTGCACGGCGGCGATGCACTACGGCTACCGCATCGTCGAAGACATGGCCGACGGCCTGCTGCAGTGGATGGCCGACAAGGGCTTCGAGACGATCGACGACTTCCGCGGGCTGAGCCTGCCGAACGTGCGCGAGTGGAAGAACCTGAACCTGAACTACCGCGTCGTCGCCAACATCCACGCGGACAAATGCATCGGCTGCCAGCTCTGCTACACGGCCTGCTGGGACGGCGCGCACCAGTGCATCCACTTGGATCGGCCATCCGGCGGCGACCAGCAGATGCACACCGGGCAAGACCCTCGCTATACCCACCATGAGCCCAATCCTCACGGCAAGCCTACCCCCGCGCAGGTCTTCGCCGGCTCGCTCGGCACCATCACCACCACGCCCATTCCAAAGCTAGACATGGCCGGCCTCGGCGTGAGCTCCAACGTAACGCCCCTGGCCCGCATCCCCCGGGTCGACGCCGACGAGTGCGTCGGCTGCAATCTCTGCTCGCTCGTCTGCCCGGTCGAGAACTGCATTACCATGGACCGCGTGGCAACCGGCCTGCCGTTCCAATCGTGGGAGCAACGCGCCGCCTCCAGCATCATGCCAGACCACTCCATCCCCGCGGGCATGGCGGAGGGTCATTCCTAGGCGTATGGAAGCACACGCTCAAGCGAACCTTGGCGCATCGTTCTGGACACAGCGGCGTTCATCAGCGGCCTACGGTCTCCACGTGGAGCCGACCGCGAGATCATCCGGCTCATACTCACTCATCGCCTCAGGTTCGTGCTCGATGGTAAACTCCTGCTTGAATATCAGGACGTTGCCCTGCGAAGTCACCATCTGGAAGTCTGTCAAAGCTCAGTCCTTGAGATGTCGGGTTTCTTCAAATGTTCACCGACTACGCCGAGCCGATCGAAGCGGTCCCGCTTCTCAGGCCTGTCTCTCCCGACCCGAATGACGATATGGTCATCGAGCTCGCCGTTGCTGCCGCGGTCAATGCCATTGTGACCAACAACACACGCGACTTCGCACAAGCGACTGAAACCTTCGGTATCCTAGTCGTAACCCCTCGCGAACTACTCGCAAGGCTGGAAAGGAAGCCGCATGATTCCTGATAAAAGCAACCGCGCAGACCTCGAATTTATTCTCCACATGATGCCTTCTGTCCGGCGTGATGCAGAGCTCTACTCTGAAAAGGAAGGAGTTTCGCTGGAGACATTCGTCAACGTAGCCGTAGCGGAAAAGCTTGCTCACCTGCAGCACGAAGAGTGGATGAGGAAGCGGCAACCGATCACTGCGGAGAGGACAGCAAGAGCACTGGCCATGCTCGACAGCATGGGCTCCGACGAAGTAGAGCCCGGCGACGAACTTCCCGAGGGGTATATCCGGTCGGAACTTACGTCATGAGACCCTACCAGCACTATCCGGCCGTCTGGATCATCGGGCAAATTTTAGTGACGGCTGGTCTGGTATCTTTCCTGATTTCTCTTGTAGGCGGCTGGTGGACGCTGAGTCGAAGCTATAGAACGGATCGCCCCATGCCGCCAAAATCATTTCTAATCAGCGGCAGCTTCCGGTACCTGGCCGGCTACCAGAATGTTATTCGTGCTAACAGCAATACAGAAGGCCTATACCTGAAGTTTTGGCCGCGTCTCGCCCACCCTCCACTTTTCATTCCCTGGACAGACATTGTCGTCAAGAAGCCGTTCCGCATCATCTTCCGCATGCAGACCATGATGCTGGGTCGCGCTGGGTGGGTGCCATTCACTACCACGGGCACTGATGTAGAACGCTTGCTTAAACGAGCGAATCGACCCCCTGCGCCCTGAGTTAGGTATCAGTTTAAATTAGACTCGCGTCGAGAGAGCACGGAGTTCCCATGGGCACCCTGATCCAGCACGGCACCGTCATCAACGCTGACTCCACCTATCTCGCCGATGTCCTGATCGACGGCGAGCGCATCGCCGCCGTGGTCGAGCACCTAGACCCAACCGGACACACGCTGGTCGATGCCACCGGCCTGCTCGTCCTGCCCGGCGGCATCGACGTCCACACCCATCTCGACATGCCTTTCGGCGGCACCACCTCCGCCGACGACTACTTTACCGGCACCCGCGCGGCGGCGCTTGGCGGAACGACGACCGTCATCGACTTTGCCCTGCAGAGCCGCGGCCACACGCTGGCGGAGGCCCTCGCGACGTGGGACGCCAAGGCCGCCGGCAAGGCCTGCGTGGACTACTCGCTGCACATGGCCATCACGGATCTTGGGCCCTTGAACTCAGAAGGCCAGCACCAGGCGCTTGCTGAGATGGCGACCATGGTCGCGCGCGGCATCACCAGCTTCAAGCTCTTCATGGCCTACCCCAACGTGCTCATGATCGACGACGGCCTGATGTTCCAGGTCATGCAGAAGGCGGCTGCGCTTGGCGCGTTGATCTGCATCCATGCGGAGAACGGCGCGGCGATCGATGTCGTCGTGGCCCAGGCGCTGGCGGAGGGCAGGACCGCCCCCCACTGGCACGCGTTGACCCGCTCCGTCGAGGCTGAAGCTGAGGCCACCCACCGCGCGATCGCGCTCGCCCAGATGGCGGGCGCGACGGTGTACATCGTGCATCTTTCGAACTCCGACTCCCTGCGCGAGCTCAAATCCGCGCAGGCCCGCGGGCTGAGGGCGCTCGCCGAGACCTGCACCCAGTACCTGGTGCTCTCGCTCGAAGAGCAGATGCCGGGCCTCAGCTTCGACGAGGCGAAGTACGTCTTCACGCCACCGCTGCGGCTGAAGGCCAATCACGCGCCCCTGTGGCAGGCGCTCGCCGATGGCACGCTGTCCGTAGTGTCGACTGATCACTGCCCGTTCACGACGGAGCAGAAGGCGCTTGGCCGGCACGACTTCACCAAGATCCCGAACGGCGGCCCCGGCATTGAGAACCGCCTGCAACTCCTCTGGCACCACGGCGTCAACACCGGCCTGCTGACGGCCGAGCGCTTCGTCACCCTCACCAGCGCGGAGCCCGCGCGCATCTTCGGGATGCCCAACAAAGGCCGCATCGCCGCCGGCTTCGACGCCGACATCCTCCTCTGGGACCCAAACGCCGACTACACGATCACTGCCGCGACCCAGGCGATGAACACCGACTACAGCATGTTTGAAGGCTGGCGCGTGCAGGGAAACGCGGCCAAGGTCTGGTCGCGTGGAGCGCTCGTCGTCGACAACGGAATCTTCATGGGCCACGCCGGCCATGGCCGCTTCGTCAAGCGCGAAGCAAACGCCGCAAACCTCTAGAATGGGGTGCCCCATGATCGCCTGAGCGAAGTGAAGGTTATCGTGGGCGGGAGCAGTGCCAAAGCACAGAGCTGCAGGAGACCAACCCCACGATAACCTTGGCTCCGCCGCGGTGATCATGGGGCACCCGAACAGGAACCACATCTGCGATACTGCCACTAACCCCCAAGCAGGAGCAGACCCGTGATGCCAGCCACTGAACTCCTCAACACCGACCCGCGCCTCTACAACGCCGACCTCGCCCCCACGCGCCCCGAGCAGCGCACCTGGGGCACCTACAACTACATCGCGCTCTGGTTCTCGATGTCGATGGAGGTCACCACCTACATGCTCGCGTCGAGCCTGATCGCGGGCGGCATGAACTGGTGGGAGGCCGTGCTCACCATCCTGCTCGGCAACCTCATCGTGCTCGTGCCCATGCTGCTGAACGCGCACGCCGGCGCCAAGTATGGCATCCCGTTCCCCGTCTTCGTACGCGCCAGTTTCGGCACCCGCGGGGCAAACATCCCCGCGGTGCTGCGAGCCGTGGTAGCCTGCGGCTGGTTCGGCATCCAGAGCTGGATCGGCGGCCAGTCCATCGCCGCGATGATCAACGTGCTCTGGCCCGCCACCGTCGCCTCGCACGCGGTCGTTCCGATCTGCTTCCTCGGCTTCTGGCTGCTCAACATGGCCGTCGTTTGGCGCGGCGTCGAATCCATTCGCTTCCTGCAGAGCTTTTCGGCTCCCTTCCTGCTCGTCATGTCGCTCGTTCTGCTCGCCTTCATGACCCACAAGGCGGGCGGCTTCGGCCCCATGCTCGCCGCGCCCAGCACCTTCAAAACCACCGGCGCGTTCTTCCACTTCTTCTTCCCGATGCTCACCGCCATGGTCGGCTACTGGGCCACGCTCTCGCTCAACATCCCCGATTTCACCCGCTACGCGCGCAGCCAGGACTCGCAGATCTACGGCCAGGCCTTCGGGCTGCCCGTCGCGATGACGCTCTACAGCTTCATCGGCATCGCCTGCACGTCCGCCTCCACCGTCGTCTTCGGCGAGGCGATCTGGAGCCCCATCACGCTGCTCGGCCGCTTCCACCAGCCCGCCGTCGCCTTCCTCGCGCTGATCTCCATCCTGATCGCGACGCTCAACGTGAACATCGGCGCGAACGTCGTCAGCCCCTCGAACGACTTCTCCAATCTCGCGCCCGAGTACATCAGCTTCCGCACCGGCGGCCTGATCACGGGCTTTCTCGGTCTCGCCATGATGCCCTGGAAGCTCATGTCGAGCTTCGGCAACTACATCTTCGGCTGGCTCGTGGGCTACTCCGCGCTGCTGGGTCCGGTCGCGGGCATCATGGTGGCGGACTACTTCCTGCTGCGCCACAAGCAGCTCGACGTCGGCGACCTCTATCGCTCGAACGGCCTGTACGAGTTCCGCAGCGGCTTCAACCCGAAGGCCATCCTCGCGCTGGTCACAGGCGTCTTCTTCGCCCTCATCGGCCTCGTGGTTCCGGCGCTGCGCTTCCTGTACGACTACGCCTGGTTCGTTGGATTCTTCCTTTCAGGCGCCGTGTACCTTGGTCTGACGAAAGCAGGCAGACCGACAAAGAATATGGCAGATCGCACGTATAAGTAGCTCTTGCAAGCGGAGCACCAGCAAGTGGAGCGTGAACCGGAACATGCCGTCGGCACTCAGGTCTCCCAGCGTACCCAAAGAGGTACGCGCTGTCGGAAGGCGAACAGACGTAAACTAAGGCATCCCCACGTTTGAAAGGCTCCATGTCCAACCTCAGCACAGAGCAAGTCGTCGAGATCACCCGGCGCACCAACTTCGGCACCTGGCGTTTCCAGCGCTCGTGGAACCCCGTCCACATTGCCGACGCGAAGGACTGCACCCTGACCGACGGCGCCGGCAAGCAATATCTCGACTTCTCCTCGCAGCTCATGTGCTCGAATCTCGGGCACAAGAACCCAGCCGTCATCGCCGCCATCGCCGCGCAGGCTGAGGCCCTGGCCTACGCGATGCCCGGCTACGCCACCGACTGCCGCGCCGAACTCAGCGAGCTGCTCCTGACCGTGCTGCCCAAAAACATCAACAAGTTCTTCTTCACCACCAGCGGCACCGACGCCAACGAGGCCGCCTTCAAAATAGCCCGCATGTACACGGGCAAATCGAAGATCATCGCGCGCTACCGCAGCTATCACGGGTCGACGTCGGGCTCCATCGCGGCCACCGGCGACCCGCGCCGCTGGGCCATGGAGCCCGTCGGCGGCAAGCAGCAGGGCACGATCTTCGCGCCGGAGTGCAACTGCTATCGCTGCCCCATTCGCCACACCTACCCGGGCTGCAACATTGCCTGCGCGGACTACCTCGAACACATGATCCGCAACGAGTCCGACGTCGCGGCCGTCATCGTCGAGCCCATTGTCGGCACCAACGGCGTCATCGTCCCGCCGCCCGAATACATGCCGAAGCTTCGCCGCATCTGCGACGAAACCGGCGTCCTGCTCATCGCCGACGAGGTCATGAGCGGCTGGGGGCGCTCCGGCAAGTGGTTCGCCCTGGAGCACTGGGGCGTCGAGCCCGACATCCTCGTCACCGCCAAGGGCATCACCAGCGCCTACGTCCCGCTCGGGCTCTGCGCGACGACCGAGAAGATCGGCAACTACTTTCAGGACCACTACTTCGCCCACGGCCATACGTATGAAGCGCACCCGATGACGCTCGCGCCGGCCGTCGCCGTGATTCACGAGATGAAGCGGCTCAACCTCGTCGAGCGCGCCACTGAACTCGCGCCTTATGTAGAGGGCAAGCTGCAGGCCCTCAAGGCCAAGCACCCATCCATCGGCGACATCCGCGGCAAGGGCCTCTTCTGGGCCGTGGAGCTCGTCAAAAACCGAGCCACCAAGGAGCCGTTCAACAACTACGCCGACAAGGTCTCCGGCGCACCGCTGCTCGTCGACCAGATCGCCGGCAAGTGCATGGCCGACGGCGTCGTCATCCAGGCCTGGGTCTCACACTTCGTTATCGCCCCGCCGCTCATCGTCACCCGCGAGGAGATCGACCGCGGCATCGACACGCTCGACAAACACCTAGCCATCGCCGACGCCCTGGTCGACGCAGACCCGTCCCCGCTCACCAACCTAGAAACCACCACCAGCGTAACCAGCGACTCCTAAGCGGCCCTAAACGGGGAGCCCCATGATCACCGCAGCCTCATCGCGGTTATCGTGGGGTTACTCTCCAGATTAATCTTCAGAAGGTAGAATGCTGGTTCGTACCGCAGATTCCTCCGCTTTGCTACGGAATAACAACAAAAAGCGACGGAATAACAACAAAAGCGACCCTCGTATTTTGTGTCATTCCGTAGAGATCTGCGGTTCGCTCTTCGCCGCACCACACCTACCGCAACGCTGCGAGAATCTCCTCCGTCCCCCGCACCAGCCCCATCCGGGGAAAGATGTTCTTCACCGGAAACTCGTGCCACTCAGCGCCCATGGTCGTCATCGCGTCCTCGGCAAACACCAGCGCATACCCTGCATCGAACGCGGCACGCGCGGTAGATTCCACCCCCAGGTTCGTCGCGATGCCCGCCATTACAATCGTCGCGATGCCGCGGCGATCCAGCGTCTGCTCCAGGTTGGTACCGTAAAACGCACCCCACTGCCGCTTGGCGATGATCGCGTCCGCGGGCTGAATGCCCAGGCCCGCGATGAACTCCGACGCGATGGCAGGCAGCTCCGCCGTGGCCGGCTGAGGAGCATCCGCGGTCGCGCGCATGATCTCGTTCAATAAGACGTGCACCCAGATCACGGTGCCTCCGCGAGCGCGCAACGCGTCGGCCAACTGCTTCGCGCGCGAGGCGACATCGGCCGCGCTATGCGGTCCCAGCCCGGGCCGGCTCGCAATACCATTCTGCAGATCGATGACAACCAGTGCTGTCGTGCTGGCGTCCAGTTCAAGTGGCATAAGAAAACTCTCCTTGAAGCTCTCTGAACGCGATCATGGGCGCGATCAGAAAGCGTACAGCTATAGGATGCCAATCCCGCACACACGTTTCTCTTGTATGCGCGGCCACGGCGCTGTAGCCTCAAGGGGAACACGAAAGGTCGATCTCCGATGAAGCTCCGCCTCCTGCCGCTCGTCCTGCCGCTCACGCTTGCGCTCGCACCCGCCGCCTTCGCCCAGGCTCCGCCCGCCGCGGCTGCTCCGGTCGGTCCGGCCGCTGAGGCGCTCGCCGCCTACAACCGCATCAAGCCCAACGTGCTTAAGGCCGCGGAAAAGATGCCCGACGCCAGCTACCAGTACAAGCCCACGCCCGAGATCCGCACCTTCGCCCGTATCGTCAACCACGTCACCGAGGCGCAGTTCCAATCATGCACCCTGGTCAACGGCGTCAAGTTCGACCCGAAATCCGTGCCCTCCGATATCGGCACCAAGGCCGAGATCCTCGCCGGCCTGCAAGCCTCCTTCGCCGAGTGCGACAAGGCCTACGGCGCACTGACCGACGCCAACCTGGCCGAGATCGTCGTCAACCCGCGCGTCAAGCGCTCCCGCATCACGCTCGCCTGGGGCAACATCTCGCATGACAACGAGCAGTACGCGGAGCTCTCCACCTACCTCCGGCTCAAAAACATAGTCCCCCCCACCGCAGAAAAATAGCCGGTACCAGTATGATCCGGGTGCCCCAGGTCTCGCTTTCGAGACCTGGGTGGGAGCCACCAGGAAACCGTGCCCCATTCATCGCGCACTTTGCAATGAGTGGGTCCCCTCAATACCTACCCCAGCGTAGGCATCGTAGTATCCACCCCAGCCCGAATCCCCGCCGGCCACCGGCTCGTCACCGTCTTGATCCGTGTATAAAACCGCACCCCTTCCATCCCATGCACCGCGTGGTCGCCAAACAGCGAACGCTTCCACCCGCCAAAGGAGTGGAACGCCATCGGCACCGGGATCGGCACATTCACCCCCACCATGCCGGCCTGCACGCGATGCACAAACTCCCGCGCCGTATCGCCGTCGCGCGTAAAGATCGAGGTCCCATTGCCAAACTCGTGCTCGTTGATCAGCTGCAACGCGGTCTCAAAACTCGCGGCGCGCACCACTCCCAATACCGGGCCAAAGATCTCTTCCTTGTAGATCCGCATCGAAGGCTTCACGTGGTCGAACAGGCACGCCCCCAGGAAAAAGCCCTCGCCCGCCGGCAGTGCGGCCTTCCGCCCATCCACCCGCAGCTCCGCTCCCTCTTCAACCCCAAGCGCGAGGTACGAAGAGACCTTGTCCAGGTGCGTCCGCGTCACCAGCGGCCCAAGATCGACTGGCGTCTCGGCACTGTCCAGCGCGCCATCTCCGATCCGTAACTTGGCGATCCGCTCCTCGAGCTTCGCATTAAGCGCCTCCGCTGTGGCATTCCCCACCGCTACCGCGATCGAGATCGCCATGCAGCGCTCGCCCGCCGAGCCATACGCCGCGCCCACCAGCGCATCCGCCGCCTGATCCAGGTCCGCGTCCGGCATCACGATCATGTGGTTCTTGGCCCCGCCCAGCGCCTGCACCCGCTTGCCCGCGGCGGTGCCTTGCCGGTACACGTACTCCGCAATCGGCGTCGAGCCCACAAAGCTTATCGCCTGCACCACCGGATGCTGCAGGAGCGCGTCCACGGCGGATTTATCGCCATGTACGACGTTAAACACGCCATCCGGCAGCCCCGCTTCCTTCAGCATCGCCGCCAGCAGCAGCGAGGCCGAAGGGTCGCGCTCGGACGGCTTCAGCACAAACGTATTTCCGCACGCAAGCGCAATCGGAAACATCCACATCGGCACCATGGCGGGAAAGTTGAACGGCGTAATCCCGGCCACCACGCCGAGCGCCTGGCGCATCGACCAGCTATCGATCCCGGCCCCCACCTGCTCGGTGAATTCACCCTTCAAAAGCTGCGGAATTCCTGTGGCAAACTCCACCACCTCGAGCCCCCGCGTACACTCCCCGCGCGCGTCGGAGTTGACCTTGCCGTGCTCGGACGTGAGCAGCGCCGCAACCTCGTCCAGCCGCCGCTCGAAGATCTCCCGAAAGCGAAACAACACCCGCGCCCGCCGGAGCGGAGGCTGCGCCGACCAGGACGAAAACGCCGCAGCCGCAGCCGCCACGGCAGCGTCTACTTCAGAATCGGCGGCCAGCGGCACCCGCGACCGCACCTGCCCCGAGGCCGGGTGATACACCTCCCCAAAGCGCCCCGACGTACCCGCCATGGGCACCCCGTCGATCCAGTGGTGCAGCTCAGCCGGGGCAGGCGTCGCCGTCTCATACACCCCAGGCGTCTTGCGATCCAGGTTCATTGCACCGGCTACCATCCGCCATCCTCCTTATTTGTCATTCCCGAAGGGCATCTGCGTCTCGCAGTCCAACCACACTGTCAGCGCCAGAGCCATTTACCTCGAAGTTTAACTGCTGTTCTTTCTTTTCGCCGTCATCCTGAGCGAAGCGAAGGACCCCCGCATTGTCTCTGCAACTACACTTCAAGGTGAACGGTTGATTAAGTCGATTTATCGGCTCACCTATGGAGCGCCGGCGCTTAAGCCCCTTCATTCCACTGGGCTTGTTCGTGGGACTAAAGTTCCACGCTTCCACCCTAAGTGCATCATCAGAGTCGCCCTAATACAAAATCTCGTGCCCCGCCGGCCAGGTAATCGTGCCGTCCTTGCGATTCACAAACATGAACAGCTTGTTGTCCCCATTGACCCGCACCGCCACAATCGTCCCGGTCCCAAACGTCCCCGTCCCATCCGTCTCCGAGATGTCCACATGATGCGTCGTGATGGGCGCCTTCACCGGGCTTTCGGTCGTCCAGTCCTCCGTAAACCGGCTCAGCGGATAGTCCTTGTACTTGTCCTTGTGCGCGGCCCAGTCGGCATCGTTGTTGTAGACGCCATAGGCCTTCGCGTAGTCCTTCGCCTCCAAATCGTTGAAGAACCCGTTAACCTTGTGCTCCACCGGCAGGTTCATGAACAGCCAGCCATGCCCCGCAAAGAAGCCGGCAAAGGTCAGCACGATCAGCAACGCAACGGCCACTCCCGCACCGATCAGCGCGTTCTTCTTTGCTTTTTCCCGGCCCTCGTTATACTCCGGCGCATCCAGCAGAGCCATCGTGTCTCCCCTTCAAAACTTTCTCACCCTATAGTAGACCGAAGCCCCTGCGACTTAGACACCGCCACGCTCGAATGCGGATCCCAGCCCCGCAAACGCGCCCCGCACCAGCTCACACTCCACCGCCGCCCCCAGCAGGTACACGGAGACGACATCGAACCGCACCGGCGTGTTGTACCGCTCGTCCGCGGGCAGGGAGCGCCGGTAAGACCCCGCCATCCGCCGCAGCATCTGCTGCTTGCCGTAGTCCACCGCCGAGCCCGCGGGCGTCCTGTCGCGCTTCGTCCGCGTCTTCACCTCGACAAAACACAGCGTCTCCCCGTCCCACGCAATCAGGTCCAGATCTCCATTGAACTCCTTCGACCGCCACCGCCGCTCGACCACCACGTAGCCCTGCCGACGCAGGTAAAACAGCGCTTCGAGCTCCCCGCGCTCACCCGTAAGCAGGTGCGCCGGGCGCGTTTTACCGCGAGACATTCGCCGCGCCAGCGAGCCCAGCCCCACGATCGCCCAGCGCTCGAGGCCGATCCGCGCAAGCTCAAACCGGGTTGCGGACGCACGCATACTCAGCACTATACCGCGAGTCACCGCACATCGTTGCTCAAGGGTGGAAGCTTGGGGCTTCAGCCCCGCGGGCAATCACGCGAGGAGCGAGGGGCTTAGCCGCGGAACACTCACCCCTGCCGAGACTAGACTTGAGTCGTGAGCCCGACCGATTCAACGCCAACCGACGCACAGCTCGAAGCCCGCCTGCGCCTCATCCTGCCGCAGCTTTACCGCGACCGCGCCGACGAGGTCCAGCCCGTCTCCATGGGCTCCGCCGCGCTGCAGTACGGGCCGGACGGCCGCATCGCCTGGGACCGGATCTGGCAGTCCTTCTGCGATCTCGCGCTCGCCGGCGGTCCTCCGCATCGCGGCACCCTGCTCGAACCCGCCGCGGGCGACACCGAAGCCGTCCGAGCCGAGCTTTGCCGCGGCCTCCATCTCGTCACCGGGCTCCACGCCGAGCCCGCGCCAGACCCGTGCTGGGTCAGGATGTACGTCACCAGCGCCGGCATGGCGGGCTGGCTCGCCCGCGCCATCGTGACCGAAAACGTCTGCGCCCGCTTCGCAGGCCTGTCGCTCTACCTGCCCGCGGGCCCCGACTTCCGAGTCGAAAAAGAGATCAAGAACGTCATCACCGCGGTCGCGAAGACCAGCCACTACTGGCTCGAACACACCACCCCCGAGCAGCACTGGGAGATCTCCGCCATGCTCCGCCAGATGCAGCTCGAATCCCCGCTCATCGTCCCCGGCGAAGCCGACTCGCAAGCACGCAGCAACCTCGCCCAGGCCCTCGAACGCGAGACCGGCCTACGTCCCAGCACCCACAACTCCCCAGGCTGGCTAGGCATGGACTGCCCATCGGTCAGCGCCGCCGTCCTCCTGATGCGCCTGCTCGTGGTGCAAAACCTCTACGCCCGCCGCGAGCAAACCACCGTCTTCCTCCCCCTGAGTCCCCAGCAGGACCCCACCGGCCAGATCGTCCAGCAAGCCCTCAAAAGAGCCGTCACCTACAATCCCTCGGGTGCCCCTTTCCTCACGGCCTCACCGTGATGAGTGGGCGGGCTATCATCCAAGCCCTTGCCTCCACCCACCCCCAATGTCATCCTCCTAACATGCCCCGTCTCCTCGCCGCCCTCGCCGTAGTCCTCCTCACCCTCTCCGCCCACGCCCAGGAAAAAGGCACCTGGCGCGCCTCCAGCAAGACTGCCCGCGCCATCACCGGCGACGTCGCCTTCGCCGGCGAGCGCTTCGGCATCAACTTCCTCTCCTTCCCCCTCGCCCAGATCCGCGCCGTCCAGCCCGCGGAGCTCAAAGCCACCTTCGACCTCGCCGACGCCACCGCCACCGCCGGCAATCTCTACCGCCTCAGCATCCCCGCCGACACCAAGTTCATGCACAAGAACACCCTCTGCGGCGCCGAAGACACGCAATGGATGGTCACCTACGCAGCCGGCAAACAGCTTCAGATCGCCTTCTTCTCCGGCGAAAAGATCCCCGACCTCACCCCCGAAGCTATCGCCACCGCCACCAATCTGTGCGGGACCTACAGCTACGTGCGCTAGCCACGCGCGCGGCATGCTGAGAGACCCTGCGAGGGCACTCCCGCCGATGGCCCCTAAGCAAAGATGGCAAGAAC
>CAXUDC010000028.1:0-26384 GCA_964249685.1 uncultured Acidobacteriaceae bacterium
GGGCAGCGCGCCCACGATGCGGCGGATGGCGGGCAGGAAGCCCATGTCGAGCATGCGGTCGACCTCGTCGAGGACGAGCATTTCGACCGAGTTCAGGTTGACCGAGCGGCGGCGGAGGAAGTCTTCCAGGCGTCCGGGCGTGGCGACAACAAGGCGGGGACCGCGCGAGAGGTGGTCAAGCTGCGTGTTTTCGCTCAGGCCGCCGCAGACGAGGACCGAGTCGGACTTGGCCTGGGGCGAGATCTTGCCGTAGGCCTCGAGGACCTGCATGGCGAGCTCGCGGGTGGGCAGCAGGATGAGCGAGCGGATGGGGCCGCGCTTGCCCTTGGTCGAGGGGACCGAGTTGGCCTCCATGCGCTCGATCATCGGGATCAGGAAGGAGAGCGTCTTGCCGGTGCCGGTGGAGGCGGTGGCGAGGATGTCGTGGCCTTCGAGCGCGGGCGGGATGGCCTTGGCCTGGACGGGCGTGGGGGTATCGAAGCCGGCGGCCTTCAGGCGCGATTTAAGCGAGTCGGAGACGTTGAAGTCGGCGAAATGGACGCCCTGAAGCATCGGCAGGCCGGTCTTGGGGTCGATTTCGGTCGCGGTCGCGGTGATGTTGGCGTGGTTGATGTGGCGATCGGAGGGGTTTGCGGCGGGAGTGTTCGAGAGTTCGGGGGTGGTTGCGGTTTCGTTCAGTTCAAGCGTTGCAGAGTTCAAGAGTTTTCCTTCAGTCGTACCGGGTAGCGGGCGCGCGAGCGTTTGCCGAGGCAGCGAGGCGTGCGGGCCGGGGGTGCAGGTCTGCGCGATCCGCAGGGGCACCAGTCAGGTTCAGGGAGTCAGCATTGCTGTCGTTTGACGGAAGCGCTGCTGCTGCACGGCGAGGCAGGTCCGATGACCATTGCCTTCCAGCCAGAGCAACCAGCGCGTTATCTTTCCGAAGACGTTTCCGGGTTTGCCGTTTGAGCGAGGCGGCCGGAAGAAAAGAGAGTGCTGGAGAGGGTTGTCGCTTCGGTCTCTGGCCAGACCAGTACGTGGTCTTTCCCCGAAGTGCCCTACGCTTGCGCGTGTCTTGACTGTAGCACAGAACGGCTATCTTGCGCTTAGATAGGTCCCCTGAGACGTGACGGCGTGGGCAGCGAGTGCTCCGGTGCTTGCGGGATCGGCTCTACCCAGTTCGCAAGTTCCGAAACCCGCGATCGCCAGGCCCGTGCAGCCGCGACTCATGCCGTGCAGGGTAGGATAGGGTCGTGGCCGATCCCGTTTCAAACAGCGACCTTGCCCTGCCGGCAGAGCAGATCATCGAGGCCCCGGCCGAGAACCCCGTACCGTCCACGCCCCGCTCCGGAAGCGCGAAGACGTTTACGCGCAATGCCTTTATCAGCGTCGGACGCCTGTTTCTTTCTACCCTGGTCGCGCTGGTGCTGCCCGCTTACCTGACCCACAAGCTGCCCGTGCGCACCTATAGCGCCTGGGTCTTGATTCTGCAGATGAGCGCGTACGTGGGCTATCTCGATTTTGGCGTCCAGACCGGCATCTCGAAGTATGTGGCGGAGTTTGAGGCACGCTGCGACTCCATCGGCTCCGGCATGCGAGCGAGCGCGGGCCTGGCCATCATGCTCTGCACCAGTATCGTTGGCGTGCTGCTCACTCTCGCTCTCGCCTGGCGAGTCCCGCAGATCTTCGGCGAGATGCCCCCGGCGCTCTACCGCGATGTGCGCCTGAGCCTGGTCTTTGTCGGCATCTCGTTGTCGTTCGGGCTCTTCTGCTCCGTGTTTTCGTCTATCTTCCTGGGCCTGCAGCGGTACACGGTGCCGACGGTGCTGGCGCTGCTGAATCGCTTTTTTTTTACTGGCGTGGTGGTGGCTGCGGTCGCGCGGCACAGCAGCCTGGCCTGGATGGGCGCGCTCGTCGCGCTGGTCAATATCGTTACGGGCCTGCTGCAGTTTGCCGCCTGGCGACGCTATGTAAGTCACGTGCGGCTCAGCCTGCGCAATCTTGATTTTGGCATGGTGCGGAAGATGCTCGCCTATTGCTCCGCGCTCGCCGTCTGGAGCGCGGGAATGCTCTGCGTCAGTGGTCTTGACGTCACCATTGTGGGCAAATACGCGTTCGATCAGACGGCTTTTTACGCCGTCGCGACGCTGCCGACCAACTTCATGCTGTCCATTATGGGAGCCGCGCTCGGGCCGCTGCTGCCCACGGCGTCGGCACTTGCTGTCAGCCGGAGCCCGGCGCAGATGGGCGACGTGCTGAACAGAACTACGCGGTACTCGACGATTCTGCTGCTCTTTTCCGGGCTGCCGTTGCTGGTGGGCGGGTATTGGGTGCTGCGGCTCTGGGTAGGCGAGTCCTACGCGCTGCACGCGATCGCTTTCCTGCGGATCCTGGTGGTAGCCAACGTCATCCGCAGCGTCTGCATGCCGTATGCAAGCATGCTGGTCGCAACCGACAGCCAGAAGGTCGCCATCGCCGGCGCCACGTCGGAGGCGGTCGTCAACGTGGTCGCCAGCGTCTACCTGGTGCAGCGGGTGGGGGCCGTCGGCGTGGCGTACGGTACGCTGCTGGGAGCGTTCGTCAGCGTGGCGATGCACTTTGCGGTGAGCATGCACTTCACCTTCTCCAAATTTTCGGTCTCCCGGTTGCGACTGTTGAGCGCCGGGATGCTGCGACCGCTGTTGATCGTCGTGCCTACGGCCGTGCTATGGCGCAGTTGGTGGACGGTGGGGCCACCGCTTGTGCCATGGCCTTACGTCGTTGGCTGGCTCGTCAGCACCCTGCTGCTGGGCTGGTTTGGGACGATCGATGCGGCGGAACGCAAGGCTCTGCTGGGGATTGTCCGGCGCAGGCTCGAGCGCCTGTCACGGTACAATCAGAACATCGTTCAGGCGAAGTGACGACCGGCCTGTTGTGTGACGGGTGAGGAAGGTTTTCTCAGCAATGGAGCAAAGGAAAGATTTCGAGTTCGCGTATTGGAGCGCGGCCCTTACCGGCCTGCTTAAACCACGCGTCCCGCTTACCATCTATACGCCTGCCGCGCGCCAGGCACCGTCGCGGCGGCTGGACACGGTCTCCGCCTGGGAGGGAATCGAAAACATCCTGGCGGAGTTGATCGAGCGCTTTAGGATCAACACCACCCGGTGCATCGAGTTCGGCGTAGAGCATGGCTTCTCGACTGTCGCGCTGTCCTGCTACTTCGGCTCCGTCCTTGGGGTCGATACGTTCCAGGGAGACATTCACACCGCGAACCTGACCGATATCTATGACCAGACCCGCGAACGCCTTGCTCCCTACGACAACATCAAGCTGCTGAGAAGTGACTATCGCGACTTCATCCGGACCCAGAGCGGGCCCTATGGTCTTGCCCATGTCGATATCGTCCACACCTACCGCGATACCTTCGATTGCGGTCTCTGGGCTGTGCGGAACTCGCAATGCGCCATCTTCCATGACACCGAGTCCTTTCCGGAGGTCAAACAGGCGGTGCTGGATCTTGCCCGGGCGACTGGAAAGCGACTCTACAACTATGAAGCGAGCAACGGCCTCGGCATCCTGGCCTGACAAGTTCAACGCGAAGGGCCCCAGCCATGCCTGACGCCATGCCCGTACTGGCCATCGTTGTACTGTATGGAATGACGGCTGACGAAAGCCCGGCCTTCCGCTCCCTCAGGCATCTGCTTGAGGCGGGCGCGGCTGAGTTTGAGGTGATGGTTTTCGACAACACGCCCTATGAGCAGCCCAGGCCCAACGCTTTCTCCGGGATCTATCAGCATGACGCCGCCAACCCGGGTCTGGCGACTGCCTACAACTTCGCTCTGCGGCGCGCGCGGCAACGTGGCCTGCAGTGGCTTCTGCTACTCGACCAGGATACGACCGTCACCAGCGCGTACCTGTTGGAGATAGGCGCTGAGCTGGGCGGTCTGCAGCCCGGCATTTGCGCGCTGGTGCCTCAACTTATGCGTGGAAGCAGTATCCTTTCGCCTCTGATTCCACCGTTCTCACCTGCGGGCGAGATCGGCCACGGAGTCTCCGCAAGGGCGCTGCATTACTTCAACTCCGGCGCGCTGCTGCGAGTTTCAGCCCTGGAGGGTGTCGGCGGATTTCCCCAGGACTTCCCCCTGGACTACCTGGATCACGCTACCTTTCATCTGCTGCAGGCCTCGGGCGGCCAGGTCCACGTGCTCCAGGCACAGCTCGCCCACTCCCTCTCCCAAGACGAAGCCGCCGCGGACCATGACGCGCAGGCACGCAGGCACGCAGGCATCCTGCGCGCCGCGGCACGCTTCTACCGTCGCTTCGGCAGCACGGTCGAGCGTCGCAGCTTCCGCCGGGATCTGCTGCGGAAGGCGCTGGTTGCGCTGCGGAACGCCTCCTTTGCCCGCGCCGGACGTCTTCTTACCGTCGCCCTGAGAGATTGCTAGATGCCCGGCGCGCTCGTCGAAGTCCTGCTCGCCACCTACCAGGGCGAGCTCTACCTGCGCGAGCAGATCGAATCGATCCTGGCCCAGGATTACCCGGACACGCGCATCCTTGCGCGCGACGACGGCTCGACGGACTCGACCCGCGCCATCCTGGAGCACTATGCGCGCACCTTCCCCGGCCGCTTCACGCTGCTGCCCGCCGGCGAGCCTTCCGGCGGAGCCAAGTGGAACTTCCTCCACCTGATGCAGGCCTCCACCGCGGAGTATCTCGCGCTGGCCGACCAGGACGACGTCTGGCTCCCGACCAAGATCGGCGCTTCCATGGCCGCGCTGCATGCCCTTGAGCAAACCCACCCGGACGGCACGCCGCTGCTCGTCTTCTCCGACCTCCGCATCGTCGATGAGCACCTGCGGGTGACCGCGCCGTCCTTCTGGAAGCACCAGGACATCGACCCCTCCGGAATTCACGAGCTGCGGCGCCTGGTCACGCAGAACGTGCTGACGGGCTGTACTGCCCTGTTCAATCGTCCACTCTGCCAGCTCGCCGATCGCATGGCCCCGGAGACGCCGATGCACGACTGGTGGATCGCCCTGACCGCCTGCCTGTTTGGCGCGTCCGCCTTTCTGAGGGAACCTACGGTGCTCTATCGCCAGCACGCTGCGAACGTGGTCGGTGCAATCGAGCACGGCACCCCCAGGATGGTGCCGCGCTTTCGCGACCACACGATGCGCCGCATCGAATGGGAACGGACCGAGCGCCAGGCCCGCGCTCTTTTGCGAGTCTACGCGGCTGAACTGTCGCCGCGCGACCGCGACCTGCTAACGGCTTACAGCCTCTGCGAGACCAGCCCCAGCCGCCTGATCCGGGTCTTCACCCTGGTTCGCCACCGCTTCTTCCGCAAGAGCCTGCGCGTCAACCTCGCTGTCCTCTGGTATTTATGGGATATGCAGGCAGCCAGGCGCGAGCAGGCCCGATGATCGTCACCGCTGTGCTCGTGCTCTACCGCATGGCACCGGAGCAGAGCCCGACCTTTCTCTCTCTGCGTGAGATCCTGCTGGCCGATCCTGGGCTGGCTGTCCAGCTCACCCTGCTGGTCTACGACAACTCGCCCGGGCACCATGCCTTGCCGCCGCTCCCCTGCCCGGCCGACTACCGGCACGACCGTGCCAACCCCGGCCTGGCCGCCGCCTACAACGTTGCGCTCGCCCGTGCGCAGGCCAGCCACAGCCCCTGGCTGCTGCTGCTCGACCAGGACACGGTGCTGACCGCCGAGTGGCTCGCCGAAGCGTTGGCCGCTCTCCGCCAGGTTCCCGCGCAGGTGGATGCCGTGCTGCCCAACCTGGTTCAGGCCGGACGTGTCCACTCCCCGCACCTGCTGCCTCGGCTATCCACGCCGCCCCTGCCGCCCGCTCTGCACGGCATCCCTGCCCGGGCGATCACCGCCTTCAACTCCGCGGCGCTGCTGCGCGTGCAGGCGCTCGAACGCATCGGCGGCTTTCCCACCAGCTTTCCTCTCGATTTCCTCGACCACGCAGTGTTCGACCTGCTGGCTTCGACCGGCAGCAAGTTCTACCTGCTGCGCGCGCGCCTCACGCACGATCTGTCCACGTCCACCCTGGGCGGCGATGCGTCGCTTGCGCGCTATCGCAACATCCTTGCGGCCGAGCTACGCTTCTACCGCCGGGCCAGTGGCGCGCACGCAGGCTGGCACCGGCTGCGCCGCCTCAAGCAGGCCGTCGGCCATCTGCTGAAGGTCCGCGATAAGCGATTCGCCTGGCAGGATCTCCGCGCCGCGCTCGGCCTGTTCAAGGATTAGAAGGGTCCGACGAAGTCTCTCCATCGGGTTACCTTTAGAGCGCCAGGGCCATAGCCCCTTCATTCCATGGGCCTTGTTCGTGGGATTGAAGTCCCATGCTTCCACCCAAGTACTCGATCAGAGGGTCATAGAGCAGTTCGCCTTCTTCAGATATGGCAGCTCACCATGCCGCGTTTTTCCAGGTATCTCTGGTGGTACTCCTCGGCCTTCCAGAAGTTCTGCCCGGTCGCTACCTGCGTCACGATGGGCCTGCGAAAGGTTCCCGCGGCGTTCAACTCAGCGATCTTTGCTCGAGCGGCTTGTTCCTGGGCCTCGTTCTCATAAAAAACGACGCTGCGGTACTGCGAACCCCAATCCGGGCCCTGGCGGTTGAGCTGCGTGGGGTCGTGCAGGGCGAAAAAGGTGTCCAGCAGCGCGTCATACGACAGGCGACTGTTGTCGAACGTGACCTGCACCACCTCGGCGTGGCCGGTCTTATCGGTGCAGACTTCCTTGTAGGTCGGGTGCTCGAGATGGCCCCCCTCATACCCGACTGCCGTATCGAGAACGCCGTTCAGCTCTCCGAACCGCGCCTCAACCCCCCAGAAACACCCCGCCCCAAACGTCGCTTTCTCAATTGCCACAGGTCAGACTCCTTTACTTCCATTGGATTCGACGAACCCTGGAAAGGTCCGCTACGAACTATGAAAATCGGGAGTATTGTGGGCCTCGATCTATACATAAGTCAATAGTGGGGGAAGCGTAACAATTAGCTGTCAGCTCATAGCTGTGAGCTGAAGAGATTGCCCCAGCTTCCGGTGCTGGAGCCGTTTACCTTGAAGTGGAGTCGCAGCGACAATGCGGGGATCCTTCGCTTTGCTCAGGATGACGGCGAAAAAAGGGGGTTAAACGGGGCTAGTGAGCCGCCTTGTAGCTCTTCCCTGCGCCTGGGCGCTTGGGCTTGGCGGGCGTCTTCAGCTTGGCGAACTCCGGCAGCGAGCGCTTCGCCTCCACCTTTTTTCCCTTGGCCGCGCGGTCGAGCGCCATCACCTCGCCCAGGGTCAGCTCGCGAAACTCTCCCGGGGCAACGTCCAGGCGCAGCGCGCCATACCCGATCCTGCGGATCTTCTCCACATGGTGCCCGATCTCCTCGAACATCTTGCGCAGCTGGCGGTTACGGCCCTCGGTCAGGGTCAGCTCGAACCACGGGTTGTCGCCGCCGCGGACCAGTTCGAGCTTGGCGGGCGCGGTCAGAATGCGGTCGCGCCGGCCCGCGCGCACCTCGTCCAGACGCCCGCGGTCGATCATGATGCCGCGGCGGATCTGGTCCAGACCCTCGACAGGCGGGTTGCCGCTGATCTTGACCAGGTACGTCTTTTCGACGCCGGCGGCGGCCTTCGACAACGAGTTCGCGAGCGCGCCGTCGTTGGTCATCAGGAGCAGGCCTTCCGACAGGTAGTCGAGCCGGCCGACCGGGTAGAGCCGCACCTGGTCGCCGTGCGGGCCGCTTTTCTGCATCATCAGCTGCATGACAGTGGGGCGCTTCTGTGGGTCGTCGAGCGTGGTGACGTAGCCGCGCGGCTTGTTGAGCATGTAATACTTCTGCCGTTCCGGCCCCTGCAGCAGCTTGCCGTCGACGCGGATGTGGTCCTTGGCCGAGTCGTGCCGGGTGCCGAGTTCGGTGACGGTCGTGCCATTGACCTGCACGCGGCCTTCGAGGATGATCTCCTCGGCCTTGCGCCGGCTGGCGATGCCGGCCTGCGCAAGGATCTTCTGCAGCCGCTCCCCGGCGGGCGCATCCGGCTTGGCGGCTGCCTTGGTCGCGGTCTTCTTCGAAGGAATACTCATCCTTCTATTATGCGCGATGAAAAATCAGGGTGCGCATTCCAACTGACCGCAAGTCACCCTAGGATTCCAGATGCCTGATCCGTGATTCATGGCTGCGGACGATCACGACAAGATCCTGAATGCTTTGGGCAAGTATCTGGACTGTTCTATCGGTTCGCTCTGTGTTCTCGCTCACATGCTCGATATGCGCAGATAAGAGCTCCACACTTTGCGCCAAGGCTTCATGCCGCTCGGTCAACCTATCGATACGTTCATCGAATGTCATAGCTGAATCCTACAATCGAACTATGTTCTGCGCTACTTGTGATCCTGCTTGTAAGGGTCATCCGGCTCAGCGCCGCGTGGGTCCTGCAATCCATTGGCAGGGGTCACGTCGGAGGGCTTGAGCGGCTCATCGGGAGCCCACTCGTTGTCCCCTTCCGGGGTTCCGACTACGTTCGGCTCGTTGTCGTTCGGGCTGTCCGGCACTGGTCTGATGTCAAATCCCATGGTTTACTTCCCTTCCTGAATCGCGGCTTCGTCTGCGGATGGATCGTCACCCGGCTCGTTGTAGGTTGGCGGAAGACCGGACATGCGCCCGTCGATAGCCGGCATTTCGTCGCTGGGCCGGTTGCTGTCGTCGCTTTCGAGCGAATCGGAGTTGCCGTCCGCCTGCGGCTCGGACGCGTGCTTTTCCTCTTCAAGATTCTCGTGCGTAATGCGCTCTTCGCTCGTGTCGCTGCCGTGCGGCATGGGAATCTCCTCCTGCTCGGCCAGTTCGCCGGCCATCTTCTCAAACTCTTCGATGCTGGGAAGCTCGCCGATGTCCCTCAAGCCGAAGCGTAAAAGAAAGTCTTTTGTAGTCTTGTAAAGAATAGGGCGGCCGACGACCTGTTTGCGGCCCGCGGTCGTGACGAGCTTGCGCGCCATGAGCGATCCGAGCACGCCGCCCGAATCGACGCCGCGGATCTCGGAGATTTCGGGCGCCGTGACGGGCTGCTTGTATGCGACGACCGCGAGGGTTTCGAGCGCCTGCAGGGTCAGCTTGAGGGCAGGCTTGAGCGAGCGCACAAAGCCGCGCACGGCATCGTGGTACTCGGGCTTGGTCGCCATACGGTAGCCGCCGGCGACCTCGCGGATCTCGAGCCCGCGATCGCCGTTCGTGTACTCGGCGACCAGGTGATCGACGACCTCTTTGAGGAACTCGCGCAGGCGGCGGTCCTTCTCGCGGGACTGCCGCTTTTCGGCCGCGGTCTCGGGTGCGGCGCTCTCGGGCAACGCCTCCGGCGCGTACTCTGCCGGGTCGGCTTCTGGCGAGTCTTCCAGCAGGTGCAGCGTTTGCTGGCGCGCGGCGATGGCGTCGAGCTCCTGCTCGGCTTCCTGGCCTAGCAGGCCGACGAGCTGCGCCAGCGTTACCGGCTCCTCGCACGCGTAGATAACAGCTTCGATCTTGGCTTTCAGACTCATAGGTTCGCTGCCAAGTGTATCAACCCGCGCGCCTGACGACGGCCCAATCCGGCGGAACGACCAGCTCCATCCCGCCGGCGAGCCCTTCGAGCAGCATTTCAACCGCGCGCACGGTGGGGAGCCGGGGCGCGCCGGAACTGTGCTGGCCGCCGTCGTGCAGGACGAAGTTGGTGCCGGTGCCGGTGCGGCGATGGCGCGCGATACCCTTCAGGAGCCGCTGGTGAATGGTCTCCGCAGTGACGGGATGCCAGTCGCCGAGGATCAGGTTCCACATAATCGTCTGCATGCCGAGCGCGCGGGCGGCGGTGAGGACGGCGGGACGGCGCGCGCCGTGCGGCGGACGGAAGAGCGTCACTGCCTGGCCCAGCGTGTCTTCAAGCGTGCGCTTGCCGGCGGCGATCTCCTCTCGAATAAATGTGTTGCCGTGGCGCGGCAGCCAGGGGTGCGTCTGCGTATGGTTGCCGATGACGTGACCGGCCGCGGCGATCTGACGCGCCAGCGCGGGCTGCTGCCGGACGTGCTCGCCGATGAGGAAGAAGGTGGCACGCGCATTGTGCCGCGCCAGGATCTCGAGCAGCCGGGGCGTTGCGACGGGGTTGGGCCCGTCGTCGAAGGTGAGCGCGAGCTGATTGGGCAGCGGCGGCGCGACGAGCACCGGCCCGAACCACTGCGCGCGCGAGTTCAGTGTCGCGTACGCGGCCGCGCCGGCCAGCGCTGCGGCGGACGCGCCGGCGATTTCTAACGGCAGGAGCATGCTTTCAGTGTAAACAGGGCTGCACGGCGATCCGAAATGCGCATCCAAATGCGGTATGAAAGCCGTGTTCGCCGCTCTATTTTCCGTCCTGCTCGCTTGCGCCGCAACCGCGCAGGGGAACTCCGGGCTCGATAATCCGAAGGTCCCCCTCGCTCCCTCGAACACAAAGCAGTCCGCGGACACGGTGCTGGACAGTACCGGCATCCCCGGCGCGCGGGACAATGCGGCGGAGTCGAGCCCAGTCTCGGGGCAGCGCACCGGGTCCGCGATCAAGGTCGGCAGCGCCATTTCCATGCAGCTGTCGAGCTCGGTGGACTCGGGCTCGTTCAAGAACGGCGACGCCGTGCACGGTACACTGACCGCGCCGGTGCGGACGACCGCGGGCGTCGTATTACCGGCGGGAACGCGGATTGACGGAACGGTGGTGAGCGCGGCGAAGGCGGGGACGGTCGAGAGCGGGGGCATCCTCTCGATCCAGCTGACGCGTGTGGGCGGCGTGCCTGTCGTGACCGACGTGGTGGACTTCAACGGCAAGGAAGGGCACAAGGACGTGGCGGACTCCGCACCGGACAAGGGCACGGAAGCGGTGGCGCGGGCGGGCTCTACGTTGAACTTTCATGTGCTGGAGAATGGGGTGGTTCCGGGCGTGATCCCTGGGGCGCGGCTGGATGGTGGAAAGGCTGGGGCTTTGCCTGCTGCCGGTGCGGCCAATACTGGGCCGGGGGTGAATCAGACGCCGGTAAATGGGGGGTCTTCGCCGGTGGGGACGGCGGCTCCAGGGGGGAATCCTAAGCAGTAGGGGCTGACTAGTGTGGTGGTTGCCTATAGGTGGATGTAGCGCCGATTGAACCGCAGATCCCTACGGCGTGACAATAAATATAAGGGTTGCCTTTATTGTCGTTCCTTTTCCCTTCCCGTAGCTCAGGGGTCCGCGCTTAAATCCGATTGCCTATTAGGGTAGTGGCGCTCCCAAACGCAGATTTCCAAGCGGAATGACAATCAAAGGAACAGAGACTTTATCATCCTGGGGTGATTCGGTCTGGACCAGCACTAAGACCCAGGACGCGGCTACTTCTGAGGATGGGCTTTAAGGTAGGCGAGGACCTCTTCGGCGTGGCCTTCGGGTTTCACCTTGGGCCAGATGTGGGCGATGCGCTGGTGGCCTTCGGCGTCCGCGGGCGCGATGAGGAAGGTGGTGCGCTCGACGCCTTTGACCAGCTTGCCGTACATGTTCTTGGGCTTGATGAGGTCGAAGTAGTTGCAGATCGTCTCGTCCGGGTCGGCGAGGAGTGGGTAGGAGAGGTGGAACTTTTCGGCGAACTTCTTCTGTGCCTTGACGGTGTCGCGGGAGATGCCGAGCAGGGTGACGCCTTCGGCTTTAAGCGCTGTGAGGGCGTCGCGGAAGGCGCAAGCTTCGGTGGTGCAGCCGGGGGTGTCGGCGCGGGGGTAGAAGAAGAGAACGACCGGGGTGGTGGCGTAGTCGGAGAGGGAGACGGGGTGGCCGTTCTGGTCTAGGGTGTGGAAGTTTTGTACGGAGTCTTGGAGGGTGGGCATGTGGCCTTTCTTGTGTGTGCGCGGGAGCTTGGGTAGAGAGTAACCCCACGATCACCGCGATGAAGCCTGCGGTGATCATGGGGCACCCCTCTGGGTGTATAGGACTTGGGGTGGATACGGACCTGGGGTGTACCCGGATATTTAGGTGGAAAGGGTGGCTAGGGTTTTTTCCAGGGTGGACTGGTCTTCTACGTTCAGGCTGATGGAAGATTCTACGCCTTTGCCTAGAATCTGGCGGGTGAGGCCGGTAAGGACCTTGCCGGGGCCGAGCTCGATGAGATGGGTGACGTTGCGGGCGACCAGGAGTTCGAGGCACTCGACCCAGCGGACGGGGCCGGTGACTTGCCGGATGAGGCAGTCGCGAACGTCGGCGCGGCGGGTGAGCAGGCGCGCGTCCACGTTGCAGGCTACGGGGAAGGCGGGGTCATGGAAGGCGATACCTTCAAGCGTGTTGGCGAGCTGGTTCTGCGCGGGCTGCATGAGCGCGCAGTGGAAGGGCGCGGAGACCTTGAGGAGAACAGTTTTGCGGGCGCCGGCGGCCTTCATGAGCGCGATCGCTCGGTCTACGGCGGCAACCGAGCCGGAGATGACGACCTGGCCGGGAGAGTTGAGGTTGGCCGGCGAGACGATGGAGCGGGCGACCTGGGCGCGGGGGGTCTCGGACTCAGACGGCGTGGTGTCTACGGGCGGAGACGGGGCGAGCTCGTCCGAGGCCTCGGCGCAGAGATCGTTGACCTGCTCTTCGGGCAGGCCGAGGATGGCGGCCATGGCGCCTTCGCCTTCGGGCACGGCGGCCTGCATGTACTGGCCGCGGAGGCGGACGGTGCGGACGGCGTCGGCGAAGGAGAGGGTTCCGGCGACGACATGCGCGGAGTATTCGCCGAGGGAGTGGCCGGCGGCGTAGGCGGGCTGGAGGCTGGGGAGGAGCTCTGCGAGGACGCGCCAGGCGGCGATGGAGACGGTGAGGATGGCCGGCTGGGTGTGCTCGGTCAGCTGCAGGGTCTCGGCGGGCCCGTCGAAGATGATCTTTGACAGAGGGAAGCCGAGGGCTTCGTCGGCCTCGTCGAAGACGGCTTTGGCGGTGGGGTAGCGGTCGTAGAGCTCGCGGCCCATGCCGACAGATTGGGAGCCCTGGCCGGGAAAGAGGAGTGCGGGAGTGATCTCGGTTGCCATCGACTTCGATGGTAAACGATAGGAGTTGTAGGAGCTATCAGCTCACAGCGTTGAGCTCACAGCAGGCCTGTGCGAACGCGCTGATGCTCGAGTCTAGATGCCTACGCCGAACTCGAGGTCGTGGTCCTCGCCGGAGTGGGCGTAGAAATCGTACGGGGTGCGTCGGTTGAACTTGTAGCGCTGGCGCAGCTCGCGGCCTACGAAGAGGCCGAGCGCGAGCGCGCCGAAGCCGGCCGAGACCCAGCCGACGGTGCGCAGCAGGGTCGATTCTTCGTCTGGGGTGAGGTGTTCGACCACGTCTGCGAGGAGGGCGGCGGCGGCTCCGTCTTTGCTGCCGAAGAGGCTGGCCGGGATGAGGGATTTGAGAAGGGACAACATGATGAGGCGATGATACCTCAGGAATGTGTGAGATTGGCAATGAGGCTTTGGTGGGATGAAGACGAGGGTGCCGGGTGGGTAACGGGGCGGTCTGCCTAGGTGACGTCTACCTTGGTGAAGCCAAGGCCGTAGAGGAGGGTGACGATGGTGGCGCGGGCATTCCTTCGGGCGGCATCGAGGATGCCGTCGCCGAGCGCGGCGGCCTGGAGCTGCTGCTGGGCTTTAGCGCGCGTGTCGGACTCGAGGTCGCGGTCGACCGGGACGAGCAGGCCGGTGGTGCGGGCGTAGACGCGGGTGTGCTCGTTGTCGAGCGTGGTGACGAAGAGCTCGGAGGGGGGCAGGCTAAGGTGGATGGAGCGGGGGTCGGCGGAGTCGATGCGGACGTCTTCCGGCTTCAACCGGGCGAGGTCGACGCCGGCGATGGCCTGGCCGTGGACGACGAGCAGGATGCGGTCGGCGGCGAGGGCGTCAGGGAAGACAGGACTTGTTTTTGCACCTTCGACGACGGAATCGAGCGAGTAGACGACGGTTTCGAGGCGGTTGAGCTTCTGGATCTTTTCGACGACGAACGGGACGGAGGGATCGAACCTGACCGGGCGCTGGGTGATGAGCGCGGCGACGCGGCCGGGGAGGCCTGTGGTGGCGCTGTGCAGGAAGAGCCCGAGCGCGCCGGCCCCGAGCAGCAGCGCGAGGAGGAAGACGGCGAAGGTGGAGGAGGAGCCGCGGCCGGAGTCGTACTGGGTGGTCATTGAGGGAAAGCGTACCACGGATAGTGGGTGGGCCGGCGTGGATCGGAGGGGGGGCCACTCATCACGATGAGGCTGTGATGAATGGGGCAAGGGCTTATTTCAGGTAGGTTTCGAAGTGGGCGAGGATGCGGGTGTAGAGCTCCATGCGGGCGCGGTAGCCGGAGATCGAATGGGTCTTGCGTGGGAAGAGCTGGAGGTCGTAGGGGATGCCGGCTTCGATGAAGGGGTCGAGGAGCTGGAGGGTGTTGGCCATGTGGACGTTGTCGTCGCCGGTGCCTTGCGCCAGCAGGATGC
Source organism: uncultured Acidobacteriaceae bacterium (assembly GCA_964249685.1). Taxonomy (GTDB): domain Bacteria; phylum Acidobacteriota; class Terriglobia; order Terriglobales; family Acidobacteriaceae; genus Edaphobacter. Next base: position 14,393 of record CAXUDC010000028.1, read on the forward strand.
GGCCCTTGAGCTTGCCGGCGTTGACGACGTTCGAGGCGGTGTCGTAGGCCTGTTCGTTCCGGGCGGGCAGGCCGAGATAGCGCTCGGTGTAGATGGTGTCGTAGTCGCGGAAGTCGCCGTTGGGGGCGACGGCGACGCCGGCCTTGATGCGGTCGGAGTGGGTCATGGCGAAGAGGGTGAAGGTGCCTCCCCAGGACCAGCCCCACCAGCCGGTGCGGGCGGGGTCGAGCGAGGGCTCGCGGGCCAGGAGCTGGTCGAGCGCGGCGAGCTGGTCGGCGAGCTGGACGGGGCCGAAGTTGCGGTAGTTGGCCTGCGAGAACTCGCGTCCGCGACCGCCCTCGCCACGGTTTTCTACGTGCAGGACGGCGAACCCGTGCTGGGCGAGGAGCTCGTCGAAGAGCTGCGAGTAGGACCAGGTGTTCTTGAGGTCGAGGTTGGGGAGCGGGCCGCCGTAGGGATTGAGGATGATCGGGACCGACTTGGCCGAGGCCTGGGCGGGCTGCGTGAGGATGCCGTAGAGGGGGGTATGGCCGTCGGCGGCGGTGAAGGTGACGCGGCGGGTGAGGACGCCGGTCGCGGCGGAGATGGGGTTCGATTTCCAGAACGCGGTGCAGGTGGTGGTGGACGTGGTGCAGAGCGAGGCAGTAGGGAGCGTGGTGTCGGTGCTGGCGATGTCGATGAAGTGGGTGCCGTCGGGGGAGACGGTGGTTTCATGGGTGCCGGGGGCGGGGGTCAGGCGGCGCTTTTGCGTTCCGTCCAGGGCCGTGGCGTAGAGGGCGGTGTCGGCCAGGGCGGGCTCGGTGGAGCTGAAGGAGAGGGCTGAGCCATGGAACTCGGGGGTGTAGACCTCGTACGCGCCGCGGGTGAGCTGGGCGGTCAGGGTGGCCTCGCGGTCTAACGGGTGCTGCGGGTCGAACCCGTAGAGATAGAGGTGGGTGTGGCCGTCTTGCCAGCTGGTGTTGAAGAAGCGGCCGTTGGGCAGGAAGGTGATGTCGTAGTTGTCTTCGAGGTACTTGGCGTCGTTTTCGGCGTGGATGAGTCTGGTGCGGCCGGTGGCGGCGTCGGCCAGGTAGAGGTTCAGGTGCTGGTGGTCGCGGGTGAGGACCTCGACGTAGAGAGTGCTCTTGTCGACCCAGCCGAAGCGGGGGATGTAGTCGTTGTTCTGGCTGAAGGGCAGGTCGAGGTAGAGCGTTGGGCCGCCCGTCGCGCTCACGACGCCGACGCGGACGGCGGGGTTGGGGTCGCCGGGCTGGGGGAAGCGCTGCAGGTCGACGGTGGCGTGGGTGGGGACGAAGTCCTCGATGGGGTACTCGGGGACCTTGGCCTCGTCCATTTGCAGGTAGGCGAGGCGGGTGGAGTCGGGCGACCAGAAGTAGTTGCTGCGGACCTCCATCTCTTCGAGGTAGACCCAGTCGACCTCGCCGTTGAGGGTAGTTTCCCCGTTTTTCGGGTCCAGCCCGGCGGTGAGGGCGGTTTCCTGGTTGGTGGCGACCGAGTGGACGTATAGATTGTGGTCGCGGAGGTAGGAGACCGAGTGCGCGTCGGGGGAGAACTTGGGGTCGGCGCCGGAGCCGGTGTGGGTGTCGACGATGAGGGTGCCTTTTGCGGTGGCGATGTCCCACAAATAGATGGGCCCGCCATTGTCGATGACGAGATGTTTGGAGTCGTCGGCCCAGAGATAGGAGGACATGGCGTAGCGGTTGCGGTGGTCCTGATCTTTCTCGCTGATGGGCGGCGCGGGCAGGGCGGCGAGCTGCGCTGCGGTGACGAGGACGGACGCGTGGCCGGTGGCGGCTTCGATCGCGACGATATCGCCGGCGTCGCCGACGACCTTGTTGTCCGCGGCCAGGAAGGTGAAGAGGCGCGAATCGGGGCTCCAGGAGCCGCCGCGGGGGGGGAAGCCGGTGGGGTAGGAGTTGGCCTGGCGAAGGGTGCGGTGGCCGGGGTCGCTCGTCTGCGCGGGCAGCAGAGGCGTGGCGAAGAGAGTGAGCAGGAGGAGGGTGCGGAGGCGCATGGGTGCGGCAAGTATATCGTGCGGCAACGAGGGAACGCCCCAGCAGCGGTGCTGGGGCGTTCCGGAATCTGCCGGGTTACGTACCGGCCTCCCGGTACCACCCGGGAACGCACCGCTTGTCTAAAGGAGAGGCGCGGCGGAGCTTATATCGATGCTAGTAGCGGTAGATTTCGGCCTTGTAGGGGCCGTCGACCGGCACGCCGAGGTAGTCGGCCTGCTTGGGCGAGAGCGTCGTGAGCTTGATGCCGATCTTGTCCAGGTGCAGGCGGGCGACTTCTTCATCGAGCTTCTTGGGCAGGATCATGATGTCGTTCGCGTACTTGTCCTTGTTCTCCCACAGGTCAAGCTGCGCGAGCGTCTGGTTGGAGAAGCTGGCCGACATGACGAAGCTGGGGTGCCCGGTGGCGCAGCCCAGGTTGACCAAGCGGCCTTCGGCGAGGACGAAGATCGAGTTGCCGTGCGAGAAGGTGTATTTATCCACCTGTGGCTTGATGTTGAGGCGGACAGCTCCCGAGGCGTTCAGGGGCTCCATCTGGATCTCATTGTCGAAGTGGCCGATGTTGCAGACGATGGCCTGATCCTTCATCAGCTTCATGTGCTCGAGCGTGATGATATCGACGTTGCCAGTGGCGGTGACGTAGATGTCGGCGCGGCCGAGGGTCTCCTCAATCGTGGTAACTTCGTAGCCTTCGATCGCGGCCTGGAGGGCGTTGATGGGGTCAATCTCGGTGATGACGACGCGTGCGCCGAGGCCGCGCAGCGACGCCGCGGAACCCTTGCCGACGTCGCCAAAGCCGCAGACGACGGCGACCTTGCCGGCGATCATGACGTCAGTGGCGCGCTTGATGCCGTCGACGAGCGACTCACGGCAGCCGTAGAGGTTGTCGAACTTGCTCTTGGTCACGGAGTCGTTGACGTTGATGGCGGGGACGAGCAGCGTGCCCTTCTCCTTCATCTTGTACAGGCGGTGAACGCCGGTGGTCGTCTCCTCCGACACGCCGCGCCACTCGCGGGCGCACTCCGTCCAGCGCGTGGGGCATTTTGCGTGGACTGACTTCATCAGGTCCTTGATGACGCCTTCTTCCTGCGAACCGGATGGCGAGTTGACCCACGGGTCGCCGTGCTCCATCTCATAGCCCTTGTGGATGAGCAGAGTGACGTCTCCGCCGTCGTCGATAACGAGCTGCGGGCCAAGCAGGCCGCCCTTGCCGTCGGGGAAGCTGAGCGCCTCGTTCGTGCACCACCAGAACTCTTCGAGCGTCTCGCCTTTCCAGGCGAAGACCGGCACGCCCGCGGCGGCAATGGCGGCGGCGGCATGGTCTTGCGTCGAGAAGATATTGCAGGATGCCCAGCGCACATCCGCGCCGAGATCGACCATGGTCTCGATCAGCACGGCGGTCTGGATGGTCATGTGGAGCGAGCCGGTGACGCGCACGCCCTCAAGCGGACGGCCCGCGGCGTACTTGCGCCGGATGCTCATCAGGCCGGGCATCTCCTGCTCGGCGATTTCGATTTCCTTGCGGCCGAAGTCCGCGAGCGAGATATCCGCTACCTTGTATTCCTTCGCTACGGTTTTCTTCACTTCGCCAATCGTCGCAGTCGCCATAATGCCCTCAGATAAATAGAATTCCAGCTTCATAAGATTATCACTTTGATCTGGATCAACCGGCCCCGCGTTTATGCCATGGAAGAGTGTCGCCGCGGGGTTGGTGGCATCAGGTTCAATCGACCAGTACCCGCGCGAACATGTCCGCGTCCACGTTGCCGCCGCACAGGATGACGCCGACGCGCTTCCCTGCCATCGCCTCGCGCTCCTGCAGCAGGGCCGCGAAGGATGCCGCTCCGGCCCCCTCGGCCACGTTATGGGTCGCGGTGAAGAGCGTGCGCATGGCGTTGGCGACCTCCACCTCGTCCACGGCCACGACGCGCTCACAACCCGTGGCGAGATGCCGCAAAGTGTGGTCGCTGGGCGTCCGGCAGGCCAGGCCGTCGGCGAGAACGGTCGTCACGTCGTGCTCGATCTTGCAGCCGGCCTCAAACGACAGTTTGTACGCCGGCGCGCCGCTCGAGACGACCCCGATCACCTTCGTGGTGAGCCCGAGGGCATCGCGCGCGGCCATGACGCCGCAGATCCCTGAGCCCATCCCGATGGGAACGTAGACCGTATCGAGCGCCGGCACGCCGCGGAAGAACTCGAGAGCATAGGTACCGACACCCGCCACCAGTTCCGGCGCGAGCGACGGCAGGCGATGTAGCTCGTTGTCTTCCGCGTAGACCTTCGCATGCTCGCAGGCCTCCTGGAAGTCCGCGCCGCCGACGATCAAGGTCACGCCCAGCGCACGCATGGCGGCGTTCTTTTCCGGGCTGTTGCCCTCCGGCACGAAGACCGTCGCGGGGATGCCGCTGATGCGCGCCGCGAAGCCCATCGACTGGCCGTGATTGCCGCGCGTGGCACCGACCACACCAAAGACGCCCGGCTCGCGATGCTTCAGCGCATCCATATAGACCAGGCCGCCGCGGATCTTGAATGCGCCTACCGGCGTGTGATTCTCGTGCTTCACCCAGACCTCGGTGCCAGCAGCCAGGTCGAGCAGAGGCCAGTTGTATTGCGGCGTCGCGGGCATGTGGCGGTAGACCACCGTTGCGGCGGCTTCAAGGTCGTGCAGCGGGGGAAGGGGCCAGCTCATGCTCCTATCGTAGCCGACGGGACGGATGCGAGGGGCGGCGGCGGTGTCTTCGGCGGGTCGTCCGCGCGCTTGTACCAGTCCACCTTGCGGGTCACGACCATGACGGCGACCAGCACCGCAAACAGCAGCAGCGAGCCCAGCAGCAGCGCGTTGTCCTCGCTGATGAGCAGGCCGTAGACGGCCCCGTAGAGCGCGGCCAGCATGGCGCCAAAGCCGAGCCCGCGCAACGCGCTCCGCAGCACATAGGACATGTAAAACGTGAGCAGGCCGATGCAGCCGAGGCTCGCCAGCAGGTACGCGGTGGCGAAGGGAACGTGCTCTGAAAAGCTGATGAGCAGCAGGAAAAAGATGGCCAGGCCGAAGCCGACGAGCAGGTACTGAAAGGGGTGGATCTGCAGGTGCTTGAGCATCTCAAAGAGGAAGAAGCCGCCGAAGGTGAGGAGCACGAAGAGGATGCCGTACTTGGTGGCGCGGTCCGACAGCTTGTAGGGGTCGATGGGGGTGAGCAGGCTGACGTTCAGCAGGTCGATTTGCCTGGGTGGATTGGCCGACATCTGCACCTGCGTGCCGGTGGCGAGCGAGGAGACATCCCACGCGGCCGTAAAGCCCTGAGGCCCGACCGTGCGGGTACGCGGCAGAAACTGGCCGGCAAACAGCGGCGAGTGCCAGGTGGAGACGAGCTCGACATGGTTCGAATCCGCGAGCGGCGCGATGCTGAGCTGCTCGGTGCCAGCCAGGTTCAGGTCGAGCGCGAAGTCTACCTTGCCGGACAAAGCTGCCTGGCCCTTGAGCGGGACGCGCAGGTTGGGCTGCCAGCCCAGGTTGTCCTCGCCGCCCTGCAGCATGGTCTTGGGCGTGCCGTTTATGGTGATCACAGGTGTGCCGACGATGCCGCGCACATCGGCCACCGAGAGCGCCAGGTAGGGCTCGCCCCACAGCACCTTGCCTTCCAGGTGCGGCTGCGGCGTGGCAACGGAGCCGCGCAGATGCGCCGCAAGCTCATACACCGTGACGGTGTAGAGGCCGTGGCGGCGCTCGCTGGGTGCAAGCGTGCCGCGCACGTCGAGCGTCTGCGGGAAGGTAGAGAGGGTGTGGTTTTCTTTATGCTCCACCTGTTTTTTGACGCCTTTAGCCCCTTCTTCGAGCACCGTCGTGGTCTGGGTGTAGGGCTGGACGAGCACCGGGCCGATCAGGATCTGCGGGCCCGCGTAGCTCGCTTCGATACTTGTCAAAGCGTCGTCGCGGTAGCGCTGCCGGTCCGTAATCGTGCTGCTGACGAGGAACAGCGCGATGAGGATGACGCAGGTGATGCCGGCGATGGCGAGGAGTTTCAGGGCGAGTCTCATGCGGGATTGCTCCTGGCTTCTGCTTGCACTGCATGGGGAGCGAAGGGCGAAAATACCTGGGTGGAAGCATGGGACTTTAGTCCCATGGATAAGTCGATCAGGACGAACGGGCTTTAGCCCTGCGCTCAATCAGACCGGCGCTACACGCGCGCCGGCGTGAGCGCACGCAGCTTCCCGGGCGTGTCGGCCGCGGCGGAGACCCTGGCGGCATCCTTCACCACCTGCTCGAGCGTTGTCAGGTACTCCAGATAGCGCTTGCGGCCAGCGGCCGTGATGCGGCACGTCGTCAACGGACGGTTCTGCTCCTGGCCCTTGGTAATCTTCACCATGCCCTCCGTTTCAAGCACCTTAAGGTGCCGGCTAAGATTGCCATCCGTCAGCGCGCAGAGCTGCTTCAGGTCGTTGAACGGCAGGCCCTTGGCATGCGTGATCAAGGACGTCAACACGGATAGCCGCGCGCGCTCATGGATGACGCGGTCCAGCCCTTCGTAGGCAAAACGTCCTTCGTGGCCAACCTCTTCAGTCTTCATCGTCGATCTCCTCAGCCTCCGGTGTTGCGACCAGCAGCACGCCCGCTACCAGCAGTTGTCCCGCTCCAAAGCCCAGACTCATCGTCCACGGGGCCAGCGCGCGGGCATCCCCCAGCGAAAGGCACGCGAGCCCCGTCAGCAGGTACCAGCCACCGGCGGCGAGCATCGGCCGGGGCAGAAAGCGGCAGGAGGAAAACACTCCCAGCGCGTAGATCACCATCCACAAGCCGGGCAGCATCCACAACGCGGCCGGCACCCAAAGCGCGAGGACCAACGTCAGCAACGCCCCCGCAAGTGCCGCGGGCAGGAACTGTTCGACCGCCTGCCGGAGCATCTCGTTCGAGAGCCCGGAGTGCAGGCGTCTTGTGCGCAGGTACATCTGCACGGCGGTGGTCGCGGCCCCGGCCACCGCGGTCCCCAGCCACAGCGCCAGATAGCGCTCCGCGTGCTGTGCCGGCGCGGGCAGCCAGAGCGACTGCGCGCCCGCCGCGAGCAACGCCAGCGCACCGGTAGCGGCGAGCGTGGCCGGCCCATAGCCGCGAAACTGCGTCGCACTCGCTACCTGCCGGCGGATGCTGCCGATATCGCCGAGCGCATTGTGAAGGTCGGACATGCTGTCTTTACTTTACATTGCAAAGTGATTCTGTCAAGCTCAACCGAAAACTTTCCCTCAAGCATATCGCTCGGCGTTCAGGGCTGAAGGCCCACCATGTATTGAGGGAGGCGTCTGATTAAGGCCTCCGTCGCCTTCCTTCACAGCGCCGGGGCTAAAGCCCAATCATTGCCTTGGTCTTGTTCGTGGGACTAAAGTCCACGCTTGCACCCGAGTCTTACACTGAGAGTCTTGAGGGCTGAAGGCCCGCCTTATACCAGCCTGGGGCGCAAGCCCCAGGTACTCTGCTACAACACGACCAAGCCCTGAAGGGGCGACTTATCAATGCCCGCGACTTCCCACGGGAAAGCAACCCCGATGCCCACACAGGTGTCATTTGTGCTCTTCGCTTTTCGCTGTCATCCTGAGCGTAGCGAAGGAGCCCCGTATGGTTTTTTGCGCTAGCCAAGTCTTTTCTTTCGGCAAGGCGACGGCACGCGGAGTCGCAAACGCCCAGCGCGTACCCAGCGTGAAGTTCACCACCGAGCAGCACACAATCGCCACGGCGTTCGCCGCCAACAGCGGCAGGTGCGCCCCGTGGACCAGCACCCGCATCAGCAGCAGGTTGCCGCAGAGCGAGACCAGCCCGTTCGACACATGGAATCGCCAAAGCGCCTGCAGCCGCGGGGTGGACGAGCGGCGATCGCGCCAGGTAAACCGCTGGTGCCACCAGAAGTTGTGCAGCAGTGTGAGCTCCAGGGCCGCGCATGTCGCGACCAGATAGTGCCCGGCCAACAGGCGATTGAACCCGCCGAGCGCGGCAAGTTGCACGCCCATGCCGAGCACCCCGACGGCGTTGAACTTCGCCCAGCGAACGAGTGGATTCATGGCAGCGGCTCCTCCTCACGGTAGAAAAGCGGCTCCGCCCGGTAAAGCTGCGCCGTGTGCCGCGCGGTCGTGATCAGCGCAACCACCATCATGCTGGCCACCCCAATCGTGCCGCCCAGATCGAACAGCAGCATGCGGTGGTGCAGCACCGTGCACCACGGGCTGTGCAGCAGCGCCAGGTTGCCGGCGACCAGCAGCAGCCGGATCTCGGTCGGCCCGAACAGCCCCTGCGAGAGCTCGAAGCGGCCCAGCGTGTAGGTCGCCAGATAGCTCTCGCACGCCAGCACCAGGAACGCGACCAGCATGCCGACGGCCACCTGCACATGCACCAGCCCCGAGCAGGCCAGGCCCGCCATCATCGCGAGCGACCCCAGCACGTCCGCCATGTGGTCGACATAGAAGCCGTACCGCGGCCGCTGCTGCCGGCGCACGCGGGCCAGCGTGCCGTCGAGCGAATCGCCCAGCCAGTTCAGCACGAGGCATACGATGACCAGCCAGAGCGTGCCGCGCCGGTAGCGGGCGAGCCCATAAAAGATCCCCGCCGCGACCTGCGCCGCGAAGCCCAGCCCGGTCAACTGGTCGGAGGTAAGCCACGCCGGCGCGCGCTCCGCCAGCCAGGTCAGGGCACGCTTCTCAAGAGACGCGGTCAGGGCGCGATGCACGCGCGGCGCGGAGGTAAATTCGATACGTTCTGTGTTCGTCACAGGGTTCCTTTCTGGATGGCCTTGCACGCCGACCGCAGCGTGAACTCGAGTGACTCGCGCGGCACGCTCTCGACATACGGGCGCAGCGCCCAGCCAAGTCCGGCCGGAATCGCGCGGCTGAGCGACACGGATTCGATCTGCAAGTAGAGCCCGCCGTCGCGCTCCTCGTAGGTCCAGTAGCTGTTCAGCCGCCACAGAAAGCCGTGCTCGGCGGCTGGGCTCAAGGGCTGCTGCTGCGAATCCAGCTCATAGATCCGCGTGCTGCGCGAGGCACTGTAGCCATCCCCCGCATCGAGCCGCCCGAAGCTCACGTCGTACGTCGTATCGAGCACGACCGTCAGCACGTGCTTCTGGCGCACACGCATCCAGGCCTCCAGCCGGTCGCCCTGGCCGCTGAGCACGCGGGCCTCCAGGACCTCCGGCGCAAACCGCCGCGGGTAGGCGCTGAAGTCGCGCAGCAGCCGCTCAAAATCGGCGGCGCTCGCTCCGGGCGCAAAGGCGGTCCCGCGCCAGTGGTGCAGCAGCGCGTCCGGCAGCTGCTCCGGCGGCGAGAGCTGCTCGAGCACGACCTCCCCGCTGCGCAGCCGCTGCGGCGCAACGTTACCGGCAAGAAAGGTGGAGACCGCCTGGTGCTGGCTGGTCAGGCGCGCTTCGATCGCTGCAACCTGGGCGTCGAAGCCCGCCATGGCAGCCGGCGCGGGCTGCGCGGGCGCTCTGCGGTGAGCGACCAGCAACAGCAGGGCGTAGAAGAGAGGGTGAACGATAGCTCGGCGTCGGTTCATGAACTGAACTTTGCCCGGCCGCGCTGCTGGACGCAATGGAGAAACCCTCACCCGGAGGCAAAACGATCCTCACGGTGTAAGCTGTTCATTGCATTGCAGATGCTGGAAGTTCTCCAGGCCCGGGCAACACGTTCGCTACACTGGTTCGCAGAGATGTCCGACGCCCAACCACCAGCTCGCTACCGTTTCGGTGTCTTCGAGGCCGACGCCGCCACCGGCGAACTGCGCAAGCAGGGCATCCGCATCAAGGTCAACGTGCAGCCGTTCCAAGTGCTGCTCCTGCTGCTCTCGCGGCCGGGCGAGATCCTCACCCGCGAGGACCTTGCGCGCGTGCTCTGGCCCGAGGGCACCTTCGTCGACTTCGAGCACGGCGTCAACTCGGCCGTAAACCGCATCCGCGAGGCGCTCGGCGACAGCGCCCGCAACCCGCGCTTCATCGAGACGCTCGCGCGGCGGGGCTACCGCTTCGTCGCCCCGGTCGAGCGGCACGGCGACACCCTGGTCGAGGTCCCCACACAACCTGCGCCTCAGCCTGCCCCCGTAAAACCCGAAACCAGCTTCCTCGCCACCGCCGCCGAGCTGCCACGTGTCCCCGCCCGCACCGTGCACGGCCTCTTTCTCGCCCTACAGCTCATGTACGTCGGCTTCTACGTCGGCGCGCTCGCCAACCTTGCGGAGATCGACGACCTCTTCTTCCCGCTCGCCCACGCGCACGCGATGGTCCTGGTCCTCATCGTCACTGCGGCGCTGCTCATCCCGGTCCGCGTCTTCCTTATCACGGCGATGGCCTTCCTCGCTCCCGGCCTGCGCGCGAAGTACCTCCGCCTGTGGCCGTTCCTGCTCCCGTTCGACGTCCTGTGGGCGCTCGCCCCGTTCCTGCTCCTGCACCACCTCAACGTGGGCGTGGCGGTCGCGTGCATGGCCCCGCTGGTCTACTCGCCCTTCGCCCAGCGCGCCCTCATCCTGATGGACGAGTAGCTGCCGCGACAAAGGCGGAAGCAGATCCCTGCGGGATGAACAAAGAACTGTATGGGAATAGCCCTACCGGGTGCCCCAGGTCTCGCTTCTGAGACCTGGGTTCGGACCCCAACCACCCTACTCCGCAATATTCCCATAGTCCCGCGCCGGCGCCCCTGCCACGGGCTTGCCTTCCTGCACGTAGTTCCGGTTCCACTTCGGGATCTCGACCACATACGTCCCCGGCCGCTCGATCACGGCCTGGCAGCCCAGCCGGCTCGCCAGCTGGATATCGGCTGCGGTCTCCATGCGGTCGAGCTCCTTGTCGGCGGCCTCGGACACGCCGGCCGCGCCTTCCTTCACCCACAGGTGGCACGTCGTGCAGGCGCAGACACCGCCGCACGCATGGTCCAGGAAGATGTCGTAGTTCTCGGCGACGTCGAGGAAGCTCATTGGCTCCCCGTGGCCTTCATACGGCATGGAGCCAAAGGGGAACTCGACCGTCTTGCCCTCCGGTTTGAACGTGACGCGGACAAGGCCGGCGGCGGGCGGGACGGAGAGGTCGACAAAGGGCAGGATCTTCGGTTCAGACATGATGCTTCGATTCTAACGTGCGCCGCAACCGTGCGCCGCATCCAACCGCCCATGAGCACTTCCGTAACCCCGACAGCCCACGACCAGAAGCAAGGCCCCGCCGACGCCCCCCACACCCTGATCGAGTACGGCGACTACCAGTGCCCCGCCTGCGGTCAGGCCGCGCCGGTCGTGGCCAGGCTCGTCAAAAAGCTCGGCGACAAGCTCCAGTTCATCTTCCGCAACTACCCGCTCGACCAGCACGAGTTCGCCGAGACCGCCGCCGAGACCGCCCTCTTCGCCGCTGAGCATGGCAAGTTCTGGGAGATGCACACCCTCCTCTACAAGCACCAGGACGAGCTCTCGGAGGCCCTCTTCCCCAAGCTCGCCAAGCAACTGGGCCTCGATCCCAAAGCCTTGGGCGAAGCGCTCGAAAGCCAAAAGTACGCCAAACAGATCAAGGCCGACGCGGCGAGCGGAGACAGGGCCGGCATCCCCGGCACCCCCACCTTCTTCCTTGATGGCAAGCCCTACCAGGACGACCTGGAGTCCCTACCCTCCACCCTGCGGTCCTGAGCAGAACCTGCGCGCCCGCCACACGATCCTCACGCGCAGCGCCTGCATCGCTCAGGAGCAGGCTAAGCCTCATCCTCGGTAGACTTCCCAGGCGTCTCGGCCTTCTTCTCCGCGTCCTCAATCTCCGCCGGCGCAAACCCATGCGGCGCACTCGGAGCACTCCCCATCCCCTGCCCCATTCCCTCCCCCGCGGCCGCCATCGTCTGCCCCCGCATCGCCCCGCCGATCGCCGAGTCCATCATCAACTCCGCGAACCGCCGTGTAGCCTTATCCAAAGCCTCGATGGCGCGGCGAATAATCTTGTAATCGGTTCCCTTCAGCGAAGCCTTCACCTCCATCACCG
>CAXUDC010000029.1:0-25966 GCA_964249685.1 uncultured Acidobacteriaceae bacterium
TGAATGCGCTTCAGAGCGGTTGGATCACCCAGCTGCCGGGTCAGCGTCGGATTGGCGGTGACATCCTTGCTCAGCGCCATCGTCTGAGGAGGAGCCGGCGCTTTCGCGGCCGCCGCGGCCCGGTCGGCCATCGTCTGCCGGATCGCGGGCTCGTCCGTCGAGCAGCTGATCATCATCGTCTCCTGCGGGCCCAGGTGCTCGATCACCCGCATCCCAGCCGCAGAGGCTTTCACCGCATCGACGCCCGGCGAAAGATGGCCGTCGTACAGCAGACCGTCCTTGGTCGCCTCCTCAAGCGCTGCGAAGAAGACCGGAGGCGTTACGTCGATCGTCTTGATGAAGTCGGCGCCCTCCGCCTTCTGCTTGTCGACCTCCGCAATCGCGATCGGAACCGTGCCAGCGTTGCCGCGCAGCAGGATCGAGCCCGGCATCGCGAGCAACTCCGGGCTATCGGTCGCGGGCATCAAGGTGCCGTCCTTGCGTTGCTGCAACAGCGCGTCCGACCCCGACATCTGGCGCAGGCCCGTGATCCCGTTAGCCAGCATCAACGCTAGATTGTCGGCGCGGTCAGGGCTATCCAGGGGATGGCCGTGCATCTCCCAGAAGCCCGGCACGACAAACTTGCCGCTGCCGTTGAAGCTCTGCGCCGCACCCGTCGCGACCAGCGTACCGGCCCGGGCAATCTTCGTGATCTTGCCCTGGTCGATCGCCACGCTCATGTGCGGCATCACCTTGCCCGCGTGGGTGTCGACGACGGTGACATCCGTCAGCAGCAGGCCATGGCTCACCGTCTCCCGTTGCGCATGGGCGAGCACGCCAAGGCTCAGCAAGCCAGTTGCAATCGATAGACCTTGGATCCGGCGTTTCACAGACATCCTGGCTCCTTGCCCTCTACAGCCAGGCGAACGCCTCTGGTAAACACGTTCACCGGGTTAGACTTTGCTGGATGGCATACACGTTTGTCAAGGCGGTTGAAGCTTCACTCAGCGGCTGCTGCGAAGCCCCGCTCCACGCAGTGGACATTGCCTTTCCCCCGGAATCTAAAGCTTTAGTAACCGTTCCGCATTGGTGTGGCAGATTTTCTCGCGATCGGCTTCGCTAATCGGCGCACTCTCAATAAATGCCACTGCCTGTGCGGTGTACTCATACGGGTAGTCGACCGAGAACATAATGCGGTCGCTGCCGAGCGCTTCGATCGCACACAGCAGGGGCGTGGAAGAAAATGTTCCCGCCGTGGTAATCATCACATTTTCACGGATGTAGGCAGAGGGCAGCTTCCGGATCTCCTGCCGGTGCCGCATCATGCCGTACCGGCTGTCGAGCCTCCACATCCAGTACGGTAGCGATTCGCCCATGTGTCCGAGCAGCAGCGTAGCCTTGGGAAAGCGGTCGAAGATACCGCCGTAGATGATCCTGAGCGCGTGGCCGGAGGTCTCCGCGCCCCACGCAAAGGCGGGGCCGAACATCTCCGGATAGCCTTGAATGTTGGCCGGCACCGCGGGCGGATCGGCCGGATGCAGATAGATCGGAACACCCAGCTCCTCGGCTTTCTCCCACACCGGCCAGAACTGTTCCTCGTCCAGATACGCCCCGTTGGTATGACCGTTGATGAGCGCGCCTTTCATGCCCAGCGATCTCACGCATCGATCCAGTTCCGCAGCGGCCGCCGCTGGATCCTGCAGCGCCAGGTGGGCAAACCCGGCAAAGCGCGTCGGATGCTTGTTGATCTGCACGGCCAAAAAGTCATTGGCGGAGCGGGCGTTCTCGACCGCCTTCTTCGTGTCCAGCTCCAGCTGCACCCCGGGCGAGTTGGCCGACAGCACGCACAGGTCGATGCCGTTCTCATCCATATCCGCTAGGCGAAGCTCATCGAAGTCCAGCAGGCGCGGCTTCACGTATTCGGAAAACGCCGGGTCGACCATCTTGATGACGTCGGTCGCATAGGGAGCGATGGAGGGCGTGGTGAAATGCTCTTCGAGAACAATCTTTTTCAGCTTGGCGGACATAGCTCGATCTCCTGATGGGTGACTCTTGAAACAGCAAAGGGGTGTAGTCAGTTCATGTGCAGTACCGGCTTGATCGCGCGCCCGCTCAGCGACGCTTCCGCAGCCTCGTTGATCTGCGCAAAGTTGAAGTCCGTGACGATCTTTTCGACAGGCAATCTTCCAGCCCGGTAAAGCTCAACCAGGCGAGGAATAAAGACCCGCGGCACAGCCCCGCCCTGGTTGGTTCCGAGCAGCCGCAAACCCCGCTCGACCATGGGGATCACCTCCAGCTGAAGGCCCGCACCGTGGCCGGGAACCCCGACCATCACGCACGTTCCCTCGGGGGCCAGAGCCTTGATGGCAGCGTCCAGCGCGCTCAGGTTGCCGCTCGTCTCGACCGCGCCGTTCAACCCCTCACCGCGGGTCAACTCCGCAATCTTTTCGTCGACGCAACCCTCTCGCGCATCGATCACGTCCGTCGCGCCCAGCTCTTGCGCCAGCGCCAGCCGGCCCAGGTGCAGGTCGATCGCAATCACCTGCACCGCGCCGGTCAGCCCCAGGCCCATGATCGCCGACATGCCCACGGCACCCGCGCCGAAGACCGCCACGCGATCGCCCGGCGCCGGCCGCAACACGTTGGTCACCGCGGCAACGCCGGTCTGGACGCCGCATCCCAGCGGTGCCAGCACCGCGGCCGGAACGTCGTCCGGCACCTTCACCGCCGCGCGCGCGGCCGCCACGACGAAGCGCGAAAACGACGATTGCCCAAAGAAATGACCGTGCAGCGGACCATCGGCGTCGCTCAACGTGCGCGAACCGTCGCCCCGGCAACCGCCCGTCATGTTCAGCCCAGGCCAGCGTTCGCAATAGACCGGCGCAGCCCGCAGACATGCCGCGCAGTGGCCGCACCAGTTGAAGCTGATCACCACGCGATCCCCGGTCCGGAGCTCCGTCACCGAAGCACCCGTCTCGACGATGCGGCCTACGCCCTCGTGCCCCAGCACGCCAGGCAGCGGAAACGGCAACGCGCCCGAGCGAGCCGCGAGGTCGGCATGACACATGCCGCTGGCCTCCAGCTGCACGATCACCTCGTCGGCGCGCGGCCCGGACAGCTGCACATCGCGCAGGACAAACGGCTGGCCCTGTCCACCGACCACGGCCGCCTGAGTGACTCTCGATCGATCTGGGGTTTGCTGCAGCATCGGATCCTTCCCCTGCAAAGCCGCTACGCTGCTTCCGCGCCGGCGAGCCACTGTTTACCTTCCGCATACAGCGCTTCGACTGCGGCACCCTTGGTCTGCGCCAGGTCCAGCTTCACGTTCAGCCCGATCTTCAACTGCAGGTACGCCAGGTGCCGGTAGCCCGCCGGCAGCGAGGCCAGCTTCTCCCGGTCGAGATTCAGCTTTTCCGACGTGTCCACCGGATCCAGGCGATCCTTTTCATAGATCGGCTGCCGCTTTACAATCGCCCAGCGCCCGTCGCGTTTCTCGATCAGGTCGTAGAAGCGTCCGGTACACACGCAGTCGCACACGACCCCATCGACATTGGCCCGCTGATGGATGGACATCTTCGTCTGGGTGACCGCGCGGTTGCCGTTGATGTCGACCGAGATCCCATGTAGCGTATGCAGCACCTCGAGCCCACGCTCCCACGCGGCCATGCTGCCCTTCACGAACTCGTCGCCAGTGCCGTAGAACCAGGTCGCCTGCATGGTGCCGCCTTCATGCCAGATGGTGCGTAAGCGCTCCCAGTTGCCGGAGTCGCGCCACACGGCCCAGTTCTCCAGCAGCCGCCGTATGCAAAGCTCATCATGATCCAGATCCGACATCAGCATCTCTCCCTGTTCCGCCTGCATTCGGTGTTGCCGGCTCAATTCATCTCTCGCTGCCGTGGGAGAACTAGTTCACTGGGGAGTCTGCTTGAGCACAGGGATGCTTGTCAACTGAAATCGTACCCGCAACGCCGCGCCCCTCTACTTGCCATGCGCGGCACGCATCGCGGCGAAAATATGCATATGATCGAGTCGTGAAGAAACCTCTCCATGCCGGCGAAGCGCCATCGACCGCCCCCAAGGCCGTCAGTCAACGGGAGAGAGCGAAGCAGGATCGGAAGCAGCATATTCTCCTTGCGGCTCGGCGCAATTTCTCTCAATACGGCTACGATCGCACGACGCTGCGACAGGTCGCCGCCGAGGCCGGCATCACCGCCAGCGCGCTGTTCAAGCACGTCACCGACAAGCGCGATCTGATCCACTTCCTGTTCAACGAAGACCTGGACCCGTTGACCGACCGGGCCCTGGCGTCTCCCCAGCCGCACCATAGCTTCTGCGAGAAGCTCATGAACATTACGGAGCATCATTACCGGCATTTCGCCAAGGATCCTATGCTCTCCCGCGTGCTGCTCAGCGAGATCCTGGTCGAATCTCCCGGGCTTCACCTCGCGGAGAACCTCGCAATCCGCGCCAGGTTTATCCACGGCATCGAGCAGCTCGTGCGCGAGGCTCAGCGAACAGGAGAACTCGAGCAGGTCGAAACCCCGAAGTTCATCGCGCTGCACCTGTTTTTCATCCACGCAGAGTCGCTCCGCCACTGGCTCGCCTCCGCACCCTCACCCAAATGGCGCGCCGGACATCGTTACTACGAGCGCTGCCTCAAGCTCCAGCTGCGGGCCTTCGCCGCCCGGCGTTGATCCGCAGACAGTCTTCAGCCGAGCTCGTCCGCAATGAGCCGCGTCATCTCGGCGGCATGTGCGAGCAGCAGTTTCGGCAGGGAACCGTCACGGTCCGGATCAACCCCGTGCGCCGCGCAGGCCGCTGAAAGCGCCAGAATCATCTCTCCGCCGCGATTGTAGATGGGCGCACTGAACGCATGCAGCATCACCTGGTGGATCGCGGTCGGCTCCAGGTTAGCGGTCCGTGCCAGCCCACTGCGGCGCGTCTCCACGAGCTCTTCGTCGAAGCGCAGCCGCTGTTCCTTCTCGTCTTCATCGGCGACACGGAACAGGCGCAGGTCTTCGTCGATAAACGGCTGCGTCACGTCGGCCGGCAGAAACGCGGCAAAGGCGCGCCCGGTCGCGGTCCGGGTGACGCTCATCACCAGGCCGGTCCGCAGCTGCTCGCTCAGCGCATCTTTCCCACGCTCCCAGCGAATCGCGGTCGGACCATGGTTGCCCCACACCGCAAGGCAAAGCGTGGGACCTCCCGCGGCCTCGGCAAAGGCCGGCATCGCGTCCGAGACCAGCCGTATCGCCTCTACCGCGGCCACGGTCGCGCGGCCTACCTCTAACGAAACCGGGCCCAGGTCGTGCGTGTACGGAATCATGTAGCGGCCGTGCGAGAACGCCAGCGGCCGCCGCCCGGAGTGGCTGACGCGCTCCACGCGGCCCAGATAGATCATGTGGTCCCCGGCCGGGTACGACGCTACCTTCACGCACTCGAAGTGCGCCACGGTGCCCTCGAGCACCGGACTGCCGCCGAGACCTTCGCGAAAAGGTACCGTCGCGAACTTGTCCTCCTGCGACTTTGCAAAGTGGTTCGAGATCGCGATCTGGTCGTCCGCCAGAATGTTTACGGTGAAGTACTCGCTCTCGTGAAAGGCCGCATAGCTCTTGGACGTGTAGCTTTGGCTCCACAGCACCAGCGGCGGATCGAGCGACACCGAGCTGAAGGAGTTCGCCGTCACGCCATGCTTTGCGCCCTGCGCGTCCTGCGTCGTCACGATGGTGACGCCGGTGGTAAACGTTCCCAGCACGTTTCGCAGCTGGCGAGAATCGAAGGTAGTCAGAACTGCCATGGTCGGATCTCCAGGGGCCTGGGGCGCCCGCGCCTGCTACGACCCCGTGCCTAAGCGAGCGGCCAGCCGCGGGAACAGCTTGCACGCATTGGCGGGAAAAATCAGGCGGCGGTCTTCCTCCGTCAAGCCATCATACCGGTCCACGGCGTCGATGCTGAGGCCGATCGTGGGATGCGGCATGAACGGTATGTCCACGCCCATTAACAACTGGGTCGTCGGCACCAGGTCCAGCAGGCCGACCAGCTGCGACGGCGTCGTCGCGGCGGTCAGGTCGTAGTAAACGACGCGAGCACCTCGCGAATCTCGTCCGCTGAAACGGTAGCATGCTCGCCCGCACCGGAGTGAACTTCGAGATCCTGAAAGCGTTGCAGCAGAAATGGCAGCGTGCCCCCGCCGTGGGTGGAGATCATCTTGATCCGGGAGAACCGTTTCTTCGCGCCGGTTACGACCATGTTCGCCAGCATGCGCGGAGTATCGAACATGAACTCGAACACGAAGTAGTTGAGCCCGAGGCTGCTCTGGGCGGCCGAACTCAGCGTCCACGGATGGATAGACAGGGTAGCCCCACGGCGATCCAACTCTTCAAACCAGGGGTTGAATTCGGGCTGTCCCAGGTACACCTCGTTGATGTTGGTCGAGGTAGCGACGTCGTCCATCTTCAGCGTATCCAGCTGTGAAGCGGGTAAGCGTGGGGAGAACAAGCGCCGCTCACGTATGGTCGGCACGGCGGTAAAACGGGCTCCGCGCCTTGACGGAGCCCCCGGTGCAACGCAGCGCGTTATACGAGCCCCGTAACGCCCCCTTCGACACCCGGCAGAGCCTTGCCATAGACCTCAGCGCTGATCTCCGGCGAGACCACGGCATGGCGGCTCGCCGTCTCCGAATCTCTCCAGATGCGCTGCATGGGGCTCACCTCCGCAAACGCCGACGCTCCATGCGCGAGAGCAGGATGTCGATCGCCTGGCGGGTCGTCTCCGCGCAGTAGCCGGTATCCATGCGCACGCGCGCACGCTCCAGGTACGTGGGAACGCGGTTTTCGACCGCCGCCTGCCAGATGTCGTCCGCTGCCCGGTGGGCGTGCATCGCAACGGTATCGACGAGCATGGAAGCCTTCGCGATCGCAAGCTGGAAGCTGAGCGACTCCACCTGCATCTCGACGAGGACCTTGCGCAGCTCCTCGGGGCCAAGATGTGCAATATCGCTGACGTCGAGGGCACCCGTCTGCGTGCGGGGATAATCGCGAGAGAAGGGAGCTGCTGCTGTAACCATAGTCGTTACCTCGGGGTTCTGCAGAGTGTGAACGGAGACGGTCGCGCGGGTCGAAGCGTTCAGGAGTCAGTGGTAAAGCGGTACGCTCTGGGCAGTCACACTCTCCAACGGGGAAGGATCGCTGCGGCGTTGGCCCCGGCAATGCTCCGGCGGAGCTCGGCAGGCATGGGCAGCTTGCGGAAAAGCTCCGCGCTGTGCGCCACGGGGAAGTAGCTGAAGTCCGTGCCGAAGAGCAGGTGCGCCGGCGGGACGACCTTCTGCAGCATGGCGAACGTCTCCGGCGCCAGCGCCTGGCGCAGTCGAAGTACAGCTTGGCAAACTTCTGCCATGGCGGCGGCGTGATGCCGATCCTGCTCGGCCGCTGCCGAGCGCCGCAACCGCCGCGCCGCCAACGAGAAAGTCGCGACGGCTGCGAAGCATCGGGTTCAAGCTGCGACGGTTCGAAGGGAAGAGCATCGAGATCCTTGGAGTAGCCGGCTGTGAAAGGAGCCTAATTCAGTGAACGTGTTTTCTAAAAGAGATTTGCTGTTGACGACCTATCGTTGTCAAGCAAATCGTGGAACCTCAAGGAATGACAAAAAACTTCGACCCGTTTGTCGTCATACCAAAAGCCCAGCGGGTGTTAGAGCCCTGGCCCCTTTGTTTGTCATTCCCGCAGGGAATCTGCGTTTGGATCGCCACGATCCAACAAGCAATTTCCTCTGAAAAAACATGATCAAGCCACTTGAGAGAGTACCTGGCCATGCGCGCCCGCCTCCTCGAAGGCTTCAGGATCCTCATCTCCGACGCCCAGCAGACGGGAGAGATCCTCACCACCGAGGACCCTGTCGTCCTCGCGCGGCATACCTTCCTAACGCTGGCCACCTCCTCGCGCTGGTGGCTTGGCTCCTGTGCAATGCCGGACTGGCGCACCCGCCTGCGCGAATATGAGCGCCTGTTGAAGCTGCAGATCGAAGGTTTCAAGCCAGCCGCAGCACCTGAAGCCGCCATCTTGCCTGCCATGAAAGCGCTAACCGCCAGAAGAGCAAAGATAAACTAACAACATCCCGCAGCAGGATGGAACTCCCGGCGAGCGCCATGGAACGTCTGATTAAGTCTCGTTTAAAAGGGCGGGACTTCAGTCCCGCCGCTAAGTCACATAATTGCATCGCGGGTTTAGCCGCTGAGGGAAGGCGGGTATTATCTAATACGCCCCCTGGAGACCCACCCGCCTTCACTCCAGCCGTGCGGAGTTACGAAGCCAGCAATCCTGCACCTTCCTCGGAGATGGGCGCCCTGTAAGCAGGCATGGCGAAGGTAGCTAGTGCCGCAACCGCGGCCAGGGCCACAAAAAGAAGCAACCCGGCGTTGTAGCCGCCCAGGTGATCGAAGCTGTACCCAAGCAGCAGAGGCCCTATCCCGATGGCGAGCGCGTACAGCCCGAACCCGATCCCGTAAAGCCTGCTGAAGGCGGCATTGCCAAAGTAGCGGCGGACCAGAAAAGCCGTGAAGTCGACCTCGGCCCCGAGCACCGAGCCGAGCAGCATGGCCGCAACGGCATCGGGAAACCGGCCATGGGCGTAGACGAGCAGCAGCAGCGAACCCATCACCCCGACACAGACGCAGGCCAGCAACCGCGCGGCGTTGAAGCGATCGAGCAGCCAGCCGATGCCGGCGCGGCCGGCAATCACGGCGATCCCGGCCAGCCCGGCAAACCGAGCCGCGGTCGCTGGAGAATTTCCCCGGTCGACCAGCATCGGAACCAGGCTCGCGAACGTGCCACCTGCCGCGATCGCGATCAACATCAGAATGCCGGACATCAACACAAAGGTCCGCGTCCACACCAGCGGCATCACCGCTACGCGCTCGCGCACCCGCACCGGAAGCGGAAACTTCGCATTCCGCGTGGCCACGAACGCAGCCGGCAAGGTCAGGAGGAGCGTCACGATCCCGAGAATCGCGTACGCCGAACGCCAGCCATAGTGGCCGACCAATCCCTGCGCAAGGGAGGGAAGCACCGCCGCCCCGAACCCGATGCCCATCAGCGCGAGCCCAAGCGCGAGGCCCAGATGCCGATTGAAGCTGCGGACCAGCACCGCCGAGTAGCCAATCGGCGAACTCCCGCCGCCCAGAAGCGAGAACAATCCATACAGCAGGCAGAGATGCCACAGGTGCGGAGTGACGAGCGAAATCGAGGCAAACGCAAGCGACAAACCCACGATCGACGGTAAAATCACGCGGCGCGGGCCATACCGGTCGATCAGCCATCCCCACACAGGCGCGCTCAAGGCAACAATAAACTGACCCGCCGTCAGCGCGCTCGAGACCTGCGTTCTGGACCAGTGGAACTGCGCCGCCAGCGGCCGCACAAAAATGCCGAACACGTACACCAGCAGCGTGCCCACGGAGAGCAGAAAGCAGACACCGCAGGCGGCGACCGTAAGCCAGTCGCGATCCATCTGGCTGTTGTCGTTCGACACATCTATGGCGTCAAGGCGCTGCGCTGGTGGTGCGGTCGGGGACATGCGGTCTCCTCTAAGACTGTGAACGTGTTCGCAAATCAGAGTGGAGCAGGGCCACCACACTTGTCAAGCTGCAAATTGCTCCTTGCTTGTCATTCCCGCGGGCAATCTGCGTTTCGAGCACCACCACACCAACCGGCAATCAGCTATAAGCCCGCAACGCTGGCGGCCACACGCGACTTTAGTCCCGCAAGAGCAGCCGCGTCATAGTACCGGCCATCGCGAACCACGGCGTGGATCCCGTGCAGATGCTTCACCGACTCCACCGGATTGGCGTCCAGCAGGACCAGATTCGCCTCCCTGCCCACGGCCACGCTGCCCATCGTCGCCTCGCGTTTCAGGAAGCGCGCTCCATCGATCGTGGTCATCTGCAGGATCTTCAACGGGCTCAAACCAGCCTCTGCCAGCAAGTCGAACTCCTGGTGCAGCGAGACGCCCGGGATCACCCAGCCGCCACCGTAATCGGATCCCGCAAGCAGCTCGACTCCGTTCTCGTCGAGGATCTTAAGCAGGCGAAACGAGACCTCCTTCAACCGCTTCATCGTGTCCCTGGCCGCGGGCGTCAGCTTCGCGGCGTACTTGCGACCCACCTGCGCCCAGAAGGCGCGCACCGACGCCGGCACATAGCGCAGGTCGGCGGATTCCGTGTGGACCGGCTCATCGCCAAACTGCATCGTCTCGTTCCGGATCAGCGTCGGGCACTGCCAGGTATGGTTGCGTGCGCACGCCTGCGCCAGCTTCACCGCCTTGTCGACCTCGAACGAGCCCACCAGCCGCGCCGTCTTCTCGGCCGCCTTCGGGTCCATGTTCATGCGGAACAGGATCGGGTTCGCGATCATCGTCTTGCCCACCTCGCCCTGCAGATCGGCCAGGTTCACCGCAGGGGGCGCGGGCGGTTTCAGCCGCAGCATCAGCTTAATGAGAAACTCGGCTTTGGAGCACTTGATCAACTGCATCTCCGTGGGGCCCAGGTGCTCGATAAACGTCAGGCCCGCATCCGCCGCTTCGATCACATCCACCCCGGGCGAAAGGTGGCCCCCATAGGCCAGCCCCAGCGCTCTGGCTTCGGCAAGGGTCGCGAAGAAAGTCTTCGGCGAAAGAAAGATCGTCTTGATGAAGTCCACGCCCTGTTCCTTCTGCCGCCGCACCTCGGCGACGCCGGCCTCGGGCGTAGGGCAGTTGGCAAAGGTCAGCAGGCTGCCGGGCATCGCGAGGCATGCCGGGCTGTCCGGACCGAAGTCGAGCGTGCCCTGTCTGCGGCGTGTCAGCAGCTCCGGCGAGCCCGCCATCTGGCGAATGCCCGTCACTCCGCAGGCAAGCAGCATCGCGAGACTATCGGCTGGGTTCGCATCCTGCATGCTGTGCACGTGCATGTCGAGAAAGCCAGGGACGACATACTTGTCCCGGGCATCGAGGACGGCCGCGTCGGCCGGCACCGGGGCATCCCGCTCCAGCGACGCGATGCTTCCACCGGAGAGCGTAACGGTGGTGTCCGGGCTCAGCTTACCCGTCAGGGTATCGACAATCGTAACGTTCGTCAGGACGAGCGGTGTGGGCATGAACCTTCCTTTCCATCTGCAACCAGCTCAGGAAAGCCAAACTTGATCGCGCTCCGATCCTATGCCAAACGCGCCTCCGTACACCACCCAGATACACAATCGGAGACATTTTCCCTTCAGGTCTGAATACAGTGCCAGTCGAACCGCAGATCCCTACGGGATGACAACAAATACAAATACAAAGACAGGCGCGCATTTTGTTGTTATTCCGTAGCGAAGCGGAGGAATCTGCGGTTCGGACCGGCACTACACTTTGGGTAGCCCTCACCAGTCGATTCAGATAAACCCCATCAGCTCGCCATCGCCAGCTCCAATCCCGGCTCCGCAAACTCCGCCGCCAGCCCCGCCTGCGCCACCGCAAGCCTCGCAACCTGCAGTCGCGACGGCGAGCAGGACACATAATCGACCTCAAGCGAATGAAAGAAGGCGATCGACTCCGGATCGCCACCGTGTTCGCCGCACACGCCAATCTTGATCGACGGATTCGTCTGGCGAACGCTCGCAATGGCCTGCCGCATCAGCTCGCCTACGCCGACGCGGTCGATCGTCACGAACGGATCCGCCTCAAAGATCCCCTGCTCGAGATAGCTGTCCAGATAGCTGCGCGCATCGTCCCGCGAGAAGCCATACGTCATCTGCGTCAGGTCGTTGGTCCCGAACGAGATGAAGCTGACATGCTTCGCGATCGAGCCGGCGCAGATCGCCGCGCGGGGCAGCTCGATCATTGTGCCCACCTTGTACTCCACACGCGCCGCGCTCGCCGCAAACAGCTCCGCCGCCGTCGTGTGGATCAGCCCCGCCAGCACGCGCATCTCCTGCTCGGACGCGACCAGCGGCACCATGATCTCCGGGTGCGGCACAAACCCCTCCGCCGCCACGACCAGTGCTGCCTGCAGGATCGCGCGCACCTGCATCCGCAGGATCTCCGGATACGTCAGGCTCAGGCGGCAGCCGCGATGACCCATCATCGGGTTCGTCTCGCTCAGCGCCTCCACCTGGTCGCGCACTGCCTGCAGCGCAATCGCCCGCTCCCAGTCTTCGTCGCTGCGCGCGCCGGCCAGTTCCGCATCGAGATCCCGCGCCGAAGGCAGAAACTCATGCAGCGGTGGGTCGAGCAGCCGCACCGTCACCGGCCGTGGAGACATCGTGCGGAACAGCGCCTCGAAGTCCGCCTGCTGGATCGGCAGCAGGTGTTCGAGCGCCGCAATCCGGTCCTGCGTGTTCGCCGCCAGGATCATCGCCCGCACATGCTGCAGGCGCCCCGCGGCAAAGAACATGTGCTCGGTGCGGCACAGCCCGATGCCCGCGGCGCCATTCCGGATCGCCGTCAGCGCGTCGGCCGGCGTGTCCGCGTTGGCGCGCACGTTGCAGCTCTTCACCTCCGCCGCCCACTCCAGCAGCTGGTCCAGCTCCACGTGTTGCTCACTGGCCGGACGCAGCGGCAGCTTGCCCGCAAACACGCGGCCCGTGCTGCCATCGAGCGAGATCCAATCCCCCTGGCCGAACGTCTGCGCGCCGATGCGGACGCGCTGCGCCCCGCTTTCGATCGCGATATCGCGTGCGCCCGTAATGCAGCACTTGCCCATGCCCCGTGCCACCACCGCAGCGTGGCTCGTGGCCCCGCCTCGCGCCGTCAGGAAGCCTACGGACGCAT
Source organism: uncultured Acidobacteriaceae bacterium (assembly GCA_964249685.1). Taxonomy (GTDB): domain Bacteria; phylum Acidobacteriota; class Terriglobia; order Terriglobales; family Acidobacteriaceae; genus Edaphobacter. Next base: position 12,760 of record CAXUDC010000029.1, read on the forward strand.
CCATGCCGTGGATGTCGTCGGCGGTCGTCTCCTCCGTCAGCAGAATGACCTGATCTCCATTGGCATGCATGGCGACCGCCGCGTTGGCCGAAAGCGCAAGCATCCCCACGGCCGCGCCGGGGGACGCCGGCAGTCCGGTCGTAAGCGCGGCCTCTGCCTGTTGCGACAGGTCCAGTTGCGGCGAAAGCATCTCCACCACGCTCGTCGGCTGCACTCGGCGAAGCGCTTCGGCCCGGTCGATCAGGCCCTCGTTCGCCATGTCCACGGCGATCTTGACTGCCGCAAGCCCCGCCCGTTTGGCCGCGCGCGTCTGCAGCAGGAACAGCTTGCCGCCCTCGACCGTGAACTCGAAGTCCTGCGCGTCTTTGTAGTGGCGTTCCAGCTGCTCGGTCAGCGCAAGCAGCTCGAAGTAGACGTCCGGCATGCTGCCCGCAAGCTCTGAAACCGGCAGCGGCGTGCGCGTGCCCGCGACGATGTCCTCCCCCTGCGCATTCGGCAGGTACTCCCCAAAGATCTGCGCGTCGCCGTTTGAAGGGTTGCGCGTGAACCCCACGCCCGTGCCGCTGTCCATGCCCCGGTTGCCGAACACCATCGCCTGCACGGTCACCGCGGTGCCCATGCTGTCGGAGATGCCGTTGAGCTTCCGGTAGAAAACCGCGCGGTCGCTGCGCCAGGAGCGAAACACCGCCTCGACGGCCATGAACAGCTGCACCGACGGATCCTGCGGGAACGGGTTGCCGGTATGAAACTCGATCACCTGCTTGAACGAATCAATCACAAGGCAGAGCGCGGGTTCGGACAGCTCCTGCTCCGCGGCGGTGGCGTGGCCTTGCTGGATCTCTTCGGCCGCCTCCTCAAACGCGGCCCTGGGCACATCCAGAACGACCGAGCCGAACATCTGCAGCAGGCGCCGGTAGGAATCGAGCGCGAAGATCTGCGAGCCGCTCACCTGCGCCAGGCCCTTCACCGTCTCGTCGTTCAGCCCCACATTCAGCACCGTGTCCATCATCCCGGGCATGGAGATCGGCGCACCCGAGCGCACGCTCACCAGCAGCGGGTTCTGCGCATCGCCCAGGCCTTTGCCGGTCTGCTTCTCGAGCCACTGCAGCGCGCGCGAGAACTCCGGCGTAAGCTCCGCCGGCAGGGCCGCATGCTTCAGATAGAAGCGGCACGTGTCCGTCGTAATCGTGAACCCCGGCGGCACCGGCACGGACAGGCGAGTCATCTCCGCCAGCCCCGCGCCCTTGCCCCCCAGCAGTTCGCCCATGCTGCCGTTGCCGTCGACGCTCCCGCTGCCGAACCGGTAGATCTGCTTCGCAAGTTGAGTCATCGTATCGACCTCGAAATGGGCTGTGCCCGTGAATTGCTACCGGCCTAACCGTATGCAACCCAAGCAACCCCGGCAAGCCGGCCTCGTCCGAAACGGCCCAGAGGCAAAGCGTCCCTCCACCAAGTGACCTCTGATTTGAGTACCTGGGTGGAAGCGTGGGACGTTAGTCCCGCGGATAAGTCGATTGGAATGAATGAGCTTTAGCCCCCGGCGCTATTTCCGGAGTATGACGAACAGATTGAGTCAGACCCTCCCTGACGATCGATCTTCCCAGCCAGCGCGAGCATCGTTTCACCCCACCCCTTGACAGCGACCTATCCGGCCCTGCACTCTGCCGAATACCAGAACATGTTCATCTTTCCCGCCCGTCCCCAATCAAAGGAGCAGTAATGCCCGAGCAGACATCCCGTCCGATCAGCCTCGTCGAAGGGCTCGAGGCCGCGCTGCTGCAGAGGAATATCGCAGCCGGCTTCCGCCTGCTCGACAGCGCCTTCCCGGAAGGAACACTGCCCCACGCGCAACAGGAAATCTCCGTCTCGCTGCTCCTCTGCGTTGCGCAATGGGTGGACCTCGGCTACCGCACGCTCGCCTTCCTGGACCTGCTGCGCGACGCCCATACCCACAACACCCAGGCCCACGGCGACATGACCGACTGGAAGCTGCTCGACTACCTGAAGACGCGGCTCGTCGAAGCCTACCGCCTGCTCGCCACCGAACGGCTCGACGAAGCGCAGGCCGTGCTCGCCGTCGTCCTGCAGGTCGGCGAAGGCGTCCTCGGCCAATACCTCTTCTTCCTCACCAACTTCTGGAAAGGTCGTGCCCACCGCAAGCTCGGCGACTACGAGGCAGCCGCCGGCAACTTTACCGCCGCGCGCCACGCCGCCGAGCAGGCCGGCGCCGCCAAGCTCGTCGCCGTCACCAAGATTCACGAGAGCTGGCTCGCCTTCCAGAGCGGCAAGCGGCAGCACGCGCTCGACCTGCTCACCGAAGCCGAGGTCGAGCTGCTCACCACCGGCCACTCCCTTTCGCTCGGCAACATCGAGTCCGCCCGTGGGCGCTTCGTGCGCCGGTCCGGCGACTATGCCGGCGCCCTGCGCCACTTCGAAGCCGCCATGAAGCTCTACCAGATCGGCTGCCCCGAGCACCCCAACATGGCGCGCGCGCTCGTCAACGCCGCCTACGTCAAACGCCTCACAGCGCTCGAACTGCAGCCACGCGACGGCCAGGCCAGCGGCCAGGTCCACGCACGCTCGCTGCGCCTGAGCCGCGACGCGCTCGGTCTGCTCGAGCAGGCCGGCCGCATCTACGCGCTGCACCAGCACCAGAGCGGAACCGGCTCCGTCCTGGTCAACGCGGCGCATATTCACCTTGAATGCGGAGACATCGACCAGGCCGCCACCGAGGCGCAGCGCGCCTTCGACCTCGCCGAAGACAAGGGAGACCAGATCCTCATGGCGCGCGCCAAGGCCGTGCAGTCCGCCGTCGAACTGGCCCGGTCTGAAGAGCAGCTTGGCGACGAGCCCAACATCGGCCTGCACGCCCACGCTGCGGTTGACGCCGCCGAAACCGCCATGAGGCTCGCCCACCACACCCAGAACAAGCGTCTGCTCTGCGAGGCCTATCTCACCCGCGGACTGGTCGCCGCCTCCGACTTCTTTCAGGACTGGGACCTCGCCAAGGACTACGCCGCCAAGGCCGCCGCGCTGCTCACCCACGACGACCGCGACCACCTCTACAAGCAACTCGGCGGATTGAAGGCCACGCTCGCCGGAGCCACGCACGTCGACGCAACCTTGCGCGCGTGGTGCGACGGACAGGTCGGCGACAAGACGTTTCAGCAGGTCCAGGAGGAGTTCGCCGAGCTCGTGATCCCCAAAATCTGGCTGCGCAGCGGCAGAAATATCTCGCTCGTCGCCAAAAACCTCAGCATCTCCCCCAAGAAAGTCAGGCGCATCCTCCGCAGCACCAACAGGATCTGACATAGGTCCCGGCTTCAGCCCGGACATCTAATTGAGCCACAAAATTGGGCTTTAGCCCCTGAGGTATGGTCTCTTTGCGGCCACAACGAAACGCCCCACTTTCCACCCCTCAACCTCACCGTGTATGGTACTCCTGAACACATGCATGCAACGCAACGCGTGGCCAACATCGCCCGCAACTGTTACTGGAGGGTACGTGAACAAGCTCTGGCCCAGCGCCGATCGAGCGCTGGAGGGATTGGTGAAGGATGGCATGTGCCTCGCGGTCGGCGGCTTCGGGCTTTGCGGAGTCCCCGAAGCGCTCATTGAAGCCGTCGAGCGGACCGGCGCCCGCGCCCTCACGGTCGCGAGCAACAACTGCGGCATCGACAACGTCGGACTCGGCCGGCTGCTTGCAACCCGGCAGATTGCCAAGATGATCTCCAGCTATGTCGGGGAAAACGGCGAGTTCGAACGGCAATATCTCGCAGGCGAGCTCGAGGTGGAGTTCTCTCCGCAGGGCACGCTGGCCGAACGGATGCGCGCCGGCGGCGCCGGCATTCCCGGCTTCTACACCCGCACCGGCGTCGGCACGGTCGTCGCTGAAGGTAAGGAGCACAAGGATTTTGACGGAGAAACCTACATCCTCGAGCGTGGCATCCGTGCGGACATAGCCCTGGTCAAGGCCTGGAAAGGCGACATGCACGGAAATCTTGTCTACCGCTATAGCGCGCAGAACTTCAACCCGGGCGCGGCCATGAGCGGCAGGATCACGATCGCGGAAGTCGAGCTGCTGGTCGAGGCCGGAGAGATCCCACCCGACCAGGTGCATACGCCCGGCATCTACGTGCAGCGGCTCGTCCATAACCCGGAGCCGGGAAAACGCATTGAACGCATCACGACAAGGGGAGCGCACTAAATGGCGTGGACGAGAAAGCAGATGGCGCAGCGTGCGGCCCAGGAACTTCAGGACGGTTTCTATGTCAATCTCGGCATCGGCATGCCGACCCTGGTCTCCAACTACATCCCGGCAGGCGTCCGCGTCACGCTGCAATCGGAAAACGGCATCCTCGGCCTCGGCCCCTACCCCACTGAGGCCGACGTCGACGCAGACCTCATCAACGCCGGCAAGGAGACCGTGACCCTCCTCGACGGGGCGTCCACCTTCTCCAGCTTCGAGTCCTTCGCCATGATCCGCGGCGGCCACGTCGACCTCGCCATCCTCGGTGCCATGCAGGTAGCCGAAAACGGCGACCTCGCCAACTGGGTCATCCCTGGCAAGCGCGTCAAGGGCATGGGAGGCGCCATGGATCTCGTCTCGGGCGTACGCAGGGTCGTGGTCCTGATGGACCATTGCGCCCCCGGCGGCGTCGCCAAGCTGCTGCGAACCTGCTCTCTCCCGCTCACCGGAAAGGCAGTCGTCGACCGCGTCATCACCGACCTGTGCGTGCTGGACGTAACCCCCCATGGCTTCGAGCTCAAGGAGATCGCCCCAGAGGTAACACTGGAGCAGGTCGAAAGCGTAACCGGCGCACCGATCACGGACGCAAGAGGCTAGGCAGTTCCCACCGAGCCAGCGGAAGCACTAGACCCCCCGCGACACCATAGGCCCTCGGCACTAGCCCGCCGTCTACTCCAACCCCTCGACCACCACCCCCGGCCGCTCCAGCCGGTCATGGTAAAGAATCGCATTGAACACCAGGTTATAGCTCCCGATCGTCTCCCCCCGATATACCGGATTATTCCCAAACAGCAGCACATGCCCCGTCCCCATCGAAGCCTCCACCACCACCGCATGCTCCGCAATCGGGCCCGGCTTGTCCAGCAGCCCGGACAGCAGCAGATCCTTCGCCTCTCCAAGCCGCAGAATCACCTGCGGCCGGTACCGCTCCGGGATCACCTGCGGATTGTTGCGCGCCTGATCTTCGTTGATCGGCTTCGGCTCCCACGCCTTCTGCTTCTCCGGGATGTCGGCGGCGACGTACAGCCGTCCCTGCGGAATGTCCTGCTCGTCCGGCCCCCCGCGTCCGGTCGGCCGATGCTCGTACGGGTCCATCAGGACGCGGCCGCCGTCGCGCGCCGTCGTATTGCTGACGTTGAAGACCATGCCGTTCGCGCTCATGATCGGCAGCGTCGCGCCGTAGCCATACGCCAGCGGGCTCGCCTTGGCCACAAACGAACTGTTCAGCACGCTGCCCACCACGCGCGCATCGCCCTTGGGCGCAACGCTCACGCCCGGTGCAAGCCCCGCGTCGATCGCAAACTGCGCCGTGTCCTCACACGTGATCAACAGTCCGCCGCCTTCGACGAAGCTCTTCAGGTGTCCGACGCCTGCATACCCCAGCCCTGGCCGCTGGTCCACCGTCTGGTCCAGCGAGCCCAGGTTCGGCGTCAGCGCCGTCTTCTGCCACGGCAGCGCATTGCCCCACATCGGCAGGCCGTCCACAATCTCCTGCGAGGAAGCTCGGCCCACCGGAGCAAACACGATCACGTCATACTTCGCGCGCAGGTTGGCGTCGCCCGCAGCCGTCTGCGTGCTGAGATACGCGTACGGAATGCCGAGCCGGTCGAACGCCTCGCGCCACCAGCCCTCGGTCTGGGTCGAAAGCCACGAATGCATGAACGCGATCCGCGGGGCGGTCACTGCATGCGTGGCCACCGTCGGTGCTGCATCGAGCCTAACCGCATCGAGCGACAGTTTGCCGAGCACCGGCGTCAACGCCGCATCGTCCACCTTCGTCACCAGCAGCGATCCCGCGCCGAAGTGCTTGCCCTCCGCGTCGAACGCGGCGTCGGCCGCCTCCACGTGCCCGGACTTCAACTGGTACAGCAGCGCCAGCAGCGACGTCTGCCCGGTATTCGCAATCGCATACACCGACCCCGTCCCGCTCAGCTTGCCGCCGATGCCGGTCAGCTCCGTCACCGGCGTCATCTTCGCCTGCAGGATGGCCGCGTCCGCAAGCCGCGCGACCTTCACGTTGAACAGCTCGCTGTAGCTCCAACCGGTGTCGTCATAGGGGTGCTTCTGCGGGTCGTCCGGAGCCCAGTACTGCTTGTCGAGCAGCGCATCGGCCACCCGCGAATACGGCTGGTCGAGCCGCACGATATAGCTCCCGGCAGGCAGCGCGAGCGGAGTCGCGGGCGTGCCTTTCTTGGCCGAAGGGATGGAGGTAGAGACCGCGTCGGTAAGCTGCTGGATCTCAACATGCTGCAGCTTGAGCACGCTCAGCAGCTGGAGCTGGCGCTGCAGCTCGTCCGGGTTTGCGGGCAGCACGTATGCGACCGGGCCTTCGAGCGTCGGCTTCTCCACCGAGCGCTTGCTCTTCAGGTAGTAGTTCTCCAGAAAGTGGTGCGTGTGGTGCGAGAAGTACGAAAGCGTCGTCAGCAGCGCGCTCTGCTCATAGTTGTTGTTGTCGCGCTGCGACCAGATCACCGTCGGCGGCGGCGGGTTCTGCCGGTACCAGGTCCGCGAGTACTCCTCCGGCTTCAAAATGCGCTTCAGCGTGTCCGCGCCGCCGTTGCCGAATGTCTCATACAGGCGCGAGATGCCGTTGTGCATGCCGGCGAGGAACATCAGATACCCCGGGCTCCACGTGTCGAAGTCGCCGTGCGTAAACACGCCCGGCATGCCCAGGCTCTGCATCTGCGCGACGTTGTTCCAGCCGAGCTCCGCCCACTCGTCGGCCAGCGTGGGGTCGATCCACGCGTTGTACGGCCCGTCGCCTACCGTGTTGTCGTACAGGAACGGCACGGACTCGTGCAGGTCGTGCAGCACCTGCGCATGGTTGGCCAGGTAGGTGTCCAGGATGTTGCGCGTCAGGTTCAGCGTCATGCCCATCGCGTCGCGGTTGTTGTCGTGCGCGACGTAGTGGCCCCAGTAGGTGAGCCGCGGCCAGTCCTGCCCGGGGTGCGCCTTGTGCCACTTGTAGAGGTCGACCATGCGGTCGCGCCCGTCGACCTCGACCACCGGCGTAATCATCACAATCATGTGCGAGCGGATGTACCGGATGTACGGCGAGTCATCCACCGCCAGCCGGTACGCAAGCTCCATCAGCGCGGTCGGCGCGCCCGTCTCGGTCGAGTGGATGGTGCCCGTGATGTAGTAGACGGGAAAGGACTGGTCGATCAGCGGTTGCGCCTGCCGGTCGTCGAGCCCGATGGTGCGCGGGTCCGCCAGCTTTGCCAGCCGCGCATCGTTCTCCGCGCGCGCCTTCAGCAGCTCTGGATCCGCAATCGTGGCGGCAATCATCTCGCGACCCTCTTCAGACCTGCCGATCGACATCACTCTTACGCGCGGGCTGGCCTTTTCGAGCTCGCGGAAGTACTTGTACACGTCCTCCGCGTAGGGCAGCATGTCGGGCGCGCCGGCCACGTCGCCCAGCACCTTCGCCGGCGTCGGCACGGTCGCGGACGCCGGCAGGGTGCTCACCAGCGGCGACAGAAAGCGCGGCTCGGTCGTGTACTGCTTGATCTTGTCCGAGTAGGCCTGGTCGATCGGCTGCTTCGGGTCGCGGTCGAAGTTCTTGTCGACCGCGGTCTGCGCGAGCAGCGGAGCGGCAGCGAGGAAGAGCAGGGAAGCGAGCGTGAGACGGGCGGTCATGAGAGCCTTTCGGGAGAGTGACACGGCGTAAGGTATGCTTGACATTTTGTAAAGTGAAGCTGACATTTTGTAAAGCATACTTGTCGCTTTTTCTGCCACGAGTGCGCAGAATCGCGTTTTGAAATGCAAGAAACGGAACTTCTTCGGCTTGATTCTAACCGGTACCGGGACAGAAGCAGATCCCTTCGGGATGAAACAAGAGCGCCGTCACCCAAAATAGAATTAGCACGTCCCTTAGTTTTTCATCCCGCAGGGATCTGCTTTTCGTCGTGCGGGCTGAGCTGGTAGTAGAGCGCCGGGGTGACGATCAGGCTCAGCACCAGCGACACGATCAGCCCGCCGATGACCGCGATCGCCAGCGGCTGCAGCATCTGCGAGCCGGCGCCGAAGGCGAAGGCGAGCGGCAGCATGCCGCACATGGCGGCGATGGCCGTCATCACGATCGGCCTCAGCCTGCGCTGCGCCGCGTGCAGCATCGCGTCGAGCGCGCCGGCTCCGTCTGCCCGGGCGCGTTCATCCGCGTCAAGCAGCAGGATGCCGTTCTTAGCCACGATGCCGATCACCATGATCAGGCCCATGAAGCTGGCCACGTTGAAGTCCGTATGGGTGATGAAGAGCGCGAAGAGCACGCCGGCCATGGACAGAATGGAGCTGGTCAGAATCGCGATGGGCGCGGCAAAATTGCGGAACTCCGTCAGCAGCACGCCGAAGACGAGCGCGAGCGCGAGCACGAGCACCTGGGCGAGATCGTGGAAGGATTTTTGCTGCTCGGCGTAGGTGCCGCCGTACTCCACGTGGACCGCGGCCGGCAGGTTCAGTTGCGCGACGGCGGCTTTGACCTTCGTCATGGCCCCGCCCAGGTCGGAGCCCTCCAGCCGGCCGCTGACGAGCACGACCTGCTGCAGGTTTTCGCTGCGAATCTCGTTCTGCGGCGGCAGCTCCGTGATCGCCGCCAGCGCGCCAAGCGTGGCCGTATGGCCGCTGGCGGAGTTGAACACCGTGTTCCGGATCGCGTCGAGCGAGGCGCGGTGCGCGTCGTCCAGGCGCACGCGCACCGTGTAGGGACGCCCGTCGACGATCATCGGCTCGGCCGCCGGCAGCCCGTCGAGCAGCGAGGTCGCGTCTTCGGCAACCTCTCGGGGCGTGAAGCCGAGCCGGCTGGCGACGACGGGGTCGACCTGGAACATGGTGGCGGGGCCGCTGAGCGTGTTGTCGACGCCGTTCTGCGTGTCGACGATGCCGGGGAGGGCGGAGATGGCGGCCTGGACCCTGGGGCCGAGCTCGTGGAGGAGCGCGACGTTGCTCGAAAAGAGCTTGATCTGGATGGGCTCGGGCGAGTTCGAGAGGTCGTTGATGTTGTCTTCGAGAACCTGCGTGTACTCGGCGTCGAGCTGCGGAACCTGCTCCTTGACGCGGGCGCGGACGTCGTCGATCACCTGCTGGACGGAGCGGCTGCGCTTGCTCTTCAGGCGCACGGTGAGGTCGCCGTAGTTGGACTCCGTGACCGCGGCCAGGCCGAGCTGCAGGCCGGTGCGGCGAGAGGTGATGCTGACCTCCGGGGTGTCGCGCAGGATCTCCTCCACCTTGTCGATCATGGCCTGGCTGGCGGCCAGCGAGCTGCCGGCCGGAAAGGTGGTGTCGAGGATAAAGGCGCCTTCGTCCATGGCGGGCAGCAGGTTGGTGCCGAGCGCGCCGTAGGTAAACCAGGCCGAGACCAGCAGCACCAGCGCCAGCGCCGCCAGCGCCCAGGGCCGGCCGACGGCCCAGTGCAGCGCCTTGCCGTGGGCCGCGAGCACGCGATGCATCACCGGACCATTCTGCTCGTGCGCCTGGGCAGCCTTGCCGTTGCGCAGCAGCGAGAGCGACAGCGCGGGCGTAAAGGTCAGGGCCAGGCCAAGCGATGTCAACAGCGCTGCGGTCATGGTCGTGGCGAGCGCGCGGAAGAAGCTGCCGGTAACGCCGGTGACGGCGATGAGCGGCAGGAAGACGACGACCGGTGTAATGGTCGAGCCGATGAGCGGCACGGTGATTTCGGCAAGCGCCAGGCGCACGGCCTGCGTGCGGCTCTGGCCGGCGTCGCGATGCACGACGATGTTTTCGACGACCACGATCGCGTCGTCGATGACGAGGCCGATGGCCGCGGCGAGCCCGCCGAGCGTCATCAGGTTGAAGCTCTGGCCGATGACCCACAGGAACAGGATGGTGACGGCCACCGTGACCGGGATGACGAGGCCGGCGACGAGCGCCGAGCTCCAGTCGCGCAGGAAGAGAAACAGGATCAGGCAGGCCAGCACGAGGCCGATCAGGATGGCGTCGCGGACGCTGGCGATGGACTCGCGGACGAGTTCCGACTGGTCGTAGAACGGCGTGAGGTGGACGCCCGGCGGGAGGATCGACTTGAGCGTTTGCACCTGCGCGACCACTCTATTGGCGACCGTGACGGTGTTGCTGGAAGGCTGACGCGTGATGTTGATCAGCACGGCGGGCTTGCCGTTCGCATCGACTGACGTAAAGACGGGCAGGACGCCGGGCCCGACCGCGGCCACGTCCGCGACGCGCACAGGAACACCCCCCGCGGTCGTTTTGACGACCAGGTTGCCGAGCGTGGCGGCGTCCTGCGCCTGCGCGCCTACGAGCCCGAGGATAAGCTGGTGATCGGCCTCGTAGAGTCCGGGCGAATCGATGATGTTCGAGGTCTGCACGGCGCTGACGAGATCGGCCAGCGTGACGCCCGCGGCCTGCAGCCGCGCGGGGTCGGGCGTGAGGTGAAACTCAGGAATTTTGCCGCCCTGGACGACGACGGTCGCGACGCCGGCGACGCGGTTGATCTGCGGTTTGAGGTCGTAGGTGGCGAGCGACCAGAGGGCGGTCTGCGAGATCGTGGCCGCACCGCGATCGTCCGCCGTGAGCGCGTAGCCGAGGATGGGGAAGGTCGCGAAGGTGAGGCGGTTGGTGGTGATCTTCGCGGTCGACGGAATGCTGGACTGCACCTTGGCGAGCGCGGAATCGGTGAGCTGCAGCGTCTGGAACATGTCCACGTTCCAGTTGAAGAAGAGGCTGATCTCCGCCGAGCCGCGGCTGGTGGTGCTGCGCACGGTGACCAGGCCGGGCACCGAGTTGATCGCGTCTTCGATCGGCTTGGTGATCGTCACCTGCATCTGCTCGACCGGCATGACGCCGTTGTCGACGCCGATGACGACGCGAGGAAAGTTGGTGTCGGGAAAGACCGCGATCGGCACCTGGAACGCGGCGTAAATCCCCGCGAGCGTGAGCACGAAGAGGAAGAAATAAACGGGCTTGGACAGGCTCGCGAGCCAGAAGCCGGCGTCTTCCGCCGCGGGTTCGGTGGCGCGATCGGGCGTCATGGCTTGCCGCCTTCCGGGCTGTCGGATTTAGTGTCGGCGGCGTCGGATTTGGCGTCGTCCTCCTTCTTTTCCGCGGGTCCGATCTTCACCTTCGTGCCATCGTCCAGGCCGTAGCCGTTGCCGGTAATGACCAGGTCGCCGGCCTGCAGACCGGTCAGGATCTGGGTGTCTTCCTTGCTTTCGACGCCCGTGGTGACGTTGCGTTTCCTGGCCGTACCGTCCGGCTGGATCACCATTACAACGGTGCCGCCGCTGTCGGCCGAGCGCTGGATGGCCTGGGTGGGAACCAGCATGGCGTTGTGCAGCGTGCGGCCCTGGATGGTTGCGTGGACCGCGGAGCCGGCCTTGAGCCTGCCGCCGGGGTTCGCCGCCTTCAGCCAGACCTCGACCGTGGTGCTGCCGGGATCGAGCGCCGGGCTGACCAGCGAGACCTTCGCGGAGACAGGCGCGTCCAGCCCGGGCACCGTGAGCGTAGCGTCGTTGCCGGCCGCGAGCGTCTGCGCCTGGGCCTGCGCGAGATGCAGCTTGGCGAGCAGGAACGAGGTGTCCATGACCGTGATCAGCGGCGTCGTCGAAGACGCGGTCTCGCCGGCGAACAAAGGCCGGTCCGTGACCACGCCGGCGATGGGCGAGCGGATGCTGGTGTAGCCCAGCTGGGCTTCAGCGCCGAGCAGCTTGCCCTTCGCGGAGGCAAGCTGGCCATTCGCCTGGCTGGCCGCGCCGGCGGTGCCGGTCTTCAGCACGGCGTCGTAGTGCTGCTGCGCAATGTCGTACGCGGACTGCGCCTGCACGACCGTGGCCTGCGACGTGTCGACATCGCGCCCGGGGATGGCGCCCTGGGCGAGGAGCTGCTGACGCGATTTCAGGATCGCCTGGTCCAGATCGAGCGTGGACCTGGCCTGCGCGACCTCCAGCCGGGCCCTGGTCTGCTCCTCCGGCACCGTGCCGCCCATGGCCACGCTATAAGCGCCCCGCGCGGCCTCGTAGGAGCCGGCGCTGTCGGTCGCGGCCGCGGCCAGGTCCTTGTTTTCGAGCGTCGCCAGCAGCTGCCCGGCCTTGACCCGCGCGCCGCGCTGAACGTAAAACTTCGTCACCGGCGCTGTGATCCGGGGCAGGATCGCCGCCTCCGCGATCGGTGCGAGCACGGCATCGGCGGTGATCACTTCGGTCACGGTGCCCATCGTGGGCTTCTCGGCCTGGACCGTGACGGTGGGTTTCTCGGCGTCGTCCGCGGCCTTCTTTTTGCAGCCTGCGAGCGGCGCAAGCAGCAGCAGGGACAAGGCGAGCAGGGGGCTGATTCGATTCGTCACTGGAGGGTCCCCGTCAAGGTTTGCAGGTTGGCGAGCGCGAGCTGGTAGCGCACGGTACCGTCCTGGCCGGCAAGCTCGGCGGTCGTGAGCGTGTTCTGGGCGTCGACGACCTCGAGCACGGTCGCTTCGCCGCTGCTGTAGCGCAGCCGGGTCAGGCGCAGGCTCTCGCGCGCTGTCTCGGTGCTGGTCTGGAGCGAGTCGAGCTGCTCGTGCGCGACGCGGAGCTCGTTGTAGATGCTCTCCAGGCTGGCGATCAGGCGGCGCTCTGTGGCGCTGAGCGTCACCTGGGCGACCTCGCGCAGGATCCGCGCCTGCTTGATCCGGTTCGCGGTCGCGAACCAATCAAAGACCGGCACGTCCAGCGTGGCGGAGGCGGAGTAGCCCAGGTTGCGCGAGCCGTCCGGGTTGTTGACGGCGAACTGCGTCGCGTCGATCCCGTAGGTGTAATTCAAAACCAGGTCGGGCAGATAGGCCGTGCGCGCTGCGGTCACGCCCAGGCTGGCCGCGCGCAGGGAGGCGGTGGCGCTGGCGAGCTCGGGGTTCAACTGCGCGGCGGCGGCCTCCACCGCGGCTCGCTCGGGCAGCGGCGCAGGGGCCGGCAACGCGACCGTGTAGGGCGAGCGCGGGTCCGCAAACAGCAGCAC
>CAXUDC010000030.1:0-25776 GCA_964249685.1 uncultured Acidobacteriaceae bacterium
CATCTACCACGCCGCCGACGCCATGAAGGACCTCTACGACATGGGCGACAGCCCCTCCTGCGCCACCTGCGGAGCCATCATGACCCGCTCAGGCTCCTGCTACCGCTGCATGTCCTGCGGCAACACCAGCGGCTGCAGCTGAAACAATTTTGCGGGGTCAAGGAGATACTGAATGAACAGTCGATGGATTTTAAAGATAGCATCGTTGGTACTTTGTGGAGCAATTTCGTTGCTTCCTTGCCACGGCCAACATATCTAGCTGATCGTTACCAACGCTGGCAGTGCTCTGTCGTGCTGATTGAAATGATCGACACGTCTGGACACGGTATCGAGTCAGGAACAGGTTTTTACCTTGAGGGAGGGAAAGTGATAACGGCTGCACATACAATAGCCGGGCCCGTCTCTCAAATCGTTCTGACAAACTACAAGGGCGAAAAACGTAGAGCAACTTGGGCCGGCGCTCCCAAAGACGTAGCTTTAGCTGAAACCTATGATTTAGCTCGGCTGACACCCAGCCAAGAAAGTAATTGCACATTCAAGCTGGCGAAGTCAGCTTCTGCCCGGATTGGCGATCAGATGTGGGGAGTTGGTTTCCCCGGCTATCCCATCGAGACAAACGATCAAGTTCTCTATAAGGGACCGTTAACATCCAGATTTGACGCTCCGCAATGTGGAGCGAAGGACTGCACATATTTACGCCTCCAGATGCCGATCACGCCGGGTGCAAGCGGAGGCTCGGCGGTGAACGCGTCTTTCCTCTACCCTGTCGGGGTCGCCGCTGATCGCTCCGGCAACGTCTTCGTCTCGGACCCTCCGCTGGGGTCGTCCGGGAGATCACGCCCGCGAGCACCATCTACCGGATCGGGGGCACAGGCGACGGGATGAACTCGGGTGACGCGGCAACGCGACCGATGCGACGCTTTTCGGCTCGACCGGCCTCGCGCTCGATGCGCAGGGGCAACCTTTATATTGCTAGTCCCGGCGCAAACGTCATCCGCGAGGTTGCCCGTCGGGGCGCTGACCTTTGCGAACTCAGGGTCGATCTACCAGGTCGGCAGCGCCAACCTGACGGTCCTGACCTACGATGCGACGGTCAACTCCAACCCGCCTGTCTACGGCAATGGCGGGCTGGCGAGCGCGGTGATCCTGCCCGCGACAGTGACGGGCATGGTCTTCGATGCGGTCGGCAACCTCTACTTTACGACGGGCGAGCATCCGCAAGATTATGACGGACGGCGTGATGGTGACGGTGCGGGCCCGCTGCCAGCGTCCAGCGGCGGCCAGGTGAATGGCATGCTCGAGACCAACGTCGGCTTTGCCGGAGATGGAGAAAACGCGGTCGGAGCCCTGTTCGACAATCCGCGAGGGCTTGCGATCGATGCTGCGGGGAATTTGTATATTGCGGACACGGGGAATAAACGGGTGCGGAAGGTGGTGCCACCGTAGTGATGATTGGGCTCAAGGGAAGTACAGCAGCGGTCGAAACGCAGATCCCTACGGGATGACAACAAAATGCAAATGCCTCTTTTTGTTGTCATTCCGTAGCGCAGCAGAGGAATTTGCGGTTTGGAGTGGCACTCTCCCCACGGAAGCTTCAGCCTCAGGCCACCCTGCGCGACGGCACGCGCGAGCGGGGAAAGTCGAGCGACGGGTGATCGGGCGGCAGATAGTCGCTATCCCCCGCCGGGTTCTGCGCCTCTTTGGCTTTTGCCTTCGAGGCCTGGGCCTGGAGCACAGCCTGGGAGGCCCGGACGAGCTCCGACTCGGCCGCGGCGGCCAGCTTTTGCGCGGCCGCGGCTCGCCTGGATGCGGCGCGCGAGGCCTGCTGCAACGCCTCTGCCCGGGCCTGGGCGGCGGCAGCCTGGGCCAGGATCGCCTCACGCGCCGCCAGTTCGGCCACTTGACGCAGGGACGGAACAGGAATCGGGGCGGGCGCTGCACGTTGTGCAGCGGCTACTGCGGCCAGCGGAACCGGACGCTGCAGGACCGCTTGCGGGATGGTACTGAGTTCGTTTTGCGGTGTGGGAAGCTCAAGCGCGGGCTCTGCGAGGATCTTGAAGGAAGCGGGCGGTGCTGCCTGCTGCTCGGCACGGTCTTCGGACGAGCTGCCGAGCTTGCTGTACAGGGCGATCCCGCAGGGAGCGAGCACCATCCCAACGAATCCGATCGCAACGACGACTCCGACCATGACCACCCCTGCCAACAGGATAGACGCCTCGCACGGCCTTTCGGGAGCGTGGAGGAATCAAAAAGGGAACATTTTGTGGCCGGTCGGCTATGATGGAGCCATGATCTCCCTGGCCGATGCGGAAGCGCGTGCACGCAATATCAAGGTATTGATCTTCGACGTCGACGGCGTGCTGACCGATGGCAGCCTGACCTTTATCCCCAAGCTGGATGGCACGGCTGCTGAAACGAAACCGTTTAGCGCGCATGACGGGTTGGGAATCTCGCTGGCGCGGCTGGGCGGGATCCGCACGGGGATCATCACGAAACGCCAGTCGGCGACGGTGGCTACGCGTGCGCGCGACCTGAAGCTGGAGTTCGTTTACCAGGGCCAGGCGCACAAGCGCGCAGCCGCGGAAGAAATCGCGAAGGCTGCGGGCATTACGATGGACGAGATGTGCTACGTGGGCGACGACATCGTGGACCTGCCCGTGTTGCGCATCTGCGGGCTGGCGATTGCGACCGCGAACGCGCGTCCGCAAGTGTTGCGGGAGGCGCACTGGGTGACGCCGCACCGTGGCGGCGACGGTGCCGGACGGGATGCGATCGACTTTCTGCTCGCCGCGCAGGGCTCGCTCGACCGGGTGATCGAGCAGTATCTGAATGCCGACGATCCGACGGCGCGCTCGATGGATATTGGCACAGGAAATATGTAGGCGAAGAGGCGGCGAACAAGGTAGTATTGCTGCATGCTCGCCGCTGAAGCTGTGCAATCCGGCCGGATCGCCTCGCTCGCATGGGCTCACCCCATCGTGCAGGAGTGGTTTGTGGGCCGCTTCGGCACGGCCACGGAGCCGCAGGAGGCGGGCTGGCCGGCGATCCTGGCGGGCGAAACTACTTTGATTTCAGCGCCGACGGGTTCGGGAAAGACGCTGGCGGCGTTCCTCGTGTGCATCGACCACTTGCTGCGCAAGGCGCTCGATGGCTCGCTGCAGCCGTGTACGGAGGTGGTCTACGTCTCGCCGCTGAAGGCGCTTTCGAACGATGTGCAGAAGAATCTGGACCAGCCGCTGCGCGAGATTCAGCAGCTTGCGCTCGAGCGGGGTTACTTTTCCACGGAGATTCGCACAGGCGTCAGGACAGGGGACACGCCGACCAAGGACCGGGCGGCGATGCTGCGGAACCCGCCGCACATCCTGGTGACGACACCGGAGTCGCTCTATCTCTTGTTAACCGCGGGAAAGAGCCGGGAGAACCTGCGGCGGGTGCGCACGGTGATCGTGGATGAGATCCATGCGATCGCGGATGACAAACGCGGTGCCCACCTGGCGCTGTCGCTGGAGCGGCTGGAGGCGCTGGTGCGGGGCGAGAACCGGCTGGCGCCGGGGGCGATGCTCACGGGGCTGAGTACAGGGCCGCAGCGGATCGGGCTTTCGGCGACGCAGAACCCGATCGAGCTGGTGGCGGAGTTTTTGACCGGCATCGATCCGGCGCGGCGGCCGGCGACGATCGTGCAGGTGGGGCAGCGGCGGCATCTGGATCTGGGCATCGAGATCCCGTCCGATGAGCTGGGATCGATCGCCTCGACCGCGATGTGGACGGAGATTTTCGACAAGTTGGCGGCGATGACGGAGCATCACCGGAGCACGCTGGTGTTCGTCAACACGCGGCGGCTGGTGGAAAAGATTGCATTTGAGCTTTCGGAGCGGCTCGGGATCGAGCACGTGGCGGCGCACCATGGGTCGCTGTCGCGCGCGCTGCGCCTGGACGCGGAGCAACGGCTGAAGGCGGGTGAGATCAAGATCCTGATCGCGACGGCGTCGCTGGAGCTGGGCATCGATATCGGGGATATCGACCTGGTCTGCCAGATCAACACGACGCGCGCGGTGGCCGTCGCCATGCAGCGGGTGGGGCGGGCGGGGCATTGGCGCGGTGCGATTCCGAAGGGAAGGTTTTTTGCGACCACGCGCGACGACCTGATGGAGCAGGCAGCGCTGATCCGCAAGATGAAGGCCGGAGAGCTGGACAAGCTGGAGATCCCGCCGGAGCCGACGGACGTGCTGATGCAGCAGATCGTGGCGATGTGCGGGGCGGAGTCCTGGCCGGAGGCGACCCTGTTCGAGGTCTGCCGGCGAGCGTATCCGTACCGCAACCTGACGCGCGAGCACTTTGAGGAGCTGCTGCAGCTGCTGCATGAGGGGATCGCCTCGAGCCGCGGACGCTATGGCGCGTACCTGCTGCGCGACCAGGTCCACGGGGAGCTGCATGCGCGGCGCGGCGCCCGGATGACGGCGATCGCGAATGGTGGGGCCATCCCGGATACGAGCCTGTTTGCGGTGATCCTACAGCCGGAAGGCGTGCAGATTGCTACGCTGGACGAGCACTTTGCGGTGGATTCGTCGCCTGGGGACGTGGTTTTGCTGGGCAATACGAGCTGGCGTATCCAGAAGGTGGAGTCCGCGGGACGAGTGCTGGTGGAGGATGCGCATGGCGCGCCGCCGAGCATCCCGTTCTGGGAGGGCGAGGCTCCGCAGCGGACGGCGGTGCTGTGCGATGGCGTGAGCGCGCTGCGGGAGGAGATCTCGGCGCGCACGGCGGGGGTGTCGCCGCGGGCGCTCGATCCCGCGGAGGCGCAGGTGGCGGCGTGCATCGACTGGCTGGTGGCGGAGACGTGTGTGTGCCGCTCGGGGGCGCTGCAGCTGATCGCGTATATCGTCGCGGGGCGTGCGGTGCTGGGGGCCGTGCCGTCCAAGAAAACGATCATCGCGGAGCGGTTTTTCGACGACGGCGGCGGCATGCAGCTGATTCTGCATGCGCCGTTTGGCGGGCGGGTGAACAAGGCGTGGGGGCTCGCGCTGCGCAAGCGATTCTGCCGGGGGTTCAACTTCGAGCTGCAAGCAGCGGCCACCGATAACGGTATCAACATCTCTCTGGCGGAGCAGCACAGCTTTCCGCTGGCGGATGTGTTTCGCTTTTTGACCGAGCACACGGCGAAGGATCTGCTCGAGCAGGCTTCGATTACGTCGCCGATCTTCAAGAACCGTTGGCGCTGGGCCGCTGGACGCTCGCTGCAGTTATTGCGGATGCAGAAGGGTAAACGGGTCGCGCCGCAGATCCAGCGGACACGCTCCGACGACCTGATGGCGAACGTCTTTCCGCAGGCGGCGGCGTGCTTCGAGACGATCGTGGGCGACATTCAGATCCCGCACCACCCGCTGGTGCGCGAGGTGATGAAGGATGTGCTGCAGGAAGCGATGGACCTTGAAGGGCTGATCGAGATCCTGCGCGGCATCGACGACGGAAGCATCCGCTGCCTGGCCGTGGATACGCCGAATCCGTCTGTGTTTGCGCATGAGTTGCTGAACGCCATGCCGTACGCCTACCTGGACGAAGCCGGCGCGGAGGAGCGGCGGGCGCGTGCGACGACGCTGCGCGGGAGCTTGCCTGCCTCGGTCGCGGAGGATGCGGGGCGGCTGGATCAGGCGGCGATCGACACGGTGCGGGCACAGCTTTGGCCGGACCTGCGGGACGAGCATGAGCTTCACGATCTGCTGCTTTCGCTGGTCGTGCTGCCGCTGCAGTTCCTGGACACGGACGCGGCACGGGACTGGCCGCTGTTTTATGAGCGGCTGACCAGGAATGGGCGGGCGGCAACCGTGGATGTGGGCGGAAAACCGTGCTGGGTCGCAGTGGAACGGCGGGAGCTCGCGGAAGGTCTGGGTAGCGCACCCACTCAGTTGGCCGCGTTGCCTACTGTCGAGGACCCGGTGCGCCCGGCGCCCGCGCCGACGTCCGAGGCGGTGCTGAAGGCTGTGCAGGGATGGCTGCAGATCCTGGGGCCTACGACATCGAACGCATCGGCGCGGATGCTTGGGCTGGGTGCCAACACGATCCTGCAGGCGATGCTCGCGATGGAGATGCAGGGGTTGGCACTGCGGGGAGCGTTCGAACAGGCCGCCACGAAGGACGACTTCGAGACGGAGTGGTGCGAACGGCGCATCTTGCAGCGGATCCATCGGCTGACGCTGGGTACGTTACGCAAGCGGGTGGAGGCGGTACCGCCGGCGACGTATATGCGCTGGCTGCTTGGGTGGCAGCATCTGGCACCGCAGACGCAGCTGGCCGGTGAGGATGGGTTGCTTGAGGCGCTGTCGCAGCTCGAGGGATTTGAGGCTCCGGCAGTGGAGTGGGAGCGAACGCTGCTGCCGGCGCGTGTGGCGCACTATGACCCGGCGTGGCTGGATGCGCTTTGTCTTTCGGGCGCCGTCGGTTGGGGACGGATCTCGCCGCATCCGGCCTGGTCGGCAGGGGAGGGAACCGCGCCGCGGCGAGTGATCCCGACCAACGCTGCGCCGATTACGTTTTACATTCGTGAGTCGGCGGACTGGCTCCCGGCGGCGCTGTCTTGCCAGAGCGTCGATGAGGCGAAACTGGTGCAGGCGCTCAGCGCCGATGCGCTGGCGGTGCGAGCGCATCTGCGGCAGAGGGGAGCTTCGTTTTCAAACGATCTGCAGCGTCACCTGGGTTGGACGCGACCGCAGATTCAGCACGCGCTCTGGGAGCTAGCGACGGCCGGGCTGGCGTCGGCGGACGGGTTCGACCAGCTGCGCGGGATGATGGATCCGCGGCGGAAGTCGGCTGCCGCGTCCCCTGCGAGCCTGAGCAAACGGGCTTCGGCCAGGACTACGGCGGGGCGCTGGTCGCTGCTGTGCGAGGAGGCCGGGCCCGTTCCGGCGACGAAAGCTACGCCGGCCGAGCGCCAGGCAGAGGCGATTGCGCACGCTCGTCGGCAGGACGCAGCGCACGAATCGGCGGCGCGGATGCTGCTTTGTCGCTACGGTGTGCTGTTCCGCGACCTGCTGGAACGGGAGTCGAATGCGCCGAAGTGGCGGGAGTTATTGGGAGTGCTACGGCGGCTGGAGGCTCGGGGAGAGATTCGGGGAGGACGTTTTGTGACGGGATTTGGAGGCGAGCAGTTCGCTCTGCCGGAGGCAGTGGAGTCGCTGCGGCAGGCGCGCCACTCGCATTGCGAGCAGGAGATCGTGGTGGCGGGAGCAGACCCGATGAACCTTGTAGGGATCGTTGTGCCGGGTGCACGGGTGCCGGCGGTGCCCGGGCGGAGTGTGCCGTTTCGGAACGGAATCGTGATGCTGGACAACAGTCATTGCCTCGAGGAAAACAAGGCAGCGGTAGCAGCTTTGCCGCCGATCCAGCAGCCGGTCTTACAGGAGCTGTTTCAATGAGGGTGCCGGAAGAGGAAGTAGCGGAGCTACCAGCGGAGCTTGCTGCGGAGGACTACTATTTCGATGGGCCGTATATGGTCTTCACGGCGGTTTACCACGAGAAACGGGGATATTGCTGCAACTCGGATTGCCGGCATTGTCCGTATAAGTAGCGGGCGGTAGCCCCAGCGCTATCGGCATAGGAGATGGACGAGGGGGAGATTAGACCCGTTTACCTTGAAGTGTAGCCGCTTTGGGTAGACGCAATCCTTGGGTAATTGGTCCAGCGTTTCGCACCACCCGCTGTGGTGATAGATTGGTCGCGATGAGATCGGTTTACCACGGGTTATAGCTCTTGATTCTTGGCAGAGGATTGTCTTTATATCATCATTAGCGGATGGCTCAAGCGTATAGCGATGATCTTCGACGCAAGGTGTTGACCGCGTATGCGGCCGGCAAGGGCACGATGCAGGCGCTGGCCGTGCGCTTCGATGTGAGCGTCGGCTTTGTGCGCAAGATCGCGGCGGCTCAACGGCGGAGCGGCACCGCTGAGCGCACCCCACAGCGTCGCGCTCTGAGCCGGATCGATGCGGAGCTGATTCGTCGGCTGGTCGAGGCTCAACCCGACATCGTTCTGGTGGAGCTTTAGCGGAAGGTCGCCGAACACGGCGTGCGGGTCAGCATTGTGCATCTGTGGCGCATCCTCGGCAAGCTCGGTCTGCGGCTGAAAAGAAGTCACTCCACGCCGCTTCACGCAACCCCGAAAGTTGTCACCGCAAGTGCCGCGGCTGCCTCGAAACCGTCGCCGAGGTCGCGCGCGAAGATCTGATCTACGTGGGCAAGAGTGGAGTATCAACGTAGGGACGAGGGTCGGGTGCCGCGTCTTGCATTTGATGCCGTCGACGCCGTGGGTCATTTCGAAGATGTTCTTGAGGCTGAGATGGCAAGTTCACTGTGTCGTGCACGTCGATGCTGCTTACCCTGCCACGCTCGCTACTGTTCCCTCTGGTCTCCTCAGCATGAGGACAGAACCGAGCGCACGTAGCACAGGTTTGCTCCTTGCGGACGCTTCATGGCGTGCGGTCCACCAACTCCCTTGCACAACAGGAGAGGCCCGGCAGCTTGCCGGACCTCTATCCTTCGGTCTGACGTTACATCAATCCCGCGTGCATCTCCGAGCAGTCCATCGCCGGAGCGGCCTTGCGTGCTCCCGGGTGACGGGGCCTTGTGGCCGTCGCCATCTTCTTCGCTGTTGTGTTTGCCTTCAGCTCCTTGAGCATGCGGGCGAAGCCGTCCTCGAACGCCTTTTTGTCCGCGGGCGTGCCGGCTGGGTCCTGTCCGCCGCGCATGAAGCCGTGGCCCGCGCCGGTGTAGGTGACGGGCTCGTAGAACTTGCCGGCGGCTTTCATGTCGATGACTGTCTGGGGAATTGTGGCTCCGATGCGCGCGTCATTTTCGCCGTAAAAGCCGTAGATGGGCGCGTTGATCTTTGCCATGTCGGCGGTTGTTGGAGGCGGTCCGTAGAAGACGAAGGCCGCGCTCAGGTCCGCGCGGTGCGTGGCGAAGGCGAAGCTCTTGCCGCCGCCCCAGCAGAAGCCCGCGACGAACAGCTTGCCGCTTGCGCTCGGCAGCTTCTTGCCGTAGTCGGCCACTGCGTCGAGGTCGCTCATCACCTGGTCGGCCGGCAGGCCCATGACGGCCTTGGTTACGGCGTCGCGGCCGCCCTGGGCGGAGAGCGCGTCGGTCCCGCCGCCGTTCGGCCCCACACCGCTCAGCAGGTCCGGCGCGACCACGATATAGCCCTTGGCAGCGAGTTCATCGGCCTGCAGCTTGAACCAGTCGCTTTCGCCAAAGATCTCGTGGATCAGCACGATGACCGGCGCTTTACCCTTCACTTCCGGGTACGCAACATAGGTGGTGATGGTCCGCGCGCCGTTGGTGACGGGCACATACTCATGGTGACGCGAGCTCTTGTCGAGCATCGTCTTCGCCCAGTCCTGCGCGGAAGCAGAAGACACACACAGTGCTAGAACGACAGCCGGAAGGAGAGCGCGCAGCAAACGAATCATGCCCGCAAGTCTACGTGGCCGTTCAGCAAACGGCAACCCTGCCTCTTGCGGCATCAATTTGCGTCTCAAAGTGCAATTCGCAGCGGCAAGTGCACTTTACAAGATGTCAAGCTGGCCTGACAAATTATAAAGCGCACCTGGCCATCAAACAAGCAGCCCGATCATATCTTGCTGACCGAGCCCTTCGTAACCAGCCGCAGCAGGAACGTCAGCAGCACCGCGCCGATGACCGCGACAATAATGGAGTAGATCCAGCCGCCGCTTGCCGCCGCGCCGAAGAGGTGCGACATGACGAAGCCGCCGACCAGCGCGCCGATCAGCCCGACGACCATGTCCATGATGGCTCCGTAGCCGCCGCCGCTCATCAGCTTACCGGTAAGCCAGCCCGCGATGATTCCAATGATGATCCAGGCGATAATTCCGTGTGATTCCATGTAAAGCTCCTGTGTCCAGATTCCCCGTTTAGCCCCGTAGGAGGGTACTCGGTTTCTGATGCTCGCTTTCGCGTAGAAATTACTGCTGGATCAAAATAATTATCCGCGGTTGATTCCTTCGAGGATCGACCCTACGACGCCGCCGACGACGCCCGCGCCGGAGCGTTCGACGGAGCGCTGGCCGGGCGCGTACTCCTGGATCTGCTGGGCGAGCCTGGCGATGGGCAGGGTCTGGAGCCAGACACGTCCGGGCCCGGTAAGCGCGGCAAGGAACAGGCCGTCGCCGCCGAAGATCATGTTCTTGATGCCGGGCACGCGCGTGATCGTGAACGACACGCTGCCGGTGAACGCGCCCACATGGCCGGGGTGGACGCGCAGCGTCTCGCCCGGCCGCAGGTCCTTGACGATGACCTCGCCTGAGAGCTCGAGCCACGCCGTGCCGTGCCCGGCGACCTTCTGGAGCAGAAAGCCGTCGCCGCCGAAGATGCCCGCGCCGAGCGACTGCTGGAAGCCGACGCCGAGCTGGATCTGCGAGGTTGCGCATAGAAAGCCGTGGCGATGGATCAGGTACTCCTGCCCGCTGCCGACCTCGATCGGCAGGATGTGGCCCGGAACTTTGGTGGCGAACGCGATCTCGCCCGGCATGCCGTAGGCGGAGTACTCCGTCATGAACAGCGTGCCGCCGCCGGCCACGCGCTTGAGGATGCCGAGCAACCCGCCGCCGCCGCCCATCTGCGTGTGCGTCGTCATCTGGATCGATTGCGTCATCCAGCTCAGCTCGCCGGCCTCGGACAGGATCGTCTCGCCTGGCTGCAGCATGACCTCGAGCACCGGCATGGTCGTTCCCAGAATTCTGCTCTGCATGGCCTTCTCCCTACCCGCAGCGTACAAGCGGGCCAGTCCTGTTTGCGCGTGCTCAACATCGTCCGTCAACCCGGCCCGGGCGAGCCGCATCCAACCGCGCTTGAAGGGAAGTACGTACCCCATGGCGAAAAGTTCAGCGAGCAAGTCCGTCCGCGAAAAAAGAAGCAAGGCAGAGCCGATCGACTGGCCGAAGATCCTCCACGAAGCGCAGCACCGCTTCGGCATCAAGCGTTTTCGCCCCGGCCAGAAGGAAGTGCTGACCGCGGTGTTTGCCGGGCAGGACTGCCTGGCCATGATGCCGACCGGCGCGGGCAAATCGCTCACCTACCAGCTGCCGGCGTGCTTCCTGCCGAAGCCGGTGGTGGTCGTCTCGCCGCTGATCGCGCTGATGCAGGACCAGCAGGCCAAGGCCGAGCGCGCGGAGATCACGTCCGAAAACCTGAACTCCACGCTGAAGCATGCGGAGGCGCTGCTGGCCGAGCACCAGATCGCCGAGCACATCGCGCAGCTCATCTACGTGACGCCGGAGCGGCTGCAGGATGAAGCTTTTCTGCAGCAGCTGCAGGACGCGGGCGGCATCTCGCTGCTCGTCGTCGACGAGGCCCACACGATTGTGCAGTGGGGCCATGACTTTCGTCCGGCGTTCCAAGCCATTGGCGAGGCGCGTACCCGGCTCGGCAACCCGCCCGTGCTCGCCCTGACCGCGACCGCGACGGAGGAGGTCGCGAACGAGATTCTTGCCTCCCTGCATGCGCCGGACGCCGTACGCATCAACACCGGCACCGACCGTACCAATCTCTTCTTTTCGGTCCACCCGACGGTCAACAACCCGGCCAAGTTCGCGCGCATCCTCAAAATGCTTGAACGCGAGCAGGGAACCGGCATCATCTACACGGCCAGTGTCCGTTCCGCCGATGAGCTGTACGAGTTCCTCTGCGACCACGGCGTCTCCGTCGGACACTATCACGGCAAGATGACCGCGAAGGACCGCACCGAGGTCCAGTCCGCCTTTATGCGCGGGGACCACAAGGTCATGATTGCGACCAAGGCCTTCGGGCTCGGCATCGATAAGCCGGACATCCGGTTCGTCTACCATTTCGAGTTTCCCGACTCGCTCGAAACCTACTACCAGGAGGCCGGCCGCGCCGGACGCGATGGCGACCTGGCCCATGCCGTCCTGCTCTATCGCCTGGAAGACAAGCGCATTCAGAGCTTCTTCCTGAGCGGCCGCTATCCCAAGCCCTCCGAGCTTGAAGTCGTCTACCAGTCCCTACGCACGCAGACCGCGCAACACGATCACGAGGGCAACGACAGCCTCGTCGACTCGATCGTCGCTGAAGGGGAAGAGGGCGCGGAGCTCACCCCCGGCAAAGCTCCCGGCAAGCGCCGCACCCAGGTTATCCTCAACCTGCTGCGCGAGGCCAACCTCATCCACCGCACGGCCGACGGCTATGAGATCAACCCCGAGGCGCAGGCCACGCCCGAGCAGCTCGCCGCGCTGCTGCAGACCTATGTCGACCGTGCCGCGCGCGACCAGCAGCACCTTGCCGAGATGATGCACTACGCCGAGACCCCCAACTGCCGCACCCGCATCATCCGCACCTACTTTGGCGACCACGAGGGCGAGCCCTGCCTGCGCTGCGACAACTGTGCCCACGAGCACGCGCAGCGCATGCCGGAGCCGCACCTGGAGCTGCTTGGCCGCAAACCGCCACAGTCGGAGCCCCTGCCGGAGCCCGAGCCGGCAGCCACGCAGCGCGAAGAGGTGGAAGTGATCGAGACCATGCACGGCTCCTACCAGACCACGCATCATCGTGAGGCCCCAGCGTCCGAAGCCGCGTTCCGCAAGGGGGACGAGGTGCGCCACACCAGCTTCGGCTCCGGCAAGGTGCTCGACATCCACGAAGATATCGTGCACGTGGACTTCGTAAAAGGCGGCTCCAAGCGCCTGCGCGCGGACTTTCTCCAGGCGGCATAACTCCAGGGTGCCCCATGATCACCGAGGCGAAGCCGAATTGATCGTGGGCGCCCTTGACGCCGTAGTCGATATTTGTAACCTGCTGAAACTTCCCGCCGCACTCCTGCGTCTTCTCCGCATACAGAATCCAGGCCGCCGCGCACCCCGCATAGGTGTACTCTAGTGTGCACCGGGCGAATCCGTCGATCCTATTCCTGCAGGAGTTTTATGCGCATTCAGAACTACGCCTCCGTCCTTCTCCTCTCCACTGGCCTGCTGACCGGCGCGGCTTTTGCCCAGGATTTCGTCATCTCCCCCGCCGATGCCGGCCCCACCTCCGCGCCCAAGTCGCCCGTCATGTTCGATCTCACCTCGATCGACAAGACCGCCGACCCGTGCACCGACTTCTACCAGTACGCCTGCGGCAATTGGAAGAAACTGAACCCGATTCCGCCGTCCGAGACGCGCTGGGGCAGCTTCAACACGCTCGGCGAGAAGAACCAGTACCTGCTCTACCAGGAGCTGAAGGCCGCCGCCGACGCGCCCAAGACGCCGCTCCAGGTCAAGTACGGCAACTACTTTGCCGCCTGTATGAACGTCGATCTGGCCGACAAGCTGGGCGCGAAACCGATCGAGCCGCAGCTTGCCGCCATTGCCGCGATGCCCGATGCGAAGCACGTCGCGCAGCTCGATGCCACGTTTGAAGAGAAGTACGGCTCCGGTTTTCTGATCGGCGTCGGCGTCGGCCAGGACCAGAAGGACTCGTCCAAGCAGATCCTGCAGACTGGACAGGGCGGCCTGACGCTGCCGGATCGCGACTACTACCTCGGCACCGATGACCGCTCGGTCAAGCTGCGCGCGCAGTACCTGACGCACGTCACCACCATGTTCGGTTTGCTGGGCGACACGCCGGAACAGGCGGCAAAGGAAGCCGCGGCGGTGATGAAGATCGAGACCGCGCTCGCGCAGGGATCAATGGATCGCGTCGCCATGCGCGACCCCGCGAACCGCTACCACGTGATGACCATTGCCGAGGTCCAGCAGCTCTCGCCGGACTTCGACTGGACCGCGCTGCTGGCGGGCGTCGGAGTCGCAGGCAAGGCCGGCACGCTCAACGTGTCGTCGCCCGGCTATGTCAAGACGGTCAACGCGGAGCTAGATACGGAGTCGCTCGCGGACGTGAAGTCCTACCTGCGCTGGCAGACGCTGCACCGCGCCGCGCCGTACCTCTCGCAGGCGTTTGTGAACGAAAACTTCAACTTCTTCTCCGCCACGCTGAACGGCGCGAAGGAGCAGCAGCCCCGTTGGAAGCGCTGCACGCGCCTGACCGACGGCGCGCTGGGTGAGGCCGTGGGCCAGGACTGGGTCAAGCAGAACTTTACCGGCGACGCCAAGGCCAACATGGAAAAGCTCGTTGCGGCGCTTGAAAAGGCGCTCGGCGAGGACATCGACACGCTGCCCTGGATGTCGGATGCGACCAAGGTTGAGGCGCGCAAGAAGCTCGCCGCCTTCCGCGATAAAATCGGCTATCCCGCCACCTGGCGCGACTACTCGACGCTTACGGTGAAGCGCGACGACCTCTCCGGCAACCTCGCGCGCAACGCGATTTTTGAGCGCAAGCGCAACATCGGAAAGCTCGGCGCGCCCGTGGACGAGACCGAGTGGGGCATGACGCCGCCCACCGTCAACGCCTACTACAGCCCGTCGATGAACGACATCAACTTCCCCGCCGGCATCCTGCAGCCGCCGTTTTTCGACAACAGCAAAGACCCGGCGGTCAACTTCGGCGGCATCGGCGTCGTTATAGGGCATGAGATGACGCACGGCTTCGACGACCAGGGCTCAAAGTACGGACCGACAGGCAATGTCAAGTACAAGGCCGACGGCGTGACGCTCGACAGCTGGTTTACGCCGGAGGACCTGGCCAAGTTCAACGAGCGGACCAAGTGCGTCGCGGATGAGTACAGCGGGTTTGAGGTGGCGCCGGGCCAGAACCTGAACGGGCGCCAGACGCTGGGAGAAAATACGGCCGACAATGGCGGCATCCGCGTCGCGTACCAGGCGTTGCATGAGGTCCTGGACGGCTCCAGCGTTGGGCCCGGCTATGTGGATGGCAAGCGCGACGGCTATACGGCCGACCAACGCTTCTTCATCTCGTTCGGCCAGGTCTGGTGCCAGAACCAGACCGAGCAGGCGGCGCGCGTGCTGGCCAAGACCGACCCGCACTCGGCCGGCCAGTGGCGCACGAACGGCACGGTGCAGAACTTCGACGCGTTCGGCAAGGCATTCGGCTGCAAGGTCGGCCAGCCGATGATGCCGACCAATTCCTGCCGGGTCTGGTAGAGCGCAAGACAAAACGTAACGGGGATAAGGCGGATCAAGACGGATCAAGGCGGATAGAACAAGAGAATGGTCTTGTCCTATCCGGTTTGATCTGTTCTGATTCGCCTTAGCCCATTACGTTTTGTCTTTTTTCAGGACCGCTGCTACCCCTCGCTGAGCGCAAACGTCAAAAAAGCGCTCCCGGCAGTACCCGTCCCCTTGCGATTGCTCTGAGGTAAAGTGGCGTAAAGTCTCTGAGCCTTCTACAATTATCTGAGGCAAAGACCTAAACTTCAGAAATAGCCAAGACAGCGCCTCACTATGAGCGCGCGAGGATTCGATACACATGACGTTCAGCAAGATTGGCCGGATCCTTTCGGCCCTCGTAGCAACAGCGGCACTTGGACTTGGCATGACGGCCTGCGGCGGCGGCACCATCGGGTACATGTGGGTGCTCGGCACGTACTACAACCAGATTTCCGGCTTCAAGATCGACCAGTACACGGGCAATCTGACGGTGATCAACCACTCGCCGTTTAGCTCGAACGGGGTCAATCCCGTGTCGGTGGTGGTCAAGCCCGGAGGACGCTATATCTATGTCGTCAACGCCGGCACGACCACGATGAGCGCCGGCCTGCCGGTCAACACCACAAGCTCGATCGCACAGTTTGCGGTCGGCGGCGACGGCATCCTGACCTTTCAGCAGACCTTCCAGAGCCAGGGAACGCAGCCGATCTGGGCCGCCCTGGACACGTCCGGCAACTTCCTCTACGTGCTCGATAAGTACTCGCACTACTATAATGGCACGACTGACCAGAACGGCGACATTACGGTCTTCTCCATCGCGGGCGATACCGGCAAGCTGACCCTGGTGCCCAACACCCAGATTTTGACGAACGGCAACCTGCCCACGCTCGTCTTCGAGGTCGGCAACAACCCGGTCATGACGAAGGTCGGTCTCGGCAGCTGCCTGTTCACGCTCTCGACGAACTCGATCTACCCTTATCAGATCAACTCCAGCACCGGCCAGCTGACCATCGCCTCCACCGGGCCCTACAACCAGTTCCCGCAGAGCCCGCTCGCGTCGAATCTCTCCTCGATCAACACGGGCAGCAACTCGTCGTCTAACTTCATCTTCGTGACGGACAAGGCCAATAACACGATCCTGCCCCTATCGTCCGGCGGCACCAACGCCTGCACGCTCGCGCCCGTCAGCGGCAGTACGCAGACGCTTCCGCTCAACGCGCCCGTGATGTCGCTTACCAGCAACAACGGCAGCTATCTTTACGTGCTCAACCAGATGAACACGTCGACCATCGGCACGGCGAACAGCACCATCACCGCCTACCATATCAACTCGCAGGGCCAACTGCAGGATAATCCCGACTCCACCTCGAACCCCTACGCGGTCGGCTCGGGCCCCGTCTGCATCGTCGAAGACCCGTCAAACCAATACCTCTACATCACCAACGCGACCGACAGTACCATCACCGGCAAGCTCTTCGATCCCACCCGCGGTTTTCTTGCGCCGCTCAGCCGAGGCTCGGTCTTTCCTGTAACCATGACGCCGACCTGCCTCGCCGTCAGCGGAAACGTCTAGCTTGCCCTGTTTATCCCGCAGGGATCTGCTTTCGAGACTCCCTGCGGCCCACCTTTACCCAGGAACGATCAATACCAGGAACGGCAGTTGCGGGCCTTTGAGCCCGGGAGCAAGGAAGCGGAATGAAGGGTAATTCAATCGGTCGCGGTCTCAAGGCCGCGGCAGTCTCTCTCGCACTCGGACTTGGGCTTACGGCATGCAGCCGTGACTACACGGTCGCGTACCTCTATGTCACCTCCGCCACCCGCACCACGCAGGGTGTCGTCAACGCGTACGCGGTCGATTTCCAGTCCGGCGCGCTAGAGCAGCTCTCGGACTCGCCGATCCCAGCGGGCAATAATCCCGTCGCGCTCGTCTCCTCGCCCGACGCTCAGAACCTCTACGTCGTCAACCGCAATGACTCGACCGTCATTCACTACGATATCGGTACAGACGGCAAGCTCTACCCGCAGACCACGACGAATGTCGTCTCGGGCAGCGGCGGTGTCAACGGCAGCTTTCCGGTCGCTGCGGCGATCGACCCGTTCGGGAACTTCCTCTACGTCTTGATCACGTATCAGAACGGCTTCACGACAGCGAGCCCCGGCCCGGGCGGGATCGCCGTGTTCCCCATCATTCACAGCAACGATCCGTCAACCAACGGGAACCTGAAGGCGCCGCTTACCTTCAACGGCTTTCCTTATTACCCGCTCGGGAACAATCCGACGGCGCTAACGATCAGCCCGAAAAACGGATATCTCTACGTTGTGGACCGTGAGTTCGCCGCAAATGGCGCGCCGTTTGGCGTGATGCTCGCCTTCACGATCAATACCGGCACGGTCGCCGCGCCCGGCACGGGAGCTCTGAGCCAGATTATCAACCCGTTCCCGACTGCCCCCGCGGGTCCTGTTGGGGGCGGCTTCGCCCTCGGCGCCTCTCCCAGCTCGATTGTGGAAGAACCCGCCGGCCTCTATCTTTATGCTACCGATTCGAATACCAACCAGCTTTACTCCTTCCAGACCAGCAGCGGAGGCGTGCAGGGCGCGCCCCAGCCCCTGACCACAGGGCCCATTCCTACCGGTCTCTTTCCCGCGAATGTAACCGTCGATCCCCGCGGCCAGTTCCTGTACGTGGCCAACTTCGGCTCCAGTACGGTTTCGGCCTACACCATTACGAATGGCTCGCCGTCCTCGGTCGCTGGAAGTTCGATCGTCGCCACCGGCCCCAACTGCGTCACGATTGAGCCCGCACTTGGCATCTATCTTTTCACCTCCAACAACACGGATAACTCCGTGTCGGCGGCGCAGCTGGATCCTCACTCGGGCTCTCTGAAGGGTGTTCAGGGTACCCAGTTTGTTGCCGCGCCCCTGCCCACCTGCGCGGTCGCCGTGGCCAACGGAGCTCATGCGACGCAGATCGTTCACTAAGCGGTTCTTCGGTGCGGTATAGCAGCAGTCGGACCGCAGATCCCTACGGGATGACAACAAAGTACAAGTACGCCTTAGTTGTCATTCTGTCTTGAGGTAGAAATCTGCGGGTTGGACCAGGAAGCCACCTTCGGGAAGATGGCCTGGAACGCATATCGATCAAAAGCTCGTCCACTAACCAGCCCCCGGAAAGGGAACTCAGGATGCGATCGCAAAAACGATCTCCCGTCGAGTTCCTCTCCCGGGGATTGCTGCGCTTGGAGCAGCGTCTGCGTGGCGGCCGCGACTCCCAGACGATCCTGCTCCTTGCCTATATGCCGGCGCTCGGCTACGCCGTGCACATGACGCCCATCCACGAGGCGCTGCACCGCGCGGGTTACACGGTTGTGGTCGCAACCTGCGGGCTCAACGCGGACCTGCTCCGCCACTCTCCTCATGTCGATCGCGTGCTTGAGACGCCTGACCCGATGCAGGATCTGTCCGGTGCGGTCTCCTCTCTGCGCGGAAAGCTTCGCCAGCACAACCTGCGACCGCGATGTGTGCTCACCGGCCCGCAGGATCAACGTACGCGCGTCGGTCTACTCGCGGCGCTGGCCTGCGGCGGTTGGCGCGGCGGCTTTGCCGTCCACCCCTGGCTCTACACCGCCCCGCTTGCGTACGACCGGAATCTGAGCCGCGTGGACAACAACCTGCGCCTGGCCGCGCTGCTCGGTTGCCCGACCGAGGGCTGTGCGCCTCGTGTGTTCTTCTCCGCCGCGCAGGCAAAGGTGGCCGCTCACCTGCTCTCGCCCATAGGTCCTGCGCCCACTATGGCCGTGATTGCCGGTAACAGTGGCGGCCTGCCCACCGCGTGGCACAACGACCGTTGGGCTCAGGTTATCCGCTACGCCCACACGGAACTCGGCTACCATCCGGTCTACCTTGGCACCGCGCGCGACGAGCCCGTCATCGACCGCATTCGCGCCTTGGCCGAGGTTCCCGGCACTTCGCTCGCTGGGCGCACGAGCGTCGGTGAGCTTGCCGCGGTTCTCGCTCAATCCGACCTCGCCGTCTCACTCATGACCGGAACGCTGCACGTTGCGCGCGCGGTCGGCACGCCGACGGTCGCGCTCGGCCTGGCGTGGGAGCCGGCGCTCGAGTGGATGTCTCCGCCGCAAGCGCATGTGCATCTGCTTCGCGGCGCGGATGCTGCGAGGACTTCTGGGTATCGCGTCGATGACCTCTCCGCCAGCCAGGTGATCGCTGGGCTTGATACGATGGCTGAGCTTTACCCGGCGTCTGCTGAAGGGCGGGCAGCCCGCGTCAGAAATTGTATTTATCAGAGTTGAGAGCTTTGTAGCCCTACCTATGAGTCGCCCCTTCAGGGCTCAGGTCATTTGTTGGCGCTTACCTGGGGCTTGCGCCCCAGGCTGGTATAAGTCGGGCCTTCAGCCCTGAAAGAAAGAGCTAGGAAGCCTGTAAACAAGTCAACCGCCTTCCCTCAGCGGCTAAAGCCGCAAAGCAATCATTGGGCTTAGTGGCGGGACTGAAGTCCCGCCCTTTCAAAACGATACTTGATCAAACCCTCCCTATACCATTTACCTTGAGGTATAGCCGCAGCGACGATGCGGGGGTCCTTCGCTTCGCTCAGGATGACGGCGAAAACAAAGAACAGCAGCTACGCTTGGAGCTTCATGGTATGAATCGGGCCTTCAGCTCTAAACCACGGAGACATACACACCGGAGTGAAGCGGTCCGGTTGCTGTCATTACTCGGCCGGGGTGAACAGGCTCAGGAACCAGCGCCGCGCTGGCCGCTCGTAGAATTTGAGCACCAGCACTGCGAGTAGCATGATGAACGCGAATGAGATCCATGGGTCGTAGCGGGCGACGTGCAGCCGCTCGGGCACCTTGTAGAGGTGCAGCAGGAGGAAGGTGTTGAAGTGCAGCAGGTAGAGCGCGAGTGTGGTCTCGCCGAGCCACATGACGGGTTTGAAGGCGAACACGCTCGCCACCCAGTTCGGCCCGGTGAGCCCGATCAGCAGCGTTGCAAACACCGGCAGCAGCAGCGCGCCGTGGACGATCACGTAAGGAATCCGCTGCACGCCAAAGCCGAAGAACACCGCCAGCAACGCAAGCGCGGCCAGCGCCACCAGTGCCCGGCGCGCCGGCTGCAGGTTCAGCATCGCATGCAGCCGGGCCAGCAGGATGCCGGCTGAAAAGCTGCAGACATACATCAGCGGGTCGTACTTCAGGAAGCGCAGCCAGAGCGCATAGGTGTAGCGCGTGGCAGGGGCCGGCAGGTGGTCCGGGTTGGTGAGCCAATAGGTGACGTGGGGCAGGATGCCGAGCGCCCAGCAGGCCAGGATGGCCCCAGCGACCTGCCAGGGCGTGCGCAGCCAACGTGCCCGGGCGGCGAAGAACAGCAGCAGGAACGGGAAGATGGCGTACAGCAGAAATTCGGCCGGCACGGTCCAGCCGACCGTGTTCCAGAACGTGGCGAGTGAGGGAACCCAGCCCTGGAGCGCGAGCGGTGTCAGCAGCAGGCCCAGGTAGAACATGTGCGGCGGATGCGCCTTCCACTCCTCGATGAGGAAGGGAAGCGAGAGCAGGAGCACGAGCAGGTACGTCGGATAGACCCGCGACACGCGCGCCAGATAGAACGTCTTCTTCGAAAGCGAGGGACGGTCGGCGTAGTTGTAGCCCAGCACAAAGCCCGAGATCAGGAAGAAGAAGCCAACGAAGACGTAGGCGTTGTCGATGACGGGGGTGAGAAAGCGCGGGTGCGGTGGCGTGAAGTGGAAGAACATCACGTTGACGGCCAACACGGTGCGGAGGCCGGCGAGCGCGGGAAGCGCAGGTTTGCGAACTGGTGCGGGAGCGCTCACTCACCCTTAGACGCTAAGGCGTAACCAGAGTTCCAAGCGGTTCACCGGAGGCTACGCGCGTGATGTTGCCCTGCTCGCGCATCGAGAAGACCATCATGGGCATGTGGTTGTCGCGGCAGAGCGAGACAGCCGTTGTGTCCATCACCTTCAGGTTCTTGCGCAGGATCTCGTCGTAGGAGATGGTCTGGAAGCGGGTCGCGTTTGCGTCGCGCTTGGGGTCCGCGGAGTAGATGCCGTCGACCGACGTAGCCTTCAGCAGGATGTCCGCCTTGACCTCCATCGCACGGAGCGCGGCCGCGGTATCGGTGGAGAAATAGGGGTTTCCGGTGCCCGCGGCGAAGATGACGATGCGGCCCTTTTCGAGGTGGCGCATCGCGCGCCGGCGAATGTAGGGCTCGGCGACCTGGTGCATCTCGATCGCGGACATGACGCGGCAGAACAGCCCCAGCTTTTCGATCGCATCCTGCAGGGCGATTGCGTTGATGACGGTGGAGAGCATGCCCATGTGGTCGGCCGCGACGCGATCCATGTCGATCGCCTGCTGGGCGACGCCGCGGAAGAAGTTTCCGCCGCCGACGACGATGGCGACCTCGCAGCCGAGCGCGCGCACGGCGGCGATCTCCTCGGCGACCTTGTGAATGAAAATTGCATCGATGCCGAAGCCTGAGCCTGCGGCGAGGGCTTCTCCGGAGATCTTGAGGAGGACTCTCTTGTACATGTGTGTTCAGTATCTCATGGCGGGAGGGAAGAGGAGCTGTGAGCTGTCAGCAGATGTTAGACAACCATGTCGAGCTGTGTAACGGCTCCTGCAAGGGTGCGCCGCCGTAAGGCAGGTAGCTGAGCCAGGATACCCTTTGCAATTTCGCGCTTTGAAGCCGCCGGAAAGACGATCTCGGAGTCTGCCGTTACGAAGATCCCCGCGTTCCGGTCTGCCTCGAAGCCCAGCCCTGCGAGCGAGACATCGTTGGCGAAGGTCGCGTCCGCGCCCTTTGCCGCCAGTTTGGCCCGCGCACGTTCGAGCAGGTGCTCGGTCTCGGCGGCGAAGGTGATCAGAAGAGTTCCAGGGTGCCGCCGCTCGGAGACCTCGCGGGCGATATCGGCCGTGGGCATGAGCTCGAGCGCAAGATTATCGCTGCGCTTCAGCTTCTGCCCGACAGGCGTGGCGACGCTGAAATCCGAGACTGCCGCGGCCTTGATGACGACGGTCGCGGCGGGTAGGTGGCGCATCACGGCCGCGCGCATCTGCTCCGCGGTCTCCACGCGGACGATTTCGCAGGCGAGCGCGGGCGGCGCGGCTGCTGTGATCAGGATCACGCGCGCTCCGCGGGCGAGCGCGGCCTCGGCCAGGGCGTGGCCCATCTTGCCGCTGGACCGGTTGCCGAGGTAGCGGACCGGGTCGATCGGCTCCCGGGTGCCCCCGGCAGTGATCAGGATCGTCTCGCCGGCGAGCTCCGATGCGGTCCCCAGCAGGGCGACGACCGCGTCCGCGATGGCGGGCACCTGCGCCAGCTTGCCTTCGCCGACCATGCCGCAGGCGAGCGTGCCGAAGTCCGGCTCGAGGACGTGGCAGCCGCGTTCGCGCAGGGTTTTGACGTTCGCGACGGTCGCGGGATGGCTCCACATCTGGCTGTTCATCGCGGGGGCCAGCAGCACGGGCGCGCGCGTCGCCAGGTACACGGTCGAGATCAGGTCCGTGGCGTTGCCGTGCGCGAAGCCGGCGATCACGTTCGCAGTCGCGGGCGCGACGACGAGCGCGTCGATCTGCTGCGCGAGCTCGATGTGCTCGATGGCGAAGTCCGCGGGTACACCCGTCGCTTCGACCGTGTTTGCCGGGGACCAGAGCGAGGTCAGGACCTGATGGCCGGAGAGCGTGGCGAAGGTAAGCGGCTTGACGAACTCGGTCGCGGAGGCGGTCATGGCGACCTGTACGTCGATGCCGGCGCGCTGCAGCGTCCGCAGCAGGTCGATGGCCTTGTAGGTTGCGATGCCGCCGGAGACGGCGAGAAGAATCTTCATGGTCGTGGCTCCTTCATGGTCGTGGCTCCGCGGGAGGCAGCAGCAGGTTGTCGATCAGGCGTGTCTCGCCGAGCCAGGCGGCGACGGCAACCAGCGCTCCGTCGGCGAGTGAGTGGACGGGCAGCAAGGTGTCGGGATGCACGATCTCGGCGTAGTCGACGCGTAGCCCGGGGCTGGCGGCGAGGGTGGCGTAGAGCTTTTGCTGGAGCACTTGCGGATCCAGTTCTGTGTGTGAGGCTATCGACTGCAGCGCGGCGGAGAGCGCGAGGGCCTGCGTGCGCTGCGCAGCCGTGAGATAGCGGTTGCGCGAGCTCATGGCGAGACCGTCGGGCTCGCGGACCGTGGGGCAGACAACGAGCTCTACGGGCAAGCTGAGGTCGCGCACCATCGCGCGCAGCACCGCAACCTGCGCGGCGTCCTTCTGGCCGAAGAAGGCGCGATCGGGGCTGACGATGTGGAAGAGCTTGGCGACGACCGTGGCAACGCCGCGAAAGTGTCCGGGGCGCGAGGCGCCGTCGAGCCGATCGCCGATGCCTGCGACCTCTACGAAGGTGGTTGCGCCTGCTGGATACATCTCCTCGGCCGAGGGCGCGAAGAGCAGCTCGACGCCTTCGCGCTCGAGCACGGCGCAGTCCTCGGCGAAGGTTCGCGGGTAGCGCGCGAGGTCTTCGCCGGGCGCGAACTGCAGGGGATTGACGAAGATGGACGCGGCAATGAAGTCGCAGGAGGCTCGCGCGGCGCGCAGCAGCGAGACGTGCCCGGCGTGCAGCGCGCCCATCGTGGGGACGAAGCCGAGCGTTGCGTTGCGCCGAAGCGCGGCTGCGGCGGACTGCATCTCGGCGATGCTGGTGAGGATGCGCATGTCAGGCGTTGGCGGGCTCGGGGAGGAGCTCGGCGGCGAGCTCTTTGGCGACCTCAGGCGAGAGATGGTAGCTTTCGGCGTCGCTCGGGAAGCTGCGGTTCGTGACCGAATCGCGGAAGGCTTCAATGCCGTGCTGGAAGGCTGCGCCGACGTCACCAAAGCTGCGGACGAACCTGGCTTTCGGCGTGAAGGAGAGCTGGAAGACGTCGTGGAAGACGAGGATCTGGCCATCGCAGTCGGGCCCCGCGCCGATGCCGATGGTGGGGATCTCCAGGCTTTGGGTGATCAGCCTGGCGACCTCGCGGGGTATGCCTTCGAGCACCAGCGCGATGGCACCCGCGTCCTGGAGCGAGAGCGCATCCTGCAGGAGCTTTTCGGCGGCGGCGGCGGACTTGCCCTGAACCTTGTAGCCCCCCATGGCGTTGACCGATTGCGGCGTCAGGCCGATGTGGCCGATGACGGGAATCTCCTCCGCGGTCAGGCGGGCGACGAGCGGGGCGCGCGCGCGTCCGCCTTCGAGCTTGATCGCGGCCGCGCCTGCATCCTGCACAAAACGGAGGGCGTTGCGAACGGTTTCGTCGGCGGAGACGTGGTAGCTGCCGAAGGGCATGTCGGCAACGAGGAGCGCGGACCGGACGGCGCGGCGAACGGCGCGGGTGTGATGGAGCATCTCGTCCATCGTGACGGAGAGCGTGTTGGGATGGCCGAGAACGGTCATGGCGAGCGAATCGCCGACGAGGAGGAGATCGATTCCGGACTGGTCGACCAGGCGCGCGGTGGGGTAGTCGTACGCGGTCAGCGCGGTGATCGGCTGGGCGGCGCGCTTTTTCTGGAGGAGGGTGGCGGGGGTTACGGCAGGCGGAAGGCTTACGGGGTCCGCGATGGTGCGAGGCTGGGTGACGCTCATCTGTGGGGCTCCAGTGCCGCCCCGTGATGAGGCGCGGGTGCGGCCTTGCGGGATCAGTATAGGCCATGGATTGTGGGTCTGGATAGCCCCGCGTGTTTGGGGGTTCGGAGGGTTTGGTTAGGTCTGTCCGGTGGGCCCCCTTGGCGTGCCGGGCTAGGGAGGGTCTGATCAAGTCTCGTCTTGAAAGGGCGGGACTTCAGTCCGCCAATAAGCCTAATGATTACTTCGCGGCTTTAGCCGCTGAGGGCAGGCTGGAGATTTGTTTAGAGGCTCCCTAGAACCGTTCACTACACGCTGGACGGATCCACCCCGACCACCAAGTCGAATATGTACACGGGGGCGATTGCGGTTCCGCAAGCGAGACGCTGAAGCCGATTGCGGCGAACCGCGGTGGCGCGAGCAGTGGGTTGAGCAGCGCGTATACGATTGCAGGCGCGCCGGCGACTCCGGTGTTCTCGCTTGCGGCGGGAACGTACGCCAATCCGCAGTTGTTACTCGTGACTTCCCCGACGCTGAATGCGGCGGTCTACGTGACCCAGGATGGCACGACGCCCACGTCTTCTTCGACGCCGGCGCATGCCGGCGGGATTGAGATCGAGGCCTCGCAGACGGTGAAGGCGATTGCGATCTCCGGGGGTGTTTCGAGCGCGGTGGCTATGGTGACGTGTACCTACGCGCCCGCCTCGCAGACGGCGGACAGCGCAGCGATTACGCATCCGTATGGGGTGTCGGTGGACGTGAGCGGCAATGTGCACCTTGCAGATTACTCGGATTACCGCGTCCGCAAAGTGTCGGCGGCTACGCGAAACATTTTCTACGATAGCGGGAAAGGAATTAGCGGTACTAGCGGCGACGGTGGGGCCGCCACTTCGGTTGAGGTGTCGCAGCTTCGCGACGTGGCGGTGGATGCGAACGGCAATCTCTACCTTTGCGATTTCAACTGGGTCCGCAAGGTGACCGTTGCAGAGATTATTACGACGTTTGCGGGGGACAGTGTGGCGGGATACGGGAGTGGGCCGACCAGTGGTTAGCCCGAGCAACAGCTCACGGTGAAATTGCCTTACGGGGTGGTGACGGATGCGGCC
>CAXUDC010000031.1:0-25089 GCA_964249685.1 uncultured Acidobacteriaceae bacterium
TGCAGGTCTTGATGGGAAAGGCCAATCATGTACTCCTGAGTCGAAAAGCAGGTTTCTGCGGGATGAAAGGGAACGGTAGCTTATGGGTCAGTCGCGAACCTGAGCCAGCAAGCGCCGCCAGTTCTTCTGGTTGCGCCGATAAGATTTCTTCAGATCTTCCAAAATGCGCTCAAAGTCCGAGTGCCCGCCAAGCTTTCTCCACGCCGGATTGATCGAGAACCAAGGATAATTTTCGTTCCCAAGATAGATCGCCCGGCGCAGCCAATGCAGGGCCTCCGACTCGTCTCCCTCAAGCGCGAAGTAGGTGGCCAACCGGTAGGCCATCTCGGAGTCGGCTTCAGCAGCGGAGAGGGTCTCGTCGACAATGAAGGTCGCGGCCTTTTCCCGGTCGCCCTGTTGCACGTAGCAGAGCGCGATGGTCGGATAGACGATCCGGAGCGAGGTCTCCTCGCGGGTGACGGCTTCGAGCGTGTCGATTGCCTGCGCAAGGTTACCGGTACGCATCTGCTGGTAGCCCAGCGAGACGCGCAGCAGGGGCTGTTTCGGCTCGAGCGTAAGCCCTTTTTCGAGCTCATCCGCGGCCAGCTCCAGCTGGTTCTGGTACTGGAACACACGCGCGCGGTTGTTGTAGATCAGCGCGGCGTTGCTAGGATTCAAACGCAAGGAAGTGTTGAACTGCTCGAGCGCCTCCTCGTACATGCCGTCGATGCGCAGCGTCTGGCCGGCGACGAGATGGACGTTCCAGTCGTTCGATGCGGATTGCAGGAGGCTTTCGATCCCGTGGCGAGCCGACTCCTTTTCGCCGCGGGAGAGCAGCATGTAGACGCGGTAAAGGTTCGATTCGACAGACTTTGGATCGAGCGCAAGGGCCTTGTCGAAGGCGCGGCGCGCTTCGAGCACATGCATCTGGCCGCCGAGACCGTGGCGCGCGTATTGCAGGTGGGTGATGCCGAGGCCGGACCAGGCAGGGGCAAAGTCGCCGTCCTGCGCGGTCACGGACTGGAAGAGCTCGCGCGCGCGGTCCAGGTCTTCCCTGCTGCCGGTGCGGGACTGGAAGGAGCTGAGCACGGCGCGCGCCTGCAGGTAGTCCTCCGAGATGGCTTCGGCGAGCTTCGGCGAGAGCGGCGGGGTCAGGCCGTCTGACGAAGGCGCGAGGCCGCCGATGCCTTGCAGGGTGGCAAAAACTTCGTTGCAGATCTCGGCCTGCACGGCGACGAGGTCGAAGCTGGCGACGTTAATCGATCCGCCGGCGCGCACGGACTGGGCAGTCACGTCGAGCAACTGCCAGTTCAGGTCGAAGCCCTGGTCGGACCGCAGGAAGTTGCCGGCGAGAACGAAGTGGACGAGCAGTTTGCGCCCGACCGCAAGCGGGTCGAGTTGCTGCGTGGCGATCGACACCAGCGAGGAAGAAGGCCGGACGATCAGCGACGGCATGCGCGCCAAACGGGCCGCGAGCGCGTCCGCAAGCGCGTAGCCATAGAGCCGCGAGGGCTGCTGGAAGGTAGACGGTGCGCTGGCCGCCGAGCTGGGAGCCGAAAAATTGATGAACGGCAGCACGACAATCGTGTTGTTCAGCCGGGCCGCGGCGCTGGTGGTGGACTCGCGAAAACGCTCGGCCAACATGGACAAAATGCCAGTGGTGCGCTTCTCTTCCTCAGGCGTCTCGACCGCGGGCGGGCGCTGCGTCGGCAGCAGGTTGACGGCCTCGCCCGGCAGGCCCACGCCGTCGAGATGCATGGCCATCATGATGGTCTTGAGCGACTCGCGGAGGTCAGCGGCAGAGGCAAAACGGGCGCTCGGCTGCTTTTCCAGGCAGCGGAAGATGACCGATTCGAGCTCCTGCGGGAGCGCCGGGTTGATCTGGCGCAGCGGCGTGGGCTCGGCGTACTGGATCGCGCGGATGGACTGGAACTCAGGCGCGTCGGGCCGGTGGAACGGGTGCCGGCCGGTGGCGAGCTCGTACAGGATCAGGCCCAGCGCGAAGAGGTCCGACTGCACCGACGATTGGCCGGTGACGAACTGCTCCGGCGCCATGTAGGCGATGGTCCCGCCGCGCGCGGTGTACGTGGCCCCGGGCGACGGAATGGGCCGCTTGTTGGCGTGGCCGGAGGGGTCGAACTCAACCGCGTCCATGTTGAGCCGGCGCGCGAGGCCGAAGTCCAGGATCTTGATCAGCCCGCCTTCGGTCAGCATGACGTTGGCCGGCTTCAGGTCGCGATGGAAGATGCCGAGCGAGTGCGCCGCGCTGAGCCCGTCGGCGATCTGGATCCCGGCCGACAAAACCAGCTGCAGGTTGGCGGCGCCTTCGGAGATGATCTTGTCCAACGCTTTGCCCGGAATGTACTGCATGACGATGTAGGCTTCAGCCTGGTCGCCGTCGTCTTCAGGAGCCTCACCTAAGTCATAAATGGCACACACGTTAGGGTGGTCGATGGCGGAGGCCAGGCGAGCCTCCCGGAGCTGCGTGGTGCGCACTTGGTCGAGCGTGAGCGCGCCACGCTTCAGGAGCTTGAGCACCACGGGGCGCTGGAGCAGCGTGTCGTTGGCCAGAAAGACGACGCCGGAACCGCCGGCCCCGATCTTGCGGACGAACTCGTAGTGGTTGATGACGCGACGCTTCATCTAGCCATTATCGCTTGGAACGTTGTGGGGATTGTGAACGCGCTCGCTTGGCAGGGCCTAGTTGATCGCGTAGCAATTCCCCCCCGGTAAGACGGCATGCAGCTCCAGCTTGCCGCCCAATGTGGTCGAGTTCGGCGGCAGCTTCACAGCGGATTTCCGTCTTCCTCATAAGAAAACTTGAACTAATGTCTTTCCGGGGAGTCGCCATGGAACGCCTTCCGTTACGTTATTGATAGGCCATAGAAGTACGATATGCTCTTCGGTCTAGTGAATGCTTGCGTTCCGCCGATGGTGCGAACTCTTATGCGCGTTCCGAATCCAGCCGCGGAGTTCCTCGGTCTGCCCTGGATCAAGCGTGCGCTTCGGAATGAGGAAGAAAGCAAGCCGCCGTAGCTGCAAGGTGAACACAGGCTGCCGCTGCAGAAAGAGGAAGGCGTCCTTTCTTTCGACCACCTTCCGGTAGCGGCTCCAATCCTCCGACGAGCATTCCTCCCCACTGGTAAAGACAAGCCTGTCCAGGTCTATGTCCGCCTTCTGCACCTCGTGGAGCGCCACCTTGAGCGCATACATGCCGCGGTAAACGCCTTTGCGCATCAGCGACATGCCGGCGATCAGGGGCACGAAGACGAGCAGCGGCAGCAGCCCCCAGTAGTTTGTAGCGCTTCCGACGTGGTCGAACAAGATAAGGACCACTAGGTTCACGGTAACCAGGAACGCAACCCCGAACCGCACCGGAGTGCTCCACCAGAAGCGATGGAGCGAGTCGTACGAAGCCGCCGCCGCCACTCGTCCGGCGTGATGGTGTATTCGAGGTGCATCAGGGCTCCAGGGGAGCCGGCAGATCCTCGTCGCAAAGA
This sequence comes from uncultured Acidobacteriaceae bacterium, assembly GCA_964249685.1. Classification (GTDB taxonomy): domain Bacteria; phylum Acidobacteriota; class Terriglobia; order Terriglobales; family Acidobacteriaceae; genus Edaphobacter. The sequence continues at coordinate 3,480 of CAXUDC010000031.1, forward strand.
AGCATCAATGACCTCGCTTCGGCCCGGCCTCGCGTTCCCATGGACGCTGGTTGACCGGGTCGTCCTGCCACTTCTGGCGCCGTCCGACGAACCACATCACGGCACCGAAGACGAACATGAGCGCACCCCACCACAGATTGAGATTGATCCCCATCGACCGCGCGTAGAGCCCCTGGTTGCCGCGCGTGAACAGGCCGTACAGGGCCATCATGCCCCCGGTGATCGCGAAGATGAGGCCGAGCGGAATGCGGATGTCGAGTCCCATGGTGTCCTTTCAGGAATCATTTACCGCTGGAAAGCTGTCTGGCGGCTTGCGATTAGCGGGGTGCGGTGCGTTGGCTCAGGGCGGCATAGCCTTCGCTCGAGCCGCCGCGCAGCAGAAAGAAGAGCGTGATACCGCCGAAGATCGTCCCGAAAGGGAGGCTGATCAGCAGCAGAATCGCCACCACAATGGCGAAGATACGTCCCCAGGCAGCGCGCGTGAGCAGGCCAACGCCGGCAACGAGCGGCAGCAGGCCGAGAAAGATGCCTGTGATCACCGCCACGACCGTGCCGAAACCGGCCGGCAGTGCGGCGACATTCGGGTTCTGCGCACGCGCATTCGCCATAATGACCGGCAACAGCATGCCCATCGAAAGAGTAACGAGCACGCCGAACGCGGCAACAATCAGGAAGCAGATGCCGAGGACCAAGGCGGTAGTCTTCATATCGCGGCCCGGGGGTGCGGCATAACCGGTGGCCGCAGGCGGGTAGGCGTTAGCTGCCGGCGGAAAGCCCTGTGAGGTCTGCAAATTTGCCGGATTCGTCGGATCGTTCGGGTCGAGGCTCATCGGGGAAGCTCCTTCTATGGAATTATTACGCAAAGACAAGGTTGAGCGCGACCAGCAGCACCAGCACCGCGACGGCGAGCGAGCTCGGCTTCTGCCACCACTCCAGGTGCGTCTCGACCGGCCGCGGCGTGAGCGAGTAGACCAGGCCGACCAGCTCAGACTCCGGCCGCGGTGCGGTCATCAGCGAGATCGCCGCCGTAACGATTAAGTTGACCGTGAAGGCGAAGATGGCGGTCCAGAAGTTCTGCGCCATGTCGCTAGGATAGGTATGGACCAGGTGAATCCACGCGCCGTGGATGCCCGGCGTGGCATCGGCCGGCAAAGTCAGGCCATGGTGCAGCAGCGCGGCCCCCGTCCCGGCGAGCAGGCCGGTAAAAGCCCCGTGGCCGGTCGTCCGCTTCCAGAACATGCCCAGCAGGAACGTGGCGAACAGGGGCGCGTTGACGAGCGAAAAGATAAGCTGCAGCGCGTCCATAATGTTGTTGAACGAGGTCACCGCGTAGGCGGCGGCGACCGACAGCAGCACGCCGCCTACCGTGGCCATGCGGCCCATCCACAAATAATGCGCGTCGGTGCCGCGTTTGTTCAGGTAAGCCTGGTAGATGTCGTAGGTCCACACGGTGTTGAAGGCGGTGACGTTCCCGGCCATGCCGGACATGAAGCTCGCCAGCAGCGCCGTCAGGCCCAGGCCCAGGATGCCGGTCGGGAAGAAGCGCAGCAGCATGACCGGGATGGCGAGGTCGTAGTTGTAGGTCGGCGTGCCGTCGGCGTTCAACATCGGCGCGCCGGTCACCGGGTTGGTCTTGACCGGGATGATACCGGTTGGGTGCGCCTCGTCGAGCGGAACCGGGGAGGCGATGTTGCCCACGGTCAGCACCTCTTCCCCATGCTTGTCGACGCCCGCGCGCGTGGTCAGGGGCTGCTCGGAGCGCTGCAGGGCAAGATCATCGGGAGAGATGGCGGCCACATTACCCGCCCGCAGCGACGCTGAGGAGGGAGCCCCCAGGCCTGAACCCGCCCCGGGCATGTGGCTGGTGATGCTGACCGCGATCAGCCCGGGCAGAATGACCAAAAATGGGAAGAACATCTTCGGGATCGCCGCGATCAGCGGAACGCGCCGCGCAGACACCTCGGAATCCGCCGCCATCGCGCGCTGGATAACGAGGAAGTCCGTGCACCAGTAGCCGAACGACAGCACGAATCCCAGGCCCATCGCAAGCCCCACCCACTCCACCCCGAGCGAGTTGGTCGAAGCATGCGCCATGCCCTTCCAGGAGTGCGTCATCGTATCCGGCAGGCGCGTCTTGATGCCCTGCCAGCCGCCTACATTGCGTAGCCCGACCCAGACCAGGGGCGCGAAGCCCGCAACGATCAGGAAAAACTGCAGCACCTCGTTATAGATCGCGGAGGTAAGCCCGCCCAGGAAAATATAGCCGAGCACAATCACCGCGCTCAGCACAATCGAGACGTGAAAGATCCAGGAGTCCGGCATCAGGCCGTGGAAGAGCCCGAGCGTCTGGATCAGCAGCGCCATCGCGTACATCGAGATGCCCGAGGAAAACATGGTCATGATCGCGAAGGAGAACGCGTTCAGCGCGCGGGTCTTCTCGTCGAAGCGCATGCGCAGGTACTCCGGCACGCTGCGCGCCTTTGAGCCATAGTAGAACGGCATCATAAAGATGCCGACGAAGATCATGGCCGGGATCGCGCCGATCCAGTAAAAGTGGCTCGTAATAATGCCGTATTTGGCGCCTGACGCGCCCATGCCGATCACCTCCTGCGCACCCAGGTTGGCGGAGATGAAGGCAAGCCCGCAGACCCAGGCCGGGATGCTCCGGCCGGCGAGAAAGAAATCGTTTGAGGTGCGCATGTAGCGCTTGAGCGCAAAGCCGATCCCGAGGACAAACACGAAGTAGACCAGCATAATAAGCCAGTCGATCCAGCTAAGATGAGCGGTATTGGCCAGGTTCACTCAGGATTTCCTCAACAAAAAGTTTGAGACGGGCGCGGTCCGGTCCTCGGATCCTGCAGAGACAGGGCTCGCCAACCTGCGCATGGGCAACTCTACTTGTTTTCTTTCGTGGCGTCCACAAAGTTCAGTCGTTACCCGCAGGTAAGTGACTGTTGTGCGGAAACTCGCATCTGACGCTCTAGTCACTTGGCCAGCCAGTCCACCGGAGAAGTCCGTGTGGAAGACTGGCATGTACCGGAAGACGACAGGAGCGGCGTTTGAACGGAAACGAGAGCCAGGCGATCTTGCTGATCGACGACAATGCCGTCCAGGCTGCGACCCGGCAGACGATCCTGAAGCGTGCGGGTTACTTTGTGATTGCCGTGCTGAACCCGGTGCGAGCCCTGGATCAGTTCCGCGCCAACGATTTCCCCGCCCCCATCAAGCTCGTTATCACCGACCACCTGATGCCCGGCATGACCGGCGCGGAGTTTGTCCGCGAGCTGCGCAAGAGTAACCAGGAGCTGCCGGTGCTCGTCATCAGCGGGCTTGAAGAAGCCGAAGACCAGTACGCTGGGCTGAATGTCCTCTTTCGCCTGAAACCCCTACTGCCGGATCATCTACTCGCCAGTGTTCACAGGCTCGTAACGAGCGGCATGGAGGCTTCGGAATAGCGTGCGATAAGCGCCGCCCGGGGTAGTAACCAGGCGAACAAACTGCGAGAATGGAAGTTGAGGTAAGGCGGCTTTCATGAACCAGCATCCCATGCCGGAGTTCGGCAGCTTTTCCCTGCTGCTTGCGTTGATGCTTTGCGCTTATAATCTTGCGGCCGGAGCGTTTTCACTGTGGGCCTCGCGCCAGGGAGCGGCGACGCACCCCAACGCGGCACGTATTCAGGAAACCGCCAGGCGCGCCGGCATCGCAAGCTTCATCGCCGTCAGCTGTGCGGCCTTCGCGCTCATCTGGGCTGCGTTCACCAACGATTACTCGCTCAGTTATATCCTGCACCACACCAACCGCGAGCTCAACCCGGCATACAAATTTTCCGCGCTCTGGAGCGGGCAGGAAGGCTCGCTGCTGCTCTGGTCCTGGCTCCTGGCCGCCTACGGCTTCGTGCTGCGGCTGCGGCACAAGGTGGATGTGCGGCTGTCGGCGTTTGCCTCGACCATCCTGGCCTCCGTGCAGGTCTTCTTTCTGCTCTTACTGAACGTAGCCGCCCCACCTTTTGCGCTCGAACCCGGCCCCCTGGCCGAGAACGGCTTCGGCCTCAACCCACTGCTGCAGTACCCGGAGATGGTCATCCACCCGCCCATGCTCTACCTGGGCTACGTGGGCTTCGCGGTGCCGTTCGCCTTCGCGCTGGGCGCGCTGATGATGCGCTACCCGGGCGAAAAGTGGATTCACATCACCCGCCGCTGGACCATGGTGACGTGGATGTTCCTCACCTGCGGCATCTTTCTAGGCGCGCACTGGGCCTACAGCGTGCTCGGCTGGGGCGGTTACTGGGGCTGGGATCCCGTGGAAAACGCGAGCCTGATGCCGTGGCTGACCGGCACCGCGTTCCTGCACTCCGTCATGATGCAGGAAAAGCGCGGCATGATGAAGAGCTGGAACGTGTGGCTCATCTTCTCCACCTTCCTGCTCACGCTGCTGGGCACGCTGCTCACCCGCGCGGGTCTCGTCAGCTCCGTTCACGCCTTCGCCTCGAGCGACATCGGCTACTGGTTCGTCGGCTTCATGGCGCTCGTGCTCGGCGTCTGCCTGTTCACCTTCTTCCTGAACCGCGACCACCTGAAGACCGAAAATCGCCTTGAGTCACTGGTCAGCCGCGAGTCGAGCTTTCTTTTCAATAACATGGTGCTGCTTGCGGCCTGCTTCACGGTGCTCTGGGGTACGCTCTTCCCCGTCCTGAGCGAGTGGGTCCAGGGCACCAAAGTGACCGTCGGCGCGCCATTCTACAACCGCGTTAACATCCCCATCGGCCTCTTCCTGCTGCTCCTGATGGGCCTCGGGCCGCTGCTCGCCTGGCGCGCCACCTCGCTCCGCACTATCCGTCGCAACTTCATCCTGCCCGGCGTCGCGTTCGGCGTCGCGGCCATCAGCCTGATGGCCGGCGGCATGCGCCCTTGGAGCCGGGATACGTCTGGCGGCGACGACTGGCAGGCACAGTTCTTCTCGCTCATGGCCTACTCGCTCGCCGCCTTCGTCCTCGTCGCCATCGGTGCCGAGTTCTTCCGCGGTGCCCGTGTCGTCGCCAAGCAGAACGCAACCAACGTCCTCGTAGCGATGGGCACGCTCATGCGGCGAAACACCCGGCGCTACGGCGGCTATCTCGTACATTTCGGTATCGTTGTCATGTTCATTGGCATTGCCGGCGGCGCGTTCAACCAGTCGCACGAGCAGGAGATGGGCTTCGGTGACGAGACCACCATCGGCCCCTACCGCATCGTCTGCCAGAGCTACACGCAGGACTCGAACGCCGTCTACGACACCGACTACGCCCTGCTGGACGTCTACCGTGGCAACAAGAAGATCACGCAGCTGGCTCCCGAGCACCGCTTCTACCACGCCAGCCAGACACCCTCCACCATCGTTGCGCTGCACTCCACCCCGCTCGCTGACCTGTACGTCATCTTCCAGGGCCGCAACCCGGACACCAACAAGCCCAGCATCAAGGTCTTCCTCAACCCGCTCATCGCCTGGATCTGGATTGGCGTCCTGATCGTCGTTGCCGGAACCCTCTTCGCCCTCGCCCCCAGCGCACTGGCCAGGCGGCGAGAGTCCACCGCCGCCATCCCCCTCGCGGCGGTAGCCGAGGTGCAGAATGCGTAGCCTACGCCGTCTTTCAACCGCGATTCTGGTCTGCATGTTGGGCGTCGTCATGCTCGGTGCCGGTGCGCCCGAGCAGCAGTCGCAACGTTTCGGCCGCATCGGCCATGAGATGATCTGCGTCTGCGGCTGCGGGCAGATCCTGCTGGAGTGCAACCACATGGGTTGCCCCTCCTCCCCGGGCATGATCGCTGAGCTCCACGACCAGGTCAGCGGCCCTAACGGCACCGGCGCGGACTCGCTCATCATGAACTGGTTCGTCGCTAAATACGGCGCGACCGTCCTCGCCGCACCCATGCGCGGCGGCTTCGACATCGTCGCCTGGGTCGTTCCTATCGCGGTCTTCCTCTTCGCCATCTTCGGCACCGGCTGGATGGTCAAACACTGGGCCACGCGCCGGGTCGCTGCCGCCGGCATGCCCGTCCCCGCCCCGCAAGTCGACGACAGCGTTCGCGACCGCATCCGCCGCGACACGGAGTACCGATGAGCGTCGTCGCCGGAGCTATCCTCGCGCTGCTTTGCTTCGTCTTCATCTTTTGGCCGGAGCGCAACCCCTTCACGCAGGCCGACAAGACCCGCGTCGACAGCCTGCGCGAGCGGCGCGATTCCATCTACGATAACCTGCGCGACCTCAACTTCGAGTACCTCGCCGGCAAGTATCCCGAGCAGGACTACACCGAGCAGCGCGAGATCCTTGAAACCGAGGCCGCCGGCGTCCTCTCTGAAATGGACGCGCTCGAGGCCCGCGGCGTGCGCCGCACACGATAAACTGGCATGGTGATTCTCCTGAAAAAGTCCGTCCTGTACGCCCTCGCCCTCGTCCTGTTTTCAACCGTCAGCTTTGCGCAGTCCGTCTCGGGCGTCGTCACCAACCGGACCAACAACCGCCCCGCCGCGGGCGATGACGTCGTCCTGCTGAAGCTCGCGCAGGGCATGCAGGAGCTCACCCGCACCAAGACCGACAGCAAGGGCCGCTTCACCCTGCAGGTACCAGACGACGCCACGCACCTGGTCCGCGTCACCCACGACAAGGCCAACTACTTCCACCCCGTCCAGCCCGGCACCCAGTCCATCGAGATGGACGTCTACACTGCCGCCCCCGAGATCGACGGCATCAGCCTGACCGAGGACGTCCTGCAGGTCCAGACCGAGCAGGACGGCAAAAGCCTCAAGGTCGTCGAGCACTTCCTCCTCAAGAACGATTCCTCACCCGCCCGAACCCTCTTCAGCGATCACCCCTTCGAGCTCAACCTCCCCCCCGGCGCCACGGTCGAAGGCGGCGCCGCCAAGGGCCCCAGCGGCATGGCCGTGCAGCAGCCGCTCGTCCCGCTCGGCGGCGATCTCTACACCATGATCTTCCCCGTCCGCCCGGGTGAGACCGAATTCCACATCTTCTACCACCTGCCCTACACCGGCTCCTTCACTTTCCGTCCCAGGCCCACGCTCGTCACGGCCAACCTCGCCGTCATGCTGCCCAAAAGTATGGACTTCAAGCCCGGCCCCTCGAGCGGCTACAGCTCCGTCACCGACGACGCCATCGGTGCCTCCGCCCAGGCCTTTGTTGCCCGCGAGGTAAAACCGTCGCAACCGTCCGACTTCACGGTCAGCGGCACTGGCCAGCTCCCGCGCGATGCTCCTCGCGCCGCCGGTCAGCCTGCGGGCGGCCAGCCTGCGGCCAACGTCAACGCGGACCCGAACACCGACACGCGGCCAGGCGGCGGAATCGGCACGCCGGTCGACAAGGACGCGGTCCGCGAGTCGTGGGTCTCGAAGTACCGCTGGTGGCTCGTAGCGGGACTCTTCCTGCTGATGTGTGCCGGCGCAGCGATCCTGCTCGCACGGCCACCTGGCACGGTACCCGCCAAGACGCTCGCCTATGGGAACTCCGCCTCCGTCGACCCGCTTCAAACCCTGCGCGATGAGATGTTCACCCTCGAAACCGACCGGCTCGAAGGCCACGTCACCGAGCCCGAGTACACCGAGCTCAAGCGCGCCTTCGACCTCGTTCTCCGCCGCGCACTCGCCCGCTCCGCCCGCGTGGTGCCGGAGTGAACAGCTTCCACCGCCTCCTGCAGCTGCTCACCATGACCACCTGGGTCGGCGGCGTCCTCTTCTTCGCCTTCATCCTGGCGCCGACCGCCTTCCACGTCCTGCCCACCAAGTTCGAGGCGGGCCTGGTCGTGGGGGCCGCCCTGCACACCTTCGACTACGTGGCCCTGGGCGCCGGCGCGATCTTCCTTCTGGCCACGGGCCTGCTCTTTCGCCAGGCGCCTAAGCGCATCCAGGGCCGCTACGAGATCGAGTTCCTCCTCACGCTCGCCATGCTGCTCGGCACCGCCTACCTGCACTACAACATCCTTCCCGCCATGGAAGCCGACCGCGCACGCGTCCACGGCGACATCGACTCCGTCCCCGACACGCACCCCGCTCGCGCCCACTTCGATAAGCTCCACGCCCGCTCGGAGCGGGTAGAAGGTGGCGTCCTCCTCCTCGGGCTAGGCGTACTCTTCCTCATGTCCCGCGAGCAGGCTCCCAGCATCCAATCTACTTAGATCCTCCACACGGAAAGAGGCGCTTGTATTTGTATTTTTATCATCCCATTAGGGATCTGCGGTTCGACTGATGACCTGAGCCCACAAGGGGCGACTCATAGGTGAGGCTATTTTTCAGGAAATTGGTCTAAAGATCAATAAAAAACACCTATCCTTGCCTCTCGGCGAATCACTACATTTCGTCTCTCGCTCTCATCCTGAGCGCAGCGAAGGACCCTGCAACGATCTCTCCAGAGCACGGTTGCAGAACCTACTCCGTCGTAAGCGTAACCACAACGCTATGAAGCAGCGTCCCCCCAGAACTACCCGTAGCCGTAGCATTTACCGTAATGTTATACGTCCGGCTGACGGTCCCCTGCCCCGCCGGCGTCACCCGGTCCCCGCACCCGACCAGTCCAACGCTCAGCAATCCAGCCAGCCCCACCCGCCTGCGCGCGCGCGGGAGCACCAGCCATGCGACAAAGCCCGCGACAAGAAGCGTGCCCGTCCAGCGAACACTCGCCGTCTTGATCGTCTGCACGGTCAACGTAAATGGCTGCGGCGCGCCGCCGGGGGGCAGGTACGCGGGGCTGAAGGTAGCGGTAGCTCCGGCAGGTAAGCCGGAAGCCGCGAGCAGAATCGGGCTCGACAGCCCGCCATTGACCGGCGTCTCCGCGAACGAAAAGACCGCGGCACTGCCCGCCGGCACGCTCACGGAAGACGTCCCCGCAGAGGCCAAGGCAAAATCCGCAGCCGCCGACGTCCCAACCGTCAGCGTCAGCGGTACGGAGGACGACGGCAGGAAGTCGACATCCCCCGCGTAGCTCGCCGAGAGCGTATGACTCCCGTTGCTCAGGCCCGCGGAGGAGAACTGCGCATCTCCGGAACTCGTCACGGCCAGCGTCGCAAACGCAGTCCCGCCGTCCAGCAGCGTGATGCTTCCGCCAGGCTGCCCGCTCGTGCTGGACGCGACATGCGCCAGCAGGGTGCCGCTCAGGCTGGCAGAGGATGGTGCCCGGCTGATCGTGACCGCCGCCGGCACGGTCGACAGCGCGTAGTTCCCTGCTGCCGCACCGCTGATCGTCGCCGAGATGGGGTACACCCCCGCCGCCGAACCTGCAGAAGCCGTGGACGCAAAGCCGGCCCGCACCGCGCCCGCGTCCTGCGCCAGCACACCCGCAAGCGTCCCCGACAACTGGGGCAGGGTAAGCCCGTACACCTGCGTGACCGAAAGCGGTGTCGCCAAAACCGGCGCAGGCGTCAGCAGGACGTGCAGCGCATTCGATTGCAGCGCCCCATGCGTGCTGTCGCCGGCGAACGTCGCAGTCAGCACGTGGGCCCCGGCGGGCAGCGTCTGCGGGCTGAACGTCGCAACGTTTCCCACCAGGGCCGCGCTCCCAAGCACAGTCGTACCCTCGAGCAGCGTCACCGAACCGCTCCCTGCCGCACCACCCAGCGTCGCGCTCACCCTCTCGCCGCCGTACACCGCCGTCGCCGGCCCGGAGAGCAACAGGCCCGCCGGCACCACCGCGCCCACGCCCGCAATCGTGTGGATCGCACCGCTCGCATCCACCTGTCGGACCCGTGCGTTCGCCGTGTCGGCAAGCGTCGGCAGCCCTGCCGGCGAGAGAACGACCGCCCGCGGCGAATCCAGCGCGGCCTGCACCGCCGATGCGCCGTCCCCGGCAAACCCCTGCACCGCCGCGCCGGCAATCGTCGTCATCTGCCCCGTCCCCGCATCCACTCTGCGGATGCGGTTGTTCCCTGCGTCGACCAGGAACAGGTTCCCGGGGGCATCCACGGTCAGCCCCCGGGGCAAACGCAGCGCAGCCGCAGTCGCAACCCCCTCGGAGTAGCCTGGGACCCCGATCCCCGCCACCGTGGTGATCAGCCCGGTCACTACGTCGACCCGCCGTACGCGTTGGTTGTGAGCATCGCTGATCAATAGATCGCCGGCAGGATTAAACGCCAGCCCGGACGGATAATCCAGGCTTGCCGACCGGGCCTGCCCGCCGTCACCCTGCGCGCCTTCCACCCCGTTGCCCGCCACCGTCGTAACCAGGCCCGTCGCGTGATCGAGCCTGCGAACCACCTGCCGGCGCGCATCCGCAAAGTAGAGGTCGCCGGCCGCGTTGAAGGCCAGGGCGGATGGCAGATCGACCGGTGACGCCGTCCCGGCAATCCCATCGGTACCCAGCCCAGCAGCCCCGTTCCCCATCACGGTCGAGATGATCCCCGTCACCGCGTCCACAAGCCGCACCCGGTGGTTGTGGGTGTCCGCAATCAGCAGATTGCCCGCAGCGTCCACCGCCAAAGCACCCGGCGAGTCAAGCTGAGCCGCGACAGCTTGACCGCCATCGCCTCCATAGCCCTGCGTTCCCGTCCCTGCCACCACCGAAAGCACTCCCCCAGGCGTGAGCTTGCGAACGAGATGGTGGCCGGTCTCCGAAAAGTAGAGGCTTCCCTGCGCATCATAGACAAGGCCGCCCGGCAGCAGCAGAGGCGTGCCCGCCTGCCCGAAAGCGGCAAGCGCGACCAGAGCTAGCGCGGCGGCGATAAGGAAAAGCGCGCCGCCGGCCTGGCGTCGTGGGTTGGTTCTACTCTGCTTCCCCATGGGCCTCGCGAAGATTCCAACTTAGTATACTGGCGACTGCCACCCATCATCCCTGCGGACGCACCCCATAGAACCCTTGGTCGTACCCGCGCAGGTAAGCGTTCCGGAACGCATCGACATAAGGCTGAATCGGACCCAGCCGATAGTCGTAGCCGGGCGCATCCGTGTAGCGACGGTCGCGACGCGGCGTATAGCCGGCCCGGTAGTACGCGTCGCGCGCCCCGTTGTCCACGCCCGCGCGGAACCCATTCCGCTGCGCTTGCTGTATTAGTTGCGGCACCTGCCCCACATAGGACACCGGAGGTGGTGGCGGCGGAGCAGGCGCATAAGCCTCCTCATGTCGGCACCCCGCGAGCAGAAGGGGGACAAACGCAACAAGGCCAAACGATAGCTTCCTCATAGAGACCCTCGGTCAATTCTTCTCCGTTTAAACTCCAGAACAACGCCGAGGTTGCGGTTAGGCACGCAGAAATGCCCCGAATCGCTCCGGGGCATTCTGTATTTCGAGTTCCAGTAGCGTACATTGTGCCCATCATCACAGCATCATCGTGATGAATGGATCCACATTGCTTGATTCACGCAATGATCCTAAGCGATCGTCTGGAACCGTCCATTCTGCAGCCCAGCAGCGTAACCCTGGTAAATCATCACCCCGGCCCCAACTACCTCCGTAACCGCAGTGCCGTTGCCGACATTCGTGACCCAGATGTTGCCCGACTGATCTACTGCGATGGCATGCATCTGGTTGAAGTACTGCAGGCTCTTCTGGTACCCGCCGTTGCTGTTCCCACTGGCCGAAACCTCAACGCCGTAGGTGTCCACAGCAGACAAGGCATACAGCCCGGTGGAAGAGTTAGCGGTAAGATTTGCAGCGTAGCTCGTCTGCCCGCCATCAATGAAGACGCCCTGCGGATTAGACAGGCCACCGGTATTTGCAGCCGTCGAGAACAGCAGGCTGTACCCCATACCCGACGTATTCGGAGCCAGAACACTAAGCGAGGCACCAGGATCGGCAGAGGTGATATAAACACGGTTGTTCGTGCCGACCACAACCCCAACAGTAGGGCTCGGAATCCCGCCGATTTGCGTCGATACGTAGCCGTTCGTCGCAGAGGTTGCCGTGGTCGTCGACAGCTCGGTCACATAGCCCGCACCCGAGGTCACAAAGAGGTCCCCCGCATTATCCGGGAAGATATGCTGCGGATTTGGTCCAACCGTGTTCGAGATCAGTACAGGAGCGTTCACTCCGCTGATGCTGGCACCGCTCTTGATGATGTACACGCTACCGGTCGTACCGTTCGTCGTGGTGAAGAAGATGTTATCGGAGCCATCCACGGTGATCGCCGACACGGGAGCCGCCGTGGTGTACGTACGAATGCTGTACGCCGGGTTATTCGCCGTCACCTGCGTGCTGCCCGGCGCGGTCAGACGATAGATAAAGTTCGCCGAGTGGTCGCCGATCCACACGTCGCCTTCGTTATCGATCGTCCCACCCGCGAAGCCATTTGCGATATTGCTTGTGCAGCTGAGGGCGACACCATTGGCCGACATCTCAACCAACGCTTGACTTGCGCCGGCGGCGGTGGAGTTCGAACCGTTTGAAATCCAGAGATTCCCGTTCCCGTCCACGTTGATATCGGAAGCCTGCGAAAAGAAGATCGATCCGCTATTGGCGCACTGCTGGTTGCCGCTGTACGAGATGGCAATCGTCCAATCCGTCGGTAGCGCTGTGATCGTAGGCTGGTAAGGCGCGCCACTCGCAGGCGACAGGTTGAACAGATTCGTGCGTGCAGCCGTGCTGCCGTCCGTCGGGTACAGGAACATGTAGAGCGCGGCCTGCAGCGTATCCGTCGCCGCCGGAAAGCTCGAGCTGGGCTGGCTGCTGCGGGCGATCCCCGCAGTCGTCGGCGGCGTAGCGTTCGCGAACAACGTCGAGCAGTTCGTCCCGCTTGTCGCGCTCACCTGGTTGATGCACGAGGACAGAATGTTTGCCACCGTGTTCAGCTTGGCAGACTCCGGCGTCGCGGTAATGGTCACGTTGCTCGTCTGCAGACCGCTCGTCGAGCCCGGAATCGCCAGCGTGGTGTTGGCCAGACCGCTGTTCGCATTCACCAGCGTCGACACCGTCTTCATCGAGTTCAGCAGCGAGTTCGCCGCCACCGCGATTCCGTCCGCACCAATCATCTCCGTTGACGGGTTGATGTATTGCTCGAGCGCAACCACCGTAGCCGCGGTCGTGACTTCAGAAATATTGATGAAGGTACTGGCGTTCACCGCGCTGCAGGATCCAACCGGGGCCAGAAACACAGCGGCCGAGTTATTCACCGACGTCACGCCAGTCCCGGTCGTATTTCCGCCCGTCGTCTTGATATACAAAGGGAAGTCCGGGACGCCTGTGCCGGTCGGGCAGACGTACTGATTCGTGGTGTTCGAGTACGTCCCGCTCGCCTGCTTGCTAAACGTGAACCCACCCGAGCTGTTCGTCGTCGTCGTCGCCAGCAGCGTTCCCGCGGAACCCGGCCCATTAAAGCCCACCGTGTATAGCTGCACCGTTGCGTTGTAGACCGGTTGGTTGCCGCCATGCACCTTGCCCGTCATCTCGGCGCTGGTCCCGAAGGCCTGGCTGGTCTCTGTGGCGGTCGTCGCCATATTGGAGCAGCCAACGGTCAAAGCCGCGGCCGAGGTTACCAGCGCGGCCAGCGGCCCTGCTGCAGTTCGCTTCAATTTCGTAATCGTGCGGTTCATGGTTGAGTCTCCCGAGAGGATCTATTGCTACGGCGTGCGGATGGGTACAAGAGGGGCGTCAGCTTCGCCATGTGGAGGACCTTTGTTAACTGGCTCCAGTACCTTTGAGTCACTAGCGGCAGTTTTGGCTGTACGCGTACGAAATATATTCGGGGTAAACTCTCGTAACGTCTCACCCCCATCCAGCGCCACCCCCATGTACCATAGTGATTCCGAACCAAAGGACCATCAACGATGCAACTCACCTCCGTCGACTGGGTCGTCATCGCCGCCTACTTCGCCATCAACCTCGGCATCGGCTTCTACTACATGAAGCGCGCCTCCGGCAACGTCGGCGAGTTCTTCCTCTCCGGCCGCAACGTCCCCTGGTGGCTCGCCGGCACCTCCATGGTCGCCACCACCTTCGGCGCCGACACCCCCCTTGTCGTCACCGGCCTCATCTATAACCAGGGTATCGCCGGCAACTGGCTCTGGTGGAGCTTCTGCCTCTCCGGCATGCTCACCGTCTTCTTCTTCGCCCCGCTCTGGCGTCGCGCCCGCGTCCTCACCGACATGGAGTTCGCCGAGCTGCGGTACAGCGGCAAGGCCGCCACCTTCCTTCGCGGCTTCCGCGCCGTCTACCTCGCGCTCCCCGTCAACACCATCATCATGGGCTGGGTCAACCTGGCCATGTGCAAGATCCTCGCCCTCACCCTCGGCCTCACAACCAACCGCCAGCAGCTCACGGCCGTCTTCGCCTGCCTCGCCCTCACCCTCGCCTACAACGCCATCTCCGGGCTCTGGGCCGTGCTCTGGACCGACATGGTCCAGTTCCTCCTCAAGATGTCCATGGTCGTCGCCCTCGCCGTCTTCGCCGTTCACGCGGTCGGCGGCATGGCCGGCCTTACCGACAAGATCCACGCCTCCGACCTCGCTCGCCACACCGACACTCTCAGCTTCATCCCGCACCTCGGCTCCGGCCTCTTCTTATCCTTCCTCGTCCTCATGAGCCTCAACTGGTGGGCCTCCTGGTACCCCGGCGCCGAGCCCGGCGGCGGCGGCTACATCGCCCAGCGCATCTTCTCCTGCAAGGACGAAGCCAACGGCGTCGGTGCCACCCTCTGGTTCAACGTCGCCCACTACGCCCTGCGCCCCTGGCCCTGGATCGCCACCGCGCTGGTTGCCCTGGTGCTGCTCCCCGCTCCCACCGCAGCGCAAGGCGGCTACGAGGGCGCCTACGTCTGGGTCATGATCCACTATCTCCCGCCCTCCCTCCGTGGCCTCATGCTCGCCGGCTTTGCCGCGGCCTACATGTCGACCATCGGCACCCACCTCAACCTCGGTGCCTCCTACCTCATCAACGACCTCTACAAGCGCTTCATCGTCAAGCAGCAGACTGAACACCACTACGTCAACGCCTCCCGCGTCGCTACCATCCTGGTCGCGCTCTTAAGCGCCGGCGCGACCACCTACATGCAGACCCACGGCGCCTCCATCGCCGCCGCCTGGAAGTTCCTCCTCGCCCTCGGTGCCGGTGCCGGCCTGGTCTTCATGCTGCGCTGGTACTGGTGGCGCATCAACGCGTGGTCTGAAATCACCGCCATGACCGCCGCCGCCACCATCTCCCTCACGCTCGAGTCCTCCCTCGGCCTCCCCGTCGTCCGCGCCCTTCAGCGCCTCGACCCCGCCCTCAAACTCGACCCCCTCAACGCCGACGACCCCCACGCCTTCGCCTGGCTCATGCTCCTCACCACCGTCCTCACCACCGGGCTTTGGCTCGCCGTTACCCTCTTCACCCCGGCAGAGTCCGAGGCCACTCTCACCCACTTCTACAATCTCGTCAAGCCAGCGCCCCTCGGCTGGAGCCGCTTCGCCACCCCCGCCCAGCGCCAGATCCCCGAGCTACGCTGGAACTTCCTCCACTGGATCCTCGGCTTCTCGCTCATCTATCTCATGCTCTTCGGCGTAGGCAACGTCCTCTTCAGCCGCACCGCGCTAGGCCTCGTCATGATCGCCGCCTCGCTGGCCTGCCTGACCCTCCTCCTCCTGAGCCTCAATCGCCAGGGCTGGGGCACCTTCAAGCAGTAAACTGAAAACTAACAACTAGAAACTCATGAATCAAGCCGTGACCTAATCCAGTCACCAAATCAAACCAACCGGCACCACACCGCAACCATCTATGTTCAAAGCAACAAAGGAGAACGACATGAACCGGAAGCCCCTCACCTGGATGGCAGCATCCCTGCTCAGCGCCACCATCGTCACCACAGGCTGCAAGAGCAAGACCGCCACCACCCCGGTCCAGAACGCTCCCGGAGCAGTCACCAACGCCAACGGCTCCGTCACCGTGCCTGCACAACCTGGTGCGCCTGCACCCGGTCAGGCCGCTCCGCAGCAGTACGCTGTCCGCAACTCCGACGGATCGGTGACCAACCCGGACGGATCCGTAACCTATCCGGCCGGTAGCACGGTAGCCGAAAACGAGAGCAATCCGGCCTCCGTCAACATGGCCCCGGTCCCTGGCGGCGCACCGGCCAACAACCCCGCGCCAGCCAACAATACCGCGCCGGCCCCGCCCGTCGCCCTCACCATCCCGGCCGGAACGCCCTTCACCGTCCGCACCAACTCCACCCTGTCCGCTCATCAGAATGAGGTCGGCGATCACTGGACCGGCACCCTCACGCGTGCGCTCGCGTATCACGGCGCCACGGCCTTCCCCGCCGGTACGGAGGTGGGCGGCACCGTCATCGCCTCCAAGGGCAAAGGACGCTTCAAGGGCGCTGGAGCCCTCGGCATCGAAGTCACCAGCATCGGCCGCGATCACGTCAGCGCCAGCGAGTACGAGGCCATCGCCAAGGGCCGGGGCAAGCGTTCCGCAGCCTTCACCGGCGGCGGCGCAGGCCTCGGAGCCCTCATCGGCGGACTAGCAGGTGGCGGCAAGGGAGCCCTCATCGGCGGACTAGCCGGCGGCGGCGGCGGAGCCGCCGCAGGCTCCTTCACCGGCAGCACAGACGTAGTCATCCACGCCGAAACCCCCATCACCTTCCGCCTACTATCCCCCCTGACCCGCTAACCACCCCGGGTGGCCCACTCATCATAGTTCCACCGTGATGAGTGGCGATACTCCTGCCTACAAGCACATCTAATTTCTTCCCACCTAGTAAGTACCACACCCCCACGTACACTTGAACCATGCGTCTCACCCCCATCTTCCTCCTCTCCGCCACCTCCCCGGCACACTTCCCCACCGAAGGCAAAACCTCCGGAGCCCCCGAGATCGCCTTCCTCGGTCGCTCGAACGTAGGCAAGTCCTCCCTCATCAACGCCCTCCTGGGCTCGAAGCAGGCCCATACCTCCTCCACCCCCGGCCGCACCCGCGCCATCAACTTCTTCGCCCTCTATGAAGGCGCCGGCGAAAAAACCAAGCAAAAGCCCACCATGATCTTCGCCGACCTCCCCGGCTACGGCTACGCCAAGATCTCCCGCTCCATCTCCGCCGAGTGGCCCCTCTTCATCGAGCCCTACCTCGCCGAACGCGAAACCCTCGCCCTCGGCGTCTGCCTCGTCGACACCAACATCCCCCCGCAAGCCTCCGACACCACCCTGATCGATTTCTTCAAGCAGACCGGCCGCCCTTACCTCGTCGTAGGCACCAAATCTGACCGCATCTCCGCAAACGTCCTGCAAAAATCCCTCGCCGCCCTCCGCAAGGTCCACGAGATAGACGAAGTCCTCCCTGTCTCTGACCGCACTGAGTCCGGCACTAAAGCCCTCTGGTCCCGCCTCCTCGACGTCGCCAAACCCAAGGAATAACGCGAAGGACGCAGAGGATAACGCGGAGGTCACAAAGTATTCCTCTGCGACCTCCGTGAAACCTCCGCGCCCTCTGCGTTAGGTCCTTACTCGTTGTAATACTCCAACCCAAGGTGCGTAATCAAATCCGCGCCCATAATGTGCCGCAGCGTGTTCTTCATCTTCATCGACTGAATGAACAGATCATGCTCCGGATAAACATTCGGCGCATGATCCGGATCCTTGAAGTAGAAGCTCAACCACTCCTGAATTCCAAGCCCACGCAGCGAGCTCGACCGCGCCGCCAGGTCCATAAACAGCACCAGGTCCAGCGCTAGCGGAGCCGCCAGGATCGAATCGCGGCACAAAAAGTCCACCTTCAACTGCATCGGGTACCCGAGCCAGCCAAAGATGTCGATGTTATCCCAACCCTCTTTGTTATCACCACGCGGAGGATAATAGTTGATCCGGACTTTGTGGTACATATCCTTGTACAGGTCGGGATGCAGCTCCGGCTGGAAGATATACTCGAGCACGCCCAGCTTCGAAACTTCCTTCGTCTTGAACGACTCCGGATCGTCCAGCACCTCGCCATCGCGATTGCCCAGAATGTTCGTCGAATACCATCCCGCAACTCCCAGCATGCGCGTCTTGAACGCCGGTGCCAGCACCGTCTTGATAAATGTCTGACCGGTCTTAAAGTCCTTGCCGCAGATCGGCGCGTTCATGATCTTCGAAAGCTCGCGCAGCGCTGGAATGTCGACCGTCAGGTTCGGAGCGCCGTTCGCAAACGGAATCCCTTCCTTCAACGCGGCCCACGCATACAGCATGGAAGGCGAGATGCTCGGATCGTCATCCACAAGACCCTTCTCGAAGGCCTCGAGCGTCTGGTGAACCGCCGTCTGCTCGAGGTAGATCTCGGTCGAACCACACCAGATCATCACCTGGCGATCGGTCTTCGTCTTGAACTCGGCAATGTCGTTGCGGATCTGGTTGGCCAGATCGCACTTGTTCTTGCCTACCTTCTTGTGCTTCGCAGTCAACCGCTTCACATAGTGCTGGTCGAACACCGCAGGCATTGGCTCGATCAATTCCAGAAACGGCCGGATCGCCTCCAGCGTATCGCGGTCGAGCACCTCGGCCGTTCGCGCCGCATCGTACAGGTTGCCGCCAAAGATATCCCAGCCCGTGAAGACCAGGTCCTCGAGCGGCGCGAGCCCGGCAAAGTCCTTGATCAGCGGCGAGTTGTTGTCCGTGCGCTTGCCCAGGCGGATTGTGCCCATCTGCGAGATCGAGCCGATCGGCTTCGCCATCCCGCGCCGTATCGCCTCAACGCCCGCGATCAGTGTCGTAGCAACCGCTCCCATGCCGGGAATCATGATGCCGAGTTTTCCAGTGTGTGGCTTGATGCTGGCCGCTTCGGTCGCGGCGCCAGGCGTAGACATTCTTCGATGACCCTTCTTGAACTGCAATGTTTCGGTAAAGCCGAACCTTTCGATTCTATGCTAAGCAGGCTCGCCCGCACGAATCCGGTTCTTCCAGTGCGACACGACAAACCAGACGATCCCCGCAACCAGCACAATCTCCACCCCAAGATGAAACCGGTGAAACACCGCTTCAAACCGCGGATCGGTGCGGAACTTGTCGCCGAGCTTCATCCCGACCCACGCGAGCGCGTAGCACCACGGCCACCCACCGATCAACGTATAGACGTGGAAGCGAATCTGGTTCATCTTCGCCACGCCTGCGGGCAGCGCAATAAAGGTCCGCACAATCGGCAGCATGCGCCCGATCAGCACCGCCAGCGAGCCGTATTTGGCAAAGAAGTGGTCCACGCGATCCAGGTCTCGCCGCGACAGCAGCACATAGCCACCGAAGCGCTCGACCATCGGCCTTCCGCCCCACGCACCGACCCAATACGCCGGAATCGACCCTAGATTGCCGCCCAGCGCCGCAACCGTCGCCAGCAGCACCAGGTCGAGCTGGCTGTGCGCCAGCGCAAAGCCGGCAAGCGGCATAATGACCTCGGACGGCAACGGAACGCACGCCGATTGGATCGCCATCAGCAGAAACACGACCGGATAACCGCCGGCGATGATCAGGTGATTGAGGAACTCAAAAAGTTTTTCTGACATGAAGCCTCAGTATATCGGCCAGCCTCGCATCGAACAGGTTGATAGACTGAAAATTCAGGAGAAACACGAGCGTCATGGCAGATTTCATCCCCCCGAAGAACGAAGTTCCCGAGCCCGCCGAGACCGCGAAGGCGATCCAGCAGGTCTCCGGCGAGCGTCCCGCGTACATCGCGCCCGAAGCTCCCGTGCAGCGTCCGACGAGCCCCTATGCTGCGCCCGCGCCCGGCGCGCCCGCGGTCAAGCGCCAGATTGTCTGCTTCAGCTTCTACAAGGTGATGCCGGAATGGCGTCGTCTGCCGCCCGAGGAAAAGGCGCGTCACAAGGCCGAGTTTGCCGACGTGATCGCGCGCTGGAACAAGCCTGGTGAGTTCCTCTCGCTCACCTATTCGACCGTCGGCACGCGTGGCGATGTGGATATGTGCGTCTGGTCGATCGGCTACGCGGTTGAAGAGCTGAACCGGATGCGCAGCGATCTGATGCGTACGCCGCTCGGCGGCTACCTGACCTCGCCGCACAACTTTCTGGCGATGACAAAGCGCTCGCAGTACCAGATCAACCGCGTGGATGAGAGCGAGGGCGAAGGCCGCGGCGCGATTCGTCCAGGCGGACAGAAGTACATCTTCGTGTATCCGTTCTGGAAGACTCGACCCTGGTATTTGCTGTCGGCCGCTGAGCGCAAACGGCTGATGGACGAGCACATCCGCATCGGCCTGATGTATCCGCGCGTGAAGCTCAACACGACCTATTCGTTCGGGATCGACGACCAGGAGTTTGTGGTCGCGTTCGAGACGAACTTTCCGGAGGATTTTCTCGACCTGGTGCAACAGCTGCGCGAGACCGAGATCTCGCTCTACACGCTTGAAGACACGCCGATCTTCAGTTGCGTGCGGTTGCAGCCGCTCGAGATGCTGGACAGGCTTGGCTGATGGCGAAGGTCGCAGCTGTCGTCAGGAAAGCCGCGTCTTCGCCGGTTGGAGCGAAGGCGCAGGCGATTGCAGCTTCCGAGCCCCTCGCTGCGAAGAAGCGGCCAGGGAAGACAAAGAAACCGCTGGCGAAGGAGCGCGTTGCTGCGATTTTGGATGCACTTGAGAAGACCTATCCGAACGTGGTCTGCGCGCTGAACCACACGTCTGCTTGGGAGTTGACGGTTGCTACGATCCTGTCGGCGCAATGCACGGATGCGCGTGTGAATCTAGTGACTCCTGCGCTGTTCAAGGCTTTTCCGACTCCGAAAGCGATGTCGCTCGCTTCCCTGCCTGAGCTCGAGGAGCTGATTCGCACGACTGGCTTCTACCACAACAAGGCAAAGTCGATCCAGGGCGCGGCTCGCGTCGTCGTGGAGGAGTTTGGCGGCGAGGTTCCGCAGACGATGGAGGAGATGCTTCGTTTGCCTGGAGTAGCGCGCAAGACGGCGAATGTGGTGCTCGGAAGCTGGTACGAGATCGCTTCGGGCGTTGTGGTCGACACGCATGTTCTGCGGCTTTCGCGGCGGCTTGAACTTACCGTCAACGACGAGCCTGTGAAGGTGGAAAAGGACCTGAGCAAGATCATTCCGCAGGATCGCTGGATCGCATTTTCACATGAGTTGATCCATCACGGAAGGCAGATCTGCATCGCGCGCAACCCGAAGTGCGCGGATTGTACGCTGGAGACGCTGTGTAACTCAGGCGACAAGACGTGGACGTCGCACTGATCCTCTCCCCCCCCGGTTTGGTCCTAAGATGTTCATTCGATTAAGGTTAGATCCAAATGCGTTAGCTAAGTTCTTTGTTTGGTTCAGGTTCGGCTGTAAGATCCTCCTTCTAAAGAGCTGATTCGGTACGGTGGAGGCCGGCGAAGTAGTGCTCAAAGGCCTCCACGAGCGCGGGGAGGGTGGACTCGCGGGCCTCGAGGTTGGGTTCCATGCTGAGGTTGCGCATGGCTTGCGAGGTAATGGGACCGATGGAGGCGAGGACGGTTTGAGGGGGCAGCTTGAGGTTGGCGGACTGCAGCAGGCTTGCCAGGTTCTGAGCGGTGGAGGCGCTGGTGAAGGTAATGGCGTCGGGTGGGTTGGTGGTGATGAGAGTGGTCAGGGCGGCGATGGAGTCCTGCGGGATGATGGTCTGGTAGGCTCCGGCAAGGGTGAGGTGGGCTCCTGCGGCGGCAAGGGCTTCTGGCAAGTGGTCACGGGCTACGGCGGCGCGAACGAGGAGCATGGTGGCGCC
>CAXUDC010000032.1:0-12002 GCA_964249685.1 uncultured Acidobacteriaceae bacterium
ACGCCGCCCTGAAATCCCTGGCCACCACCCACCAAAACCACCTCCGCATAGCCCGCCTCACCAATCAAAGCGGAGTAGACTCTCACGGCAGAAGAACCATAGACCTCCTCCTCCACGTCGCCCCCCAGATCGAGCTCACCAAGCTCTTCACCCCCGAGCACGGCCTATCCGGCAAGCAGGACACCGAGCACCTCCAAAAAGAAGAAGACCCTACCACCCACCTCCCCGTCCTCTCCCTCTACGGCACCAAAGCCTCAGACCGCCACCCCAAACCATCCGACTTGCGCAACCTCGACGCGGTCGTCATCGACCTCCAGGACGCCGGCGTCCGCTTCTGGACCTACACCTCCGTCCTCGGCTACTTTCTCGAAGCCGCCGCCAAGGCCCACCTGGAAATCGTCGTCCTCGATCGCCCCAACCCCGTCGGCGGCCTGGCGGTCGAAGGCCCCGTCTCCGATCCCGGCACCGAGTCCTACGTCAACTTCATGCCCATCCCCGTCCGCCACGGCATGACCTTCGGCGAACTCGCCCGCTTCTACAACGCCAATGCTCGCCAGGTCGACCTCGACCCCACCCTGCTCGACGCTCGCGCCATCACGATCGGAACCCCGGGTGCCCCAGGTCTCGATTCTGAGACCTGGGTTCACACCCAGCCCGGCCTTCACGCAAATCTGACCGTAGTCCCCATGCAACACTGGACCCGCGACCAGTACTACGAAGACACCGGCATTCCCTGGATCCCGCCCAGCCCCAACCTCCGCACCCCCCGCGCCGCCATCCTCTACCCCGCCCTGGGCCTCATAGAAACGACCAACATCAGCGTAGGCCGCGGCACCCTCGCGCCCTTTGAAAGCATAGGCGCACCCTTCATCAACCCAAAGGAACTCACAACGTACCTTGAAGCCCGCCACATCCCCGGCGTAGCCATCACCATCACCACCCTGAACGTCGCCGAAACCCCCGAACACTATCCCGGCCACGGCGAAGCACTCCCCGGCATCCATCTCGAAGTCACCGACCGCACCCACTTCGACTCGCCCAAGTTCGGCATCGAACTCCTGGCCGCACTCCACACCCTCTACCCAAAAGCATTCCAGCTCGAGAAAGCCAAAACCCTCCTCCTGAACGCAGAGGTGCTAGCCGCCCTGAAATCCAACCAGGACCCTCAAGATATCGAACAAACCTGGCAGACCGCCCTGAAGCTCTTCGTCACCCAGAGAGCCCAGACCCTCCTCTATTAAAATGCTGCCATTGTGGCATCTGCTTTCACACGGAACCACCAAAGAAAGCAGCACTTGCCTATTTGTTGTCATCCCATAGGGATCTGCGTTTCGACTGCAGCAGCACCACCCCTGAAGGAACCCTCAAGGTGATAGCTCTCAGCTCAAAGCTGTCAGCTGAAAAAAGTCCCTGAATCCCCAAATCAACTCCAACAGAATGAAGATCTTACGCCAAATCCAGCCCTTTTCCAGGATAGACCATTGTATCTAACCCTAATCAAATGAAGATCTTAGAATCAAAATGGGGGAGGGGGGGAGGTCCCTAGGCCGCCACCGTAAACGTATCCTCACTCCGCGTAACCGCCCGGTAAAGCGTGTCCCGCTCGAACGGCACGCGCCCAGCCTCCGTAATCATCCGCACCAGGTCCGCCCGCCGCATCCCCTGCGGAGTCGTCGCCCCAGCCTCGTGGTAGATCTTCTCCTCGATAACGGTTCCGTCGATATCGTCCGCCCCAAAGCGCAGGGAGATCTGCGCCATCTGCGGCGTCACCATCTGCCAGTAGCTCTTGATATGTGGAAAGTTGTCCAGCATCAAGCGACCTACGGCAATCTGCCGCATGTCCAACATTCCAGTGGACTTAGGGATGTGAGCCAACATCGTATTGTCGGGGTGGAAGCTCAGCGGAATGAACGTCTGAAAGCCACCAGTCTCATCCTGCACCGCGCGCAGCCGCATCATGTGATCGACGCGATCTTCGTCGTTCTCAACGTGTCCGTACAGCATCGTGGCGTTTGATTTGAAGCCCATCTGATGCGCCAGCTTCGCCGTCTCCAGCCATTCACCGCCATCGATCTTGTGGTCGCAGATAATGTGCCGAACGCGGTCAGCGAAGATCTCCGCGCCGCCTCCAGGCATCGAATCGACGCCAGCATCCTTCATTCGCTGCAGCGCCTCGGGAATCGTCATCTTGCCGCGCTTGGCTAGGAACGCGACCTCGACCATCGTAAACGCCTTCACATGGACCTTCGGGAAGCGCTGCTTCAGTCCGCTCACCAGGTCCATGAAGTACTCGAACGGCAGGTCAGGATGCAGACCTCCAACAATGTGGAACTCCGTCACTGCATCCGTGTAGCCGCTCGCGGCCGTCGCAAACGCCTCCTCGAGCGCCATGGTGTACGTTCCCGCATCGCCTTTCTTCTTGCCGAACGCGCACAGCCTGCAGGACGCGACGCAGACATTCGTCGGGTTGATGTGGCGATTGACGTTGAAGTACGCGACATCGCCATGCAGGCGCTCGCGCACCAGGTTAGCGAGCCAGCCAACTGCCAGGATGTCGCCCGAGCGGTAGAGCGTGACGCCATCGTCGAAGCCGAGCCGCTCGCCAGCTTGAACCTTCTCAGCGATCGGCCAAAGCGCCGCATCGTCGGTCTGGAAGGAGTGACGTGGTCTGGACGCGGAGAGAAAGGTCGGCGAGCTCATGTTTTTATGATATCCTCCGCAGACCGTTGCCGCTCAGCGCGACGCGTTCGGTTTGGGCGCCGGCGCGGGCGTTACCGGAGAGTCAACCATCTTCGGCTCCACGACGATGCCGTCAAACAGCGTTGCCGCTACCAGGTGATCGCCGACCGGACGCGCGAAGCGGAGGCTCCAGCCCGAGTACGCGTAGGAGACCTGCTTCTGCGGCATCTGCACACTGAAGACAACGCTGTTGTCGGCGCTGGTCGTCACCAAGACACGATTGCTGGCTTCGTCGTAGAAGAGGTTTGCGATCGACGTGACGTACAGGTTCTTCGGCGTCGACCAGGTGCTGCCGGAGTCGGACGAGACGAATACGCCTTGCCGGCCTCCGACCCAGACCTCGCCGTTCGGTTCGACCGCAATGGCCGAGATCTGCGTAAGGATCTCGGGAAGCTGGATCGGGCTCCAGGTCAGGCCGGCGTCGGCGGAGAACTGCATCTGCCGCAGGGACGCGGAGACGACGTTTTGGCGCGCCGAGACGAGATATCGCCACTCTTCGCTGCCTGGAATGTGTGCGTTGGTCCAGCTGTTGCCGTTGTCCTGGCTGGTCAGCAGACCCATCGAGGTGGACGCGAGCACGGTGTCATTCATGGTCACAAGTCCGTAAACGCTGCCATCGAAGCCGTGGACCGCGGGTCCGGATTCGACAGGAGCCTGCACGGTTGCGGTGCTCGCGACGGGAGTGGAAGCTGCGGGAGCAGTCGGCTTCGCAGCAGCGGTCGCGGTGCGTCCGGCTGCGGCGCTGCGGCGCTTGCTGGGCGCGATTTTGGTCACGGCGAGTACCTGCGTGGTGCGCTTGCTCGCACTCTTGGCAGCGGTTTTGCTCTTGACTGCAGATTTACGGCGAGACGCGTCGACCGCGGCGCGCTTCTGTGCCAGCGTTGCATTCTTCGGCAGCTTGCGCTCCGCAAACTGGTTGCGGCCGATGGGTACGGGAGGACGCAGCATCATGTGCGTTGGCGCAGAGTGAACCGCGACAACGCCACGAGCCTCGGTTGGGGAAGCCTCGACGCGCTTCCAGGCCTCCGCATCACTGTCGAGCAGGTACAAACCGTGCGCGGTGCCGGCGATGACGGTTCCGTCCGCGGCCTGGCCGAGCGAGAAGACGTCGCGGCCCTGCAGGCCTTCGCTGCGCTGCTGCCAGGCGAGTCCGCCGTTGTCGCTTTGGAAGACTCCGCCCCATTCCTTGTCGTTGACGACCCCGACGAAGAGCGTTGCGGGATGACGAGAGTCGCGCTTCATGCTCGTGATCTGACGCGTGGAGAAACCCGCATTCGCCGAGCGGAAAGAGTCGCCGCCGTCGTCGGACGCCATCACGCCGCTGCGGTCGGTCGCGATGAGAATCTTGCGGGAATCGGCCGGGTCGATGACGACATCGTTGACGACGATCTCGGGGCCGGTAGTTCGCATCCAGTTCTTGCCGGCGTCGTCCGAACGCCAGAGGCCTTCGGTGGTACCGGCGAAGACGGTGTCGAGATGGTTTGGATCCTGCAGGAGAACGCGGGTGCGACGGGCCGCGGCGGGGATTCCCTGAACCTTTACGAAGCCGAAACCGGCGTTGACGCTCTTGTAAATGCCGGAGCAGGCGCTCGCGTAGATGATCTGCGGCTTGACGGGATCGACGATGATCGAGAAGACGTCGGAGTCCTCGATGATGCCTTCCTTGATGTTGTCCCAGTGGTCGCCGCCGTCGGTGGTCTTCCAGGGCAGGTGCCAGGTTCCGGCGTAGATGGTATTCGGGTCTTTCGGATCGATGGCGATCGACTCGACGTTGTGGATCTCGTCCGAGCCGACGGGGCTGATCTGCTTCCAGCGCTGGCCGCCATCGACGGTGCGGAAGACGCCCTGCAAGGTGCCGGCGATCATGATTCTGGGGTCCGATGCGGCGGCGGTGAGGGAGCGAATGGATTGTCCGCGCATCTCGGCCTGGTTGATCCAGGTTCTGCCGGCGTCGTTTGAGATGAAGATGCCACCATCGCGCCCGGCCGCGGCCCAGGCACCGACGATGAGATGTTTCGGGTCTTTGGCGTCGACGACAATGGAGTCCAGCACGAGATCGTCGCGCTTGCCTACGCTGGCGAGCCGGGTCCAGTTTGCACCGAAGTTGCGCGACTCGTACATCCAGCCGTTGGCCGCGCCGAGGTAAAGGTGCGCGGGCTCGCGCGAGTCCGCGGCGATGCGGCGGGCGAAGCCACCGTCAGGACCGAAGGGCAGCCACGGGACGGCAGCCAACGAGGCGCTACAGAAAGTGACGAGGATGGCTGCGAGCAGCGTTGCGAAAGGTGCGGACCTACGTACCATCAAGGTGATTTTATCCTTCTGAGACAAGAACGCCTGCGTTCTCAGTGTAGATGCACGTTGGCGAGAGGTTACTGGGAAAGATGGAGCGTATTAGTTCCGGTGTGGTGCGGCGCTGGGCGAAACGCAGATCCTACGGGATGACAACCAAATACAAATGCAGCGTTCGTTTAGAGTGGTGCCGCAGCCGGCGAAACGCAGATCCCTGCGGGGATGACAATCAAAGTACAGAACGGCTTTTGTTGTCATTTCGTAGCGAAGCGGAGGAATCTGCGGTTTGGACCAGCACTCCATCTTCGCGATGCTTGGAAAAAGCAATAGCTGGCTGGGGAAACCCAGCCAGCTATTGCGGTTTGAAGAAGAGATTACGAGTTCTTCTTCTTGTGGTGGTGCTTCCTGGTGGTGCGCGCCGAGGCGGTGCGCGGGATCGCCTTGACGGCGGTCTCGTCGACCGGCGTTGCGGTCATTGCGGAGGTATCGGCACCTGCGGGAACCAGGATGTCGTTGACCTTCTTGGCGTCGTCAGAGCCGGTGAAGACCTTGATGCGTGAAGCATCGATGCCCTTCTCCTTGACAAGGTAGTCCTTGGTGTTGACGGCGCGTTCGGCGGCAAGCTTCGAACCCATCTTCTCGCTGGAGGCCGAGTTACCGACCACATCGAGGGTTGCATCGGTCGAGCGCTGCAGGTTGAGTGCGAGGTCATCGAGGCAGGCCTTGCCCTCGTTGTCGACGCGGCTGGGGCGCTTGGTGTCGCGATCGAAGCTGATCGAGCACAGCGGCTGAGTGCTAATGACCTGCTTGACGACCGGCGGCGCGTTGACCGAGACGGAGGTGGTGGTGGAAGCGGTCTGGCCCTTATCGTCAACAACGTTGCAGCTGACGGTGATGGTGCCAGGCGCAACACCGGGGCTGGTGGTCAGAGTCGCAGTGGAGGTGCTGCCGCTGATCGAACCGGCCGACGCCGAGTAGCTATAGGTCAGAGGACGATTCTGCGGGCTGACGCCCATCGCGGTGATGGTGGACGAGCCGCCGGGATCGATGGTAGAGGGGCTGGCCGAGCAGCTGATGGTCGGCGGCTCGAAGGCCTTGACCATGAAGTCAGCCGAGCAGTCTGCCATGCGGCCGGGCTTGGTGCCGTCCGAGACATGACCCTTGACGGAGAACGTTCCCGCCGCGAGGTCCTTGGTGTCCACGTTGGCAACGTTGCCGGTGCCGGTGACGACGCCACCAGTCGAAGTCCACGAGTAGGTCGGAGTCTTCTTGGGCAGGACGTTGAGCGCGGTGCCGGTCACGGTGACGGGATCGCCGGGGAAGACGGTAGTGGGCGATGCGACGCAGGAGTAGGTGATGGGAGGCGGCGGGATGATGTGACCGAAGTGCGTCACGAGACCCGTGCTGAGATCGACGCCGGAGAGGTTGGCGCGACCGCCGAGCACGCCAGCGGTGGGCACGCCGACGTAGTAGCCGAAGTCCTCATGGACGTACTGGTAGTCAGCCTCGAAGAGGCGGATCGAGAAGTGGTGGTTGAAGAAAGGCAGATCGTAGTCCATGCCGCCGCCGGCGATGATCGTAGGACCGTTGGTGTAGGGCTCGTGGTAGAGGATCGGGCCTTCGCTGTTGGGGCCGCCGAGGCGGGCCGCGCCGGCCAGGCCGTGGGCGAACAGCGTGAAGTTCTGCATGGGAGCGCGAACGATCAGACCGCCCTGCGCGCTGAACAAGCCGTCGTTATTACCGTTGTCATGGGCGAAGACGCCTACTTCCGCACCGACATACTTGTTGAAGAAGAAGGCTCCGCTGCCAACCGCGCCGATGTTGATCGACGAGTACTGGATGTTCGCGGGCTTTACCTGGCCGTGAGCGCCGTAGTAAGAGAAGCCCGTGAAGATATCGACGCGCGAAGGGTTATTCCCCACCGGGGCGGGGGTGCTGGGTGCAGTCTGCGCACTCAGGCTCGCGACTCCAAGGCTGACTGCACATGCAGCCAGTCCGAACCGGCCAATACTACGAAAAGGGCGATAAACCATTCGACTTCCTCCGCTGAAAATGAAACTACAAAATATAGGTCACGAGCCTTGCGCTCGTTTGAATGTCGGTGTCCAACAAAGTCTACCGCAGATGACTCTGCCTGTTACAACAAAAAGAGTAAACTGTACGACGTAGAGAAACTGTATCAGCTTTCCCGGGCCGGACAGGCCAAAATTACGTTAGAACCAATACAGTTATCGTCCGTAGACTACAAACAGGATGAGAACAGATCAGCAGGCCGTCAGGTACTTCAGTGCGACGGCAATTGAGTAAGACGGGACTTCAGTAAGACGGGGGCCTAGGCAAGATTGAGGGTGCGGCGTACCGTTCCACGCTCGCTCTGAATCTTTTCCTGTAACAAGGTGATCGCGTAGAGCAGTTGCTCCGGCCGCGGCGGACATCCGGGGACGTAGATATCCACCGGAATAATCTGGTTGACGCCCTGCAGCAGGGCGTAATTATTGAAGACACCGCCCGAGGTGGCGCAGGCACCCATGGAGATGACCCACTTGGGCTCAGGCATCTGCTCATAGAGGCGACGAATGACTGGGGCCATCTTCTGCGAGACGCGCCCGGCGATGATCATGAGATCGCTTTGCCGAGGCGAGGGACGGAAGACCTCGGCGCCGAAACGCGCGATGTCGTATCGCGAACCTCCCATCGACATCATCTCGATGGCGCAGCATGCGAGGCCGAACGTCATGGGCCAGACGGAGTTCTTGCGAACCCAGTTGATGGCCGCGTCGAGCGAGGCGAGCACGATGCCTTCGGGCTGGTCGTAGCCCCAACTGACTTCGCGCAGCTTCTCCCGATTGTTGGCGGAGCTGTCGAGTGCGCCGAAGAAGTAGTGATCGTTCTTCTGCGGACCTTCTGTCGGCCGGCCGCTGCTGGTGGTCTGCTTTGCTGGTGTCGTCATAGGTTCAATGATAAAACCGATCCGGGCAAGTTTTCGCAGGGCTAGCCGAAAACCTCTTGCTTATGACACGGTCAACCAGATGGATGCCTGACCCACGTGCCGGGTTGTTAGGAAACGCTACAAACGCGGCTGATGATGTTGAGTTGCGGGGCGGGGACGAAGCCTGGAGGCAGCTCGAAGACCACGCGGAAGCGCAACCAGAGCAGCCGGCCGAGAGGGCTCGAGATGCCGTCGGGCGGCGGCGCGAGGGTGTGGGCGGTGGTGAGGAAGTGCGAGGCGACACTGGCTGCGATGAACCACTGATCGGCGGTGCCGGGGGTGAGGCGCGCGTCGAGGATGGTGAGGGTGGCCTCGGACGCCTGGGCGACCTGGCGGGCGAGCGCGGCCTGGATCGGGCCGGGAACCGTGGGGAGGGCGCGCTGGTAGGCGTCAAAGGCCGCCTGCAGGGGTTGGTAAGCGGCGGGGGAGGTGGCGAAGCGGAAGTGCCTAGGGTTCCAGCCGACGGCGTCCTGGGCGCGGAAGGCGAAGTCGGTGGAGAGGGAGAGGGGCGTCACGGACTGGTACGGCGGGGTGGCTAGCTCGGCGTAATCATGCGCGGGGATGGGTCCGTTGAGGGGGAGGATGCGGGTGATCCAGCCGGAGGCGATGGGCTGGAAGTAGAGGCGGAGACCGTTGCCGAGGGGGCGGGAGTAGGGTTGACCGGCGGTTAGTTCGCCTTCGACAGTGGCCTGGCGGCAGGTGGGGAGGGCGGCTTGGGCGGTGAGGGTCATGAGGGTGACGGTGACGGTTAGAAGTGGGAAAGATTGCGCCCACATTGGCCTGCGCTTCGCTTGGGACAACATGGGGCACCCCTGGGAGTGGTGGCTAGATGGCATGGTGGTTTACGGCCTCCAGGAGGGCTTGGCGGAGGGCGGCGGCCTGGGCGTCGTCGAGCCTTTGGCCGGCGCGGGTGAGGTAGAATACGTCGATGGCCATCTCGCCTTCGGTGTCGATGAGCGCTACCTCTATATTGCACTGGTGGAGGGCGACGGTGAGGGACAAAACGCGCAGCAGGCCGGGGGTATCCTGCGCGATGACCTGGACGAGGGTGCTGTGACGGGAGGCGGTGGAGTCGATGTCGATGCGGGGCTCGACCTGGACCTTGGCGGCTTTACGGCGGCCGCGGCGGCGGGTGGCCAGGAGGGTGTCGACGGGGACGGCGCCGGTGATGGCGTCGTGGACGCTCTGGACGAAGCGGGCGCGCTCGGGCTCGTTGAGCTCGAGGGTGCGGAAGGTGTCGGTGAAGCGGAAGGTGTCGACGACGAGGCCGTGGGCGTTTGAGAAGGCGTCGGCGGTGACGATGTTCATGCCCCAGGCGGAGAGCGCGCCGGCCATGGCGGCGAAGAGCATGGGGCGATCGCGGGTGACGAGGGTGAGCTCGCTGACGGGCGGGGAGAAGCGGAAGTGGAGCTGGATGGGGTCGGCGGGCAGGCCTGTTTCCGGGGCGAGGCGCGCGGACATTTCTACGTGGGTGCAGATCTCGTCGGCGGTGCGGGTCTGGAGGTAGCGGCGGGGGAAGCCGTCGAGGTAGTGGGTGATCTCGCCGGCAAGGCCGGGGGCTTGCCGCCGGGGGTGGCGGGCGCGGATGCTCTCGACGAGGTCGTGCAGCTGGCTTTGGGTGGAGGTGGCTACGCGCTCCTCGTCGACGTTGCGGTCGAGGAAGTTGGCGGTGGCGATGTGGAGGTTCCAGAGGTTTTCGGCCTTCCAGGGGGTGAGGGCGTCGGGGTGCACGGCGCGGATATCGGCATAGGTGAAGAGGGTGAGCATGCGCAGGGCTTCGGGGGTCTGGACGCGGGCGGCAAAGGCACGAATGGTTTCGGCGTCAAAGACATCGCGGCGCAGGGCGGCGGACATTTCGAGGTGGTTGCGGATGAGGTCGAGGACGAGGGCGGACTCGTAGGGGTCGAGCTCGAGGCGCTGGAGGACGTTGGCGGCCATGCGGGCGGACTCGGGCGCGTGGGCGGTGGCGGCATGGCCTTTGCCGGTGTCGTGGAGGAGCGCGGCGAGGTAGAGCAGGGACGGGTGGGGCAGGTCGCGGAGGAGGGCGGCGAAGCTTTCGGCGCGGAGGTTGGGGGTGTTTTCTCGTGGCTTCAGGAACGGCGGGCGGAGGGCGTGGAGCGTATCGATGAGGACGAAGGTGTGCTCGTCGACGGTGTAGCGATGGTAGGCGTCGCGGATGACGAGGGCGTCGATGCCGTGGAACTCGGGGATGAGGAGCTCGAGGACGCCGAGGGTGTGCATGGCGCGGAGGGCGAGGCCGGCCGACGGCGCGGTGAGGACGGCCTCGAGCTGCTTCCAGAGCTTGGGGCCGTCTTCTAGATTGGCGGAGAGACGCGGGATGGCGTGCTCGATGGCGGCTTCGGCGTCGCGGGCGAGCGTGGCGCCGGTGCGGGCCATGGTGGCGAAGAGGGCGAGGACGGTGTCGGGGTCGTCAGCGGCGGCGGCGGTGAAGACGATGCGGTTGTGGCGGAGCTCGAAGGGTGCTGGCGTGGCGCTGCCGCGGAGCGCGGCGAGGATGCGCGACGGGGGCTTTGCGGGGGCGGCTTCTTCGAGGGACTGGGTGACGGCGCGCTCGATGGCCCGGGCCTGGCGGAAGTAGAGGCGCATCCAGTAGGCGGCGTCAGTCTGCGCGGAGCCTGCGGGTTGCAGGGCGGCGGCGGCCTCGTCCTGGGTCTGCCAGTCGAGCGTATTGTCGTCGCGGCCGTGGCGGTAGTGGAGGAAGGCGCGGACGAGCAGGAGGAACTGGCGGGCTTCGAGGAACTCGGGCGGGAAGGCCGGCGGAGGAGCTTCGCTCAGACGCGCGAGCCAGGCGCAGACGTGCGCGTCGCGCAGGCCGCCGGGGCACTCTTTCAGGTTCGGCTCGAGATGGAAGAGGGTGTCGCCGTAGCGGGCGTGGCGGGTGCGGGTGACGTCGAGGAGGCGTGCAGTAATCTTCTTTCGGTCGCGCGCGATGAGCCTGGGGATGGCTTTTTCGATCAGGCGCGCGGTCAGGGCGGCGTCGCCGGCGACGGGGCGGGCGTCGAATAGGGAGAGGGTGAACTCGACGTTTTCGGGGTCGAATTTGTCGCACTCGGCGAGGGTGCGGGTCATGGCGGAGACGCGCAGGCCGGCGTCCCACAGGAGCTGGTTGAGGCGGCGGATGGGCTCTTTTGCGGCTTTTTCGGGAACTTTGGCGTCGAGCAGGAACATCAGGTCGACGTCCGAAAACGGGAACAGCTCGGAGCGGCCGTAGCCGCCGACCGCGACGACGGCTATGCCGGTGGCGAGGATCGGGTTGGTCGGGAGGAGGTCGGCCCAGGCGATCTGGACGAGGGCGTCGACGAGGACGGCGCGGGCGTGGACGGCGATAGAGCCCGCGTCCGGATGGTGGGTGGTGGATTGGAACGTGGCGCGGATGAGGGCGGACGCTTCTTCGTAGCGGCGGCGGAGGGTTGGAGGTTCGCTTTGAGGCTTGCGTTCTTGCTCGTCCATGCAGAACCTCCTCGTTTGGGTCGGGGACACGCACGCGGCGAGGACGGAGTTCGTAACCCCACGATAACCTTGACTGCGCTCAGGTGATCATGGGCTCCTCGTGGATCAGTAAAGCAGTAACTTCTTTGTGGGACTGAAGTTCCACGCTTGCACCCAAGTACTTGCTTAGAGGCTCTAGAGGGCGATGTCGCCGCGCTCGTCGTTGCGGATGCGGATGGCCTCCTCGATGCGTGAGACGAAGATTTTGCCGTCGCCGATCTTGCCGGTGCGGGCGGCGGTGGAGATGGCCTGGATGGCGCGCTCGGCCATGTCGTCGACGACGAAGATCTCGAGCTTGATCTTGGGCAGCAGGTCGACGGCGTACTCGCGGCCGCGGTAGAACTCGGTGTGGCCTTTTTGCCGGCCGTGGCCGCGCGCTTCGAGCACGGTGATGCCCTCGACGCCGATCTCGATGAGCGCGTCCTTGACTTCGTCGAGCTTGGACGGCTGGATGATTGCTTCGATCTTCTGCATG
>CAXUDC010000032.1:12102-25054 GCA_964249685.1 uncultured Acidobacteriaceae bacterium
GGCTAGTTGGCGTAGTCGTAGCCCTCTTCGCCGTGCTGGGAGATGTCGAGACCCTCGCGCTCGTCTTCTTCCGACACTCGCATCCCGATCGTCTTGTCGACGATAAACAGGATGACCAGCGTGCCGACGATCGACAGGCCCCACGCGATGCCGACGCCGACCAACTGGTTGACCAGCTGCTTCGGGTTGCCGAGAAGCGCGCCCTGGATGTTGACGCCGGGGTTGATGGCCGCGTTGGCGAACACGCCCGTAAGGATCGCGCCGATGGTGCCGCCCGCGCCGTGCACGCCGAAGGCGTCGAGCGAGTCGTCGTAGCCGAACATCGACTTCACCGTGACCACCATAAAGAAGCAGAAGACGCCGACGATAAGGCCGATCCAGAGCGCGGAGATCGGCGTGACGAAGCCTGCGGCGGGCGTGATGCCGACCAGGCCCGCGACCGCGCCCGAGATGGCGCCGAGGGCTGAGGGCTTGCCGTTGCGAATCCATTCCGCGGCCGACCAGCCGCAGGCCGCGGCCGCCGCGGCGAAGTGCGTGGCGACGAACGCTGACGTGGCGAGCGGGCCCGCGCCTAGCGCCGAGCCGGCGTTGAAGCCGAACCAGCCCACCCACAACAGCGCCGCGCCGACAAAGCTGAGCACGACCGAGTGCGGCGGCATCGCGGTCTTGGGGTAGCCGACGCGCTTGCCCAGGTAGAGCGCCGTGACCAGCGCGGAGACGCCCGAGGTGACGTGGACGACCGTGCCGCCGGCGAAGTCGAGACAGGGGAACTTGCCGCCAAGCGACGCGTTCAACAGCCCGCCCTTGCCCCACACCATGTGCGCCATGGGGCTGTACACAAACAGCGCCCAGAGGACCATGAAGACGAGCATGGCGGAGAACTTGACGCGCTCCGCGAATGCGCCCGTAATCAGCGCGGGCGTGATGATGGCGAACATCAACTGGTAGACCATGAAGGTCTGGAGCGGGATGGTGCCGGCGTAGTCCTTGTCCGGCAGCAGGCCGACGCCGTGCAGCAGCACGTTGTGGAAGCCGCCGATGAAGGCGTTACCGACCCCAAACGCGAGCGAGTACGTGACCAGCGCCCAAAGCACGGTGACGACGCCCATCATGGCGAAGGTCTGCATCATGGTGCCGAGGACGTTTTTCTTGCGTACCAGCCCGCCGTAGAACAGCGCCAGGCCGGGCGCGCTCATCATCAGCACGAGCGCGGAGGAGACGAGCATCCAGCCGTTGTCGCCGGCCATCTGGGCATCGGCGACCTGCTTTTCAAGCGCCGTGATGCGGTCCGCCTGGGAGACCGTTGCGGCCTGCGCATGAAGGCTCCCGCCAAGCGCGAGGAAGATGGCAAACGCAAGCAAAATCCGTGTGCCGGTGCGGCGAATCTGGTGGAAGGTAAAACCCATCGGCTGCTCACCCTTTGGTTGAAAACAAGGTTGGAGGTGCGGAGATCGACTTCGGCGTGCGGCCGAACCGGCTTGGTGAAGGTGCTGCCCCAGGGTTCGGGGGGTGGCCAGACATTGCAGAGCGTTTCGCTTACTCTACACAAGCAGGCCGCGCAAGCAAAGAACGAAATGGAGTTGACCGATGTCCGACAAACGAAAAGCCACTCTCTACCGCTGGGACGACCTCGCGCCCGAGCAGCTGAACCCGCTCCTGACGCGCCAGTTCGTCTCCGGCGAGAAGGCCATGCTTTCGCGCATTATGCTGAAGCAGGGCTGTGTCGTGCCCGAGCACGCACACCACAACGAGCAGATCTCGCTGATCGTCTCGGGCGCGCTCGAGTTCGTCGTCAGCGGGGTTGCCCAGGTGGTGCGCGCGGGCGAGATCCTCGTCATTCCGCCGCACGCGCCGCACTCCGCCACCGCGCTTGAAGATACCGAGAACCTGGACCTGTTCGCGCCGCCGCGCCAGGATTGGATTGACCAGGACGATAGTTACCTGCGGTGATCCGATGATCACCGGCGCGGGGCGAAGGTTGTTGTGGGGCTGGGCTTCGAGAGAGATTCACCCCACGATATCCGCGATGAAGCCCGTAATGATCATGGGGCACCCATCAGGTCGTGGGCGCGCATCCAGGTGGCGAGCAGGTCGGGCCAGCCCTTCAGGTCCGGAAAGCCCTGCGCGAGGCCTACGCCGTGCGGACCGTGCTGGTAGAGGTGCATCTCCGCCGGCACCTTTGCGGCGACCAGCGCGGAGTACATCAGCACACTGTTCATGACGGGCACGGTCTGGTCGTCGGAGGTGGCCAAGAGGAAGGCCGGCGGCGTGTCCGCGGTGACGTGCAGCTCGGGCGAGAGCGCGGCGATCTCCACAGGGGTGGCGTGCTCGCCCAGCAGGTTGATGCGGGAGCCCATGTGGGCGTATTTTTCGTCGAACGTGATGACTGGGTAGGCGAGGATCATGAAGTCCGGCCGGCTGGAAAGCCTGTCGATCGGGTCGGGCGCGGCGGGCTGGCCGCGATCGTAGAGGGTGCCGGCCGTGGCCGCGAGATGGCCGCCGGCGGAGAAGCCCCAGATGCCGATATGGTCGGGCGCGACGCCGAGTTGAGCGGCTTCAAAACGTACCGTGCGCAGGGCCCGCTTGGCATCGTCGAGCTCTACCGGGTGGTGGTACTTCGGCCCCAGGCGATACTTCAGCACGATGCCCGCGACGCCGTGCGCGTTCAGCCACAGCGCGACGTCTTCGCCTTCCTTCTGCAGGGAAAGGTAGCCATAGCCACCGCCGGGCGCGATGACGACCGCCGTCTTCGTGGGGTTGGCCGCGGGCAGGTAGACCGT
Organism: uncultured Acidobacteriaceae bacterium; assembly: GCA_964249685.1. Taxonomy (GTDB): domain Bacteria; phylum Acidobacteriota; class Terriglobia; order Terriglobales; family Acidobacteriaceae; genus Edaphobacter. The sequence continues at coordinate 14,883 of CAXUDC010000032.1, forward strand.
GATGGTGGGGATGTCGTCCGGCGCGCTGCCCTGCGTCAGGGGCGCGCCTGCGGGCCAGAGCGGCGCCGGAGTGTGGGTGGCCTGTGCGCCCGCCTGCATCGCCAAACCCAGGATCAACGTCATCGCCAACCTTCGCATGCAAACCCTCGTTCCAGGCAAGTGCGGCCAGTATACTGGTCAGGTTGTGCATTCGAGAACCCAAGGCCGCCGATGAAGGATAACGCGCAACATCTGCTCGTGTTTGGCGCGACGGGGGCCATCGGCCGGGCGGTCGCGGAGACAGCGCTGGCGCGCGGCTGGCGGGTGACCGGCGTCGCGCGGACGATCGCGCAGGGCTGGCTGACGGACGCGGATGCGCTTGCGCTCGATCCGCTGGCGGCGGAGTTTAAGCCCGCGAAGTTGCAGACGGAGACCGCATACACCGCCGTTTGCTGGGCGCAGGGTGCGAACTGCAACGACTCCGTCTACGACCTCGACCTGCCCCGGCACATGGACCTGTACGCGGCTAACGTAGCGTATATCCTGGTCACGCTGCAGGCGCTGCTCGCGGGCGGGCTGCTGGCGCCGGCGTCACGGCTGTGCGTGATCAGCTCCATCTGGCAGAATCTGGCGCGGCAGAACAAGCTTTCCTACTGCGTCACCAAGGCGGCGCTGCAGGGGTTGGTGCTGTCGGCCTCCGCCGACCTCGCGCGCGATGGCCACCTGATCAACGCCGTGCTGCCGGGCGCGATCGACACGCCGATGACGCGGAAGAATCTCTCGGCCGAGCAGATCGATCGGATCGCCTCGGCCACCGGGTTCAATCGACTCGCCTCGCTCGCGGACGTCGCCTCCGCGGTGCTCTTTCTTTGCGCGCCCGAAAACACGGGCCTTACCGGCCAGTTCGTCACCGCCGATCTCGGGTTCAGCCATGTCCGCATCGTTTGAGATCCACAGCTCGACCGGCAGCTACGACGTCACGATCGCGCGCGGTCTGTTTGCCGACACGCTCGCGCGCATGGGCCAGGCAAGCATCATCGCGGATGAGTTTTTTGAGTCGCGACTGCAGGCCGGCCAGACCATCTTCCTGCCCGCCGCGGAGGAAGAAAAGTCGCTTGACCGCGCCCCCGCGCTCATCGAAAAACTACGCGCCGGCGGTGCTAACCGCTCAACCCATCTCGTCGCGCTTGGCGGCGGCGTCCTCCAGGATATCTCCGCGTTCGTCGCCTCGGTCTACATGCGCGGGCTGGCCTGGTCGTACGTCCCGACGACGGTGCTGGCGATGGTGGACTCCTGCATCGGCGGCAAGTCCAGCATCAACGTGGGCCCGTATAAAAATCTCGTCGGCACCTTCCACCCGCCGCAGCATATCTACGTCGACCCCGCGCTGGCCGAGACGCTGCCGCGCGACCAGTTCGCCAGTGGGCTGATCGAAGCCGCGAAGATCTGCTTCTGCCGCGGCGCTGCCGCCTTCGAGCGCTACCTCGCGCACGCGCCCTCGATCGCGATGAGCACCGCCGCGCTCGAGGGCGTGATCCTTGAAAGCCTGCATGCGAAAAAGCACTTTATCGAGATCGACGAGTTCGACAAGAAGGAGCGGCTGCTGCTCAACTTCGGCCACACCTTCGGCCACGCGCTTGAAGGCGCCTCGCGCTACGGCATCCCGCACGGGATCGGCGTCGGCCTCGGCATCCTCTGTTCGCTCGCCTTTCAGCGTGGCCGCGGCGTGGACCACTCGAACGCTCCTGTGGTCGCTGAGCTCGAAGCGCATCTCGACCAGCTCATCCGCACGCTTCCCGGCCTGCGCGAAGAGCTGCTGAAGCTCGACTTGGCAGATGTCCTCGATCGCTTCGCCTCCGACAAGAAACACACACCCGGCAAGTTCACTTTGATCCTGGTTGCGGCCGGCGGCAACGTGATGCTCGAAAAACTCGACCGCACCCCGGCGCTCGACGCAGGCCTGCGCGCCGCCATCCAAACCATACTGGAGAGCTACACGAAATGATGAAGTACTCCGACCTTCTCGCCGACTGGCTCGTCTCGCTTGGCTACACGCACTGCTTCTTCGTCGCCGGCGGCAACATCATGCATCTGCTGGAGTCCTGCAGTCACAAGCTGACGTGCATCCCCGTGGTGCATGAGGTCGCGGCCGGCATCGCCGCGGAGTATTTCAACGAGGTCCATCTGGGGCCCAAGGCCTTCGCCCTCGTCACCGCCGGCCCCGGCCTGACCAACATCGTCACGGCCCTCGCCGGCGCGTACCTTGAGTCGCGGGAGCTGCTCGTCCTCGGCGGCCAGGTCAAGGTGTCCGACCTTTCTCGCGGCCAGGTGCGCCAGCGCGGCATCCAGGAGATCGACGGCGTCGCCGTCGCGCGCGCCATCACGGAGCGCTCGGAGCTGGTCGAAAGCGTCGTCGACCAGGCCACCTTCGCCGCCCTTACCCGGTCGGGCGCGCACGGCCGCAAAGGCCCCATCTTTCTCGAGCTCCCACTCGACGTTCAGGGCGCGCAAGTGGATCCGGCTAAGCTCAGCACCGCCGTCCCCGCCTTCGCGCCAGCATTCCCGCCATTCGCTCTCGGCAACCTCGCCGAACGGGTAGCCCAGTCTGAGCGCCCCGTCTTCCTCCTCGGCGCAGGCATCGACCGCGAGACCACCGGAGCGCTCCAGCAGCAGCTTGCGACTGCCGGTATTCCCATTATGGTGACCTGGAACTCCATGGACCGCCTGGACGCGGACCACGCAATGTACTTCGGCCGCCCCAACACGTGGGGCATGCGCTACGCGAACATCCTGCTCCAGCAGGCGGACCTCGTCGTTGCGCTCGGTACGCGGCTATCGCTGCAGCAGAGCGGCTTCAACTGGCAGCAGTTTGTCCCTGCGGGCGAGATTGTTCAGGTAGACTGCGACTCCACCGAGCTCGAAAAGGGCCACCCCCACGTCGCCACTCCCCTCTGCGGCGATGCCAACGAAGTCCTCCGCAGCCTCCTCTCTCAGCCCCTCGGCGACCACGCGCCCTGGGTCGACTTCTGCAACCACGTCAAGCAGCAACTTCCCCTCGTCGAGCCCGTCAACCACACCGGCGAGGGCTTCCTCAGCCCCTACGTTTTCGTAGACAAGCTCTCGTCTCTGACAACGAAAGAGGATCTCGTCATCCCCTGCTCGAGCGGCAGCGCGTTCACCGTCATGATGCAGACCTTCGCGCAGAAGCTCGGCCAGCGCGTCGTCACCAACAAGGGCCTCGCCAGCATGGGCTATGGGCTTTCGGGGGCCATCGGAGCGGCTTTCGCGGGAGCGGGCCGCAGGACGATTCTCGTCGAAGGCGACGGCGGCTTCACCCAGAACCTGCAGGAGCTCGGCACCGTCGCCGCCAACCAGCTCAACCTCAAAATCTTCCTCTTCGACGACGACGGCTACGCCTCCATCCGCATGACGCAAAAAAACTACTTCGGCGGCCGCTACGTCGGCTGCGACCTGGCCACCGGCCTCGGCATCCCCAACTGGGACCTGCTCTTCCAGGCCTACGGGATCCCTGTCCAGCGCCTCTACCCCGGCTACGAGACCGACCCCGCCTTCCTCGCCGCCTTCAACTCGCCCGGTGCCGCCGCCTTTCTCGTCCACATCGACCCCAGCCAGACCTATTTCCCCAAGATCACCTCCCGCATCACCGAGTCCGGCTCCATGGAATCGAACCCCCTCCACCGCATGACCCCCGACCTGGACGACGCCACGGCCGCCAAGGTCTTCCGCTACCTCCCCGCGTAAACCCGGTGCCCCATGATGTCCGCGGCTTATCGCGGCATCGTGGGCGTAATCCTTCCAACCCCGAAACCCGGGTGCCCCATTCATCACGGCTTCACCGTCTTGAGTGGGTTACTCCCTCCAACAAACCCATGCCCAATCCCCTGCCAAAACGAGACCTGGAAGAAGTCCTTACCGCCACAGCCCACCTCTGGCCCGAGCTCCGCAACCAGCGCCTCTTCCTCACCGGAGGCACCGGCTTCTTCGGCACCTGGCTGGTCGAAACCTTCCTCCACGCCAACCGCAAGCTCTCCTTAAACGCCCAAATAACGGTCCTAACCCGCAACCCCAAAGCCTTCACCACCAAAGCCCCCCACCTCATCCAGGACCCAGCCCTCACCCTCCTTGAAGGCGACGTCCGCACCTTCGCCTTCCCCCCTGGCGACTACGCCTACGTTATCCACGCCGCCACCGAAGCCTCTGCCAAGCAGCTCGCCGAAGCTCCCGAAGCCATGCTCTCCACCATCGTCGACGGCACCCGCCACATCCTCGACTTCGCCGCCATCCACCGAACCCGCAAGTTCCTGCTCACCAGCTCCGGCGGCGTCTATGGCCGACAGCCCGCGGGCATGACCCACCTCCCGGAAGACTATTCCGGTGCCCCCGACCCGCTCGACCCCGCCTCCACCTACGGCGAAGGCAAACGATTGTCGGAGCTCCTCTGCACCCTCCACGCCCGCACCAGCCAGACCGAGTACAAGATCGCCCGCTGCTTCACCTTCCTCGGCCCGCACCTCCCGCTCGACACGCACTTTGCTGCCGGCAACTTCCTCGCCGACGCCCTCGCCGGCCGCAATATCTCGATCGCCTCCGACGGCACCGCCGTCCGCTCCTACCTCTACGCCAGCGACCTCGCCATCGCGCTCTGGACGATGCTCTTCAAGGCGCGGAGCCTACGTGCCTACAACATCGGCTCAGAGGACGCGGTCACTATCCGCGAGCTTGCCGAGCAGGCCGCCGCCGTGAACCCCGGCATCACCGTCAACGTCGCGAAAGCCCCCGACCCCGTTGCCAGCCCCCACCGCTACGTCCCGTCGACCGCACGCGCCCAGCAGGAGCTCGGCCTGCACCCCACCGTAACCCTCGCCGAAGCTTTCCGGCGCACAGCCGGCTGGCACCGGCTAAAATAGACAAGGTTCCGCAGCAGACCGCTCCGCCAAACTATGCCAGACATCCAAACGACCTCCGCTGTAGACCCCAACTCCGCAGCACCCGACGCCGTCGAACGCGACCCCCACGGCCTGTTCACCGCGTTGCGCCGCATCGTGCCCAAAAACGAGGTCTTCCGCTACCTGATCGTCGGCGGATGGAATACGGCGTTCGCGCTCGGGCTCTACTTCGTCTTCGTCCACGTCTTCAGCCGGACGATGCCGCAGCACCTGCCCTGGGCGGCCGTGCTCGCCAACGTCGTCTCGACCCCTGTCGGCATCACCATGGCGTTCTTCTGCTACAAGCACTTCGTCTTCCACACCAAGGGCAACTATCTCAGGGAGTGGCTCCGCTGCTTTGCCGTCTACTCGGTCAGCTTCCCTGTCGGCCTGCTGGTCATCTTCGCCGCCACCCATATCCTGGCGCACTTCACCTCCTACGCGCCGCAGATCGCCGGCCTGATCAACTCCGCCGTCACCGCCATTTACAGCTACTTCGCGCACAAAAAGTTCTCGTTCAAGAAGTAGCCCGCCCATGAAGACCCTCTCGATCGTCACCGCCTGCTTCAACGAAGAAGCCAACGTAGAGCTGCTCGTCGCGCGCGTCAGCGCCGTCATGGCCACGCTGCCGCAGTACCGCTACGAGCACATCTTCATCGACAACAGCTCGCAGGACTCGACCGTTCCGATCCTCAAGCGCCTTGCCGAGGCCGACCCGCGCATCCGCATTATCGTCAACGCGCGCAACTTCGGCCACATCCGCTCGCCCATCCACGCCCTCTTCCAGGCGCAGGGCGACGCCGTCATCTCGCTCGTCGCCGACCTGCAGGACCCGCCGGAGATGATCCCCGGGCTTGTGCGCGAGTGGGAGGCCGGCTTCTTCGCCGTGCTCTGCATTAAGCGCACCAGCGAGGAGGCCTCGCTCATGTTCTGGGCCCGCAAGCAGTACTACCGCCTCGCCGAGCGCCTGTCGTCGATTGAAACCTTCCAGAACTTCACCGGCTTCGGCCTCTACGACCAGCGCGTCATGCAGGTTGCAAAGCAGTTCGCCGACCCCTACCCCTACTTCCGCGGCATGATCGCCGAGATCGGCCTGCCCGCCAAAAAGGTCTACTACGATCAGCCGAACCGCAAGTTCGGCATCACCAAAAACAACTGGTACACGCTGTATGACATGGGCATGCTCGGCATCATCAACCACTCCCGCGTGCCCCTGCGACTGGCCGTCTTCGCCGGGTTTGCGGGTGCCGCGCTCAGCTTCGCCGTCGCCCTCGCCTACCTGATCCTGAAGCTGGTGCTCTGGAACACCTTCACCTTCGGTCTCGCGCCCATGCTCATCGGCGTCTTCTTCGTCGCGTCCATGCAACTCGTCTTCCTAGGCGTCTTAGGCGAGTACGTCGGTGCCATCTACACCCAGGTCCAGGGCCGGCCCTACGTCGTCGAGCTCGAACGCATCAACTTCCCCTCCCCCACCCAGGGCGACGCCACCATCGCCCAATCCCACTAACCCGGAGTGTGACGCCGGGGGTGCCCCATGATCACCTGAGCAAAGCGAAGGTTATCGTGGGGTCACGTTTTACCGATTCCACACCTTTACGACCACAGCGCAGGAGCATTCTTGCAAGACCTCATCCGGCTCCAACTCACCCAATCCGTAGCCACCCTGCAGTCCGTCCTCGACGATCGCGCCCTCCACGACATCCTCCTCACCGTCGCCGAGCTCACCGCCAACGCCCTCCGCGCCGGGCGCATGCTGCTGGTCGCCGGCAACGGGGGCTCCGCCGCCGACGCCCAGCACCTCGTGGCCGAGTTCGTCGTCCGCCTCACCGTCACGCGCCCCGCCCTGCGCGCGCTCGCCCTCACCACCGACACCTCCATCCTCACCGCCTGCGGCAACGACTTCGGCTACGATTACGTCTTTGCCCGCCAGCTCGAAGCACTCGGCCAGCCGGGCGACGTCTTCCTCGCCATCTCCACCTCCGGCAACTCCCCCAACCTCATCCGGGCCCTACAGACTGCCCGAAAACAAGGCCTCCACACCATCGCCCTCACCGGCAACGATGGTGGTGCCATCCTCCCGCTCGCCGACCACAACCTCATCGTCCGCTCGGCAACTACCGCAAAAATCCAGGAGTGCCACCTCGCCTTAGAGCACATCTTCTGCATGCTCGTGGAGCGCCACCTCTTCGGCCTCGACTTCGACAAGGCCCCCCAGCCAGTCGCCGAATAGCTCGCCTCCGCGAGAAAAACTTAACGCAAAGGAACGCAGAGGAAAGGCCAAGAGGTTCGCAGAGGCTTCCTCAGCGACCTCCCCGTCGACCTCCGCGACCTTTGCATTAGGTCTTTCGCCCCCGCTAAACCACCTTCAGCGGGTTCCGCGCCGCACCCTCCGCAAACGCGATCGCCGTCTCCGCAATGTAATCCAGCATCGCCTCCGTCAACCCCGGAAACGTCCCCAGCCAGAACACATTGTTCATTACAAGATCCGTGTTCGTCATCTCCCCCACCACCCGGCACTCGATGCCCTGATACGCCGGTTGCCTGAGCAGATTGCCCGCAAACATCAACCGCGTGCCAATCTTCGCCGTGTCGAACGCCCGCGTAAGCTGGTCTCGCGTAAACGGCGCATCCGCCTTCACGGCAATCGGAAACCCGAACCAGCTCGGGTCTGCATGCTCGCTCGCCACCGGCAGATCGAGTACGTGCGCCAGCGGCTGGAGCGCGTTCTTCAGGTAAGCAAAGTTCTCCTTGCGCCGCGCGATAAACCCATCCAGCTTGGCGATCTGCGACACGCCCAAAGCCGCCTGCATATCGGTCGCCTTCAAGTTATACCCAATATGCGAGTACGTGTACTTATGGTCGTACCCACACGGCAGCGTCCCCAGCTGCCAGTCGAAGCGCTTGCCACACGTGTTATCCACGCCCGGCTCGCACCAGCAGTCGCGCCCCCAGTCGCGCCAGCTATCGATCAGCACCTGCAGCGCCGGTTTGTTCGTCAGCACCGCGCCGCCCTCGCCCATCGTAATGTGGTGCGCGGGGTAGAAGCTCACCGTCGCAATATCCCCAAACGTCCCCACCTTCTGGCCCTTCCAGGTCGACCCGAGCGCGTCGCAGCAGTCCTCTACCAGCCACAGGTTGTACTTCTTGCAGAACGCCACCACCGCATCCACGTCGAACACGTTGCCCAGCGTATGCGCGATCATCACCGCCTTCACTTTAGGCGAGTACGCCGCCTCCAGCTGCGTCACATCGATCTCATAGCTCGGCAGCGACACGTCGAGAAACACCGGCACCAGCCTGTTCTGAATGATCGGATTCACGGTCGTCGGGAACCCTGCGGCGACCGTAATCACCTCGTCCCCAGGCTTCAGCTGCCGCTCCTTGAGCGCCGGCGAGCACAGCGCCGACAGCGCCACCAGGTTCGCGCTCGACCCCGAGTTCACCAGCGACGCCGACCGCAGCCCGAAGAACCGCGCCAGCTTGCGCTCGAACTCCTTCGCCCAGCGCCCGGTCGTAAACCACGCGTCGAGCCCCGATTCCACGACCGCGCAGATGTCGTCCGCGTCGATCACCTTGCCCGAGACCTGCACGCCGCTCGTTCCGGGGACAAACTCCCGCGCCGGAAACGCGGCCGCATGGTACTGCCGCGTCAGCTCCAGGATCTGCGCCTTCAACGCCTCCTTCGACTGCGTGGGAGCCGCAAGCTCCGGCCCACGGTCGAGCGTCTGGCTAAGCGTCTGGTCGGCAAGTAGATCGGGAGTCTGGACAGGGGAAGAAGACATGATGCATCCAGAATAACGCGGGATTCCGCAGGATAACGTCGCCCCTGCGCGAATTGCCTTGCGCCCGGACAACAACGCCGCCGGCAGTACTGACGAACCACGGGTCGCCCCCGCAAACTTCCACCAGATCACAACAGCAGCCCCGCACCGACAAACCCAACTCCATCCATCCGCATCTACCGGATTGACCACGGAAAATCGGGCCCGCTCTTCCGTGGATCCTGCCTGACCAGAGAGCACCGATGCCACGTAAAATTCTGCCGGGCCGCCCTTATCCGCTCGGCGCGAAACCTTCTTCCCGCGGCACCAACTTCGCTCTCTACTCCGAGCACGCCACCGCTGTCCAGGTCTGCTTCTTCGACGAGCACGACCGCCAGATCGATTGCGTCGACCTTACCGAGCGCACCGCCTTCGTCTTCCATGGCCTCATCCTCGACGTCAAACCCGGCCAGCGCTACGGCTACCGCGTCGACGGCCCCTGGGCGCCCGAAAGCGGCCAGCGCTTCAACAAGGCCAAGCTCCTCGTCGATCCCTACGCCGAGGCCATCACCGGCATCGTCGACTGGAAGAAGCCCATCTTCCCCTACGACCTCCTGTCCGGCGACGACACCAAGATGAATACCGAGGACTCAGCCGCCGGCGTCCCCAAATCCGTCGTCATCGCGCATGACTTCGACTGGAGCGGCGACTGCATGCCGGAGATCCCGCTCGCCGACTCCGTCATCTACGAGGTCCACGTCAAGGGCTACTCCCAGCGCAACCCGCGGCTGCCGGAAGAAATCCGCGGCACCTACGCCGGGCTCGCCCATCCTGAGTCCATCAACTACCTCAAGCTGCTCGGCGTGACCGCGGTCGAACTCCTGCCCGTACACCACTTCATCGACGACGGCCAACTCGTCGACAAGGGATTGACCAACTACTGGGGCTATAACACGCTCGGCTTCTTCGCTCCGGCTGGCCGCTACTCCTCCGTCGGCGATTCCGGAGGCCAGGTCAACGAGTTCAAGCAAATGGTCAAGGATCTGCACGCAGCCGGTCTCGAGGTCATCCTCGACGTCGTCTACAATCACACCTGCGAGGGCAACGAAAAGGGCCCGATGCTCTCAATGAAGGGCATCGACAACACGACCTACTACCGCATGGTGCAGGGCGATTGCCGCCACTACATGGACTACACCGGCACCGGCAACACGCTCAACGTGCACAATCCGCAGACCCTCAAGCTCCTGATGGACTCGCTCCGCTACTGGGTCACGGAGATGCACGTGGACGGCTTCCGCTTCGATCTCGCCGCCACCCTTGCGCGCGAGCTTCACGAAGTTTCCAAGCTCTCCGCCTTTTTCGAAACTATCCACCAGGACCCGGTCCTTGCCGACGTCAAGCTGATCGCCGAGCCCTGGGACGTAGGCGATGGCGGCTACCAGGTCGGCCAGTTCCCCGTCCTGTGGGCGGAGTGGAACGGCAA
>CAXUDC010000033.1:0-309 GCA_964249685.1 uncultured Acidobacteriaceae bacterium
AGCTTTGAGACCGGCAAGCCCTCCCGCCCCGCACTGACAGACGAAGAAATCCGCGAGCGCATGAGCGGCAACATCTGCCGCTGCGGCGCCTACCCGAACATCGTCGCCGCCGTCCGCGCCGCCGCCACGCGCGCAGGAGTCTCAGTATGAACCCATTCAACTACCAGCGCGCCACCGCCCCCGACGCCGCCATCCACGCCGTAGAGCCTCGCGGCACAAAGTTCCTTGCCGGCGGCACTAACCTTATCGACCTCATGAAGTACGGCGTCGAAACCCCCGGCACCCTCATCGACATCAACCACGTCGCGG
>CAXUDC010000033.1:319-24811 GCA_964249685.1 uncultured Acidobacteriaceae bacterium
GGCCTTGACCAGGTCGTTGCCGGCCCTGATGGCGTCAGCATTGGCGCGCTCGTCCGCAACTCCGACCTCGCCGATCACCCCGCCATCAAGGCCGACTATTCCCTTCTCTCGCAAGCCCTCCTGAGCGGGGCGAGCCCGCAGTTGCGCAACATGGCTACCACCGGCGGCAACCTGCTCCAGCGCACCCGCTGCTACTACTTCACCGATATCGCCTTTCCCGCCTGTAACAAGCGCGTCCCCGGCTCCGGCTGCGCGGCCATCAAGGGCTACAACCGCATCCACGCCATCCTCGGCCAGACCGACAAGGGCCCTACCAGCCCAGACACCTGCATCGCCACCAACCCCTCTGACATGTGCGTCGCCATGTCCGCCCTGGGCGCGTCCGTCGTCGTCCAGGGTCCCAAGGGCAAGCGCACCATCCCCTTCGCGGACTTCCACCGCCTTCCCGGCAACAATCCCGCGCTCGACACCAACCTCCACCCCGACGAGCTCATCCTGGCCGTCACGCTGCCCAGGGCCCGCTTTGGCAAGAACGCCTATTACCTCAAGGCGCGCGACCGCAACAGCTACGCTTTTGCCCTGATCTCGGTAGCCGCCGGCCTTGAAATGGACGGTTCGACGATCAAATCGGCGGGCCTAGCCCTGGGCGGCGTAGCCTTGAAGCCCTGGCGCTCGCCCGAAGCCGAAAAGGCCCTGACCGGCCAGCCCGCCACCCCTGCCACCTTCCATAAAGCTGCGGACCTCGCCCTCGCCGGAGCCCACGGCTATGAGCACAACAACTTCAAGATCGAGCTAGCCAAACAAGGCATCGTCCGCGCCCTCACGGTAGCTGCCGCAGGAAACGCCGGAGCCAACACCTAGCGCGTCTGAGTTGGTACTAGGAGGAAGCGTAGGACTTTAGTCCTACGAATGAGTCGAGTGAAGTGAAGGGGCTTTAGTCCTGACGCTATTTACCAAGTCCCTTCCAAACATCCGTGCCCCACTGATCGCAGTCTCACCGCGATGAGTGGGGCCACTACAAACACCCAGGAGGGTGCCATCATGGCCCAGGAACTCAACCTAGCCCCCAGTAAAGATCAGATGTCTCACCGCTACGACGCCCTCGCCAAGGTAAGCGGCAAGGCCAAATATGCCGGCGAGTTCGACTCCATGGTCCCCGGCAAGCAGGTCCTCTACGCCTACACGGTCCAGTCCACCATACCGTCCGGCACCCTCGCCTCCATCGACCGCACCGCGGCTGAGCGCTCCGCCGGCGTAGTCGCCGTGCTGACCCCCTTCAACGCGCCCAAACTGCCGGAGCCCTCCCCCAACCCACCCGCGCGCCGCCGCACCACCATCCTTCAGGACACCAGCGTTAGCTACAACGGACAGCCCATCGCCGTCGTCGTCGCTAACTCTCTGCCGGAGGCCATCTTCGCCGCCCGCCAACTCAAGATCAAGTATACCGAGACCCCAGCGAAGCTCGACTTCCTGGGCCGCCAGTCCGAAGCCCGCTGGCCCAAAAACCCCGGCAAGGAACCCGCCGGCAACAAGCGCGGCGACCTCACCGCCGGCTTCTCCAAATCCTCCGTCATCCTCGAGCAGACCTACATCACCCCCATCCAGAACCATAACCCCATGGAGCCCCACGCCACCATCGCCTGGTGGGAGGGCGAAAAGCTCAATGTCTACAACGCCACCCAGGCCATCTCCGGCGACAAGATGACTCTCGCCAAGCAGTTCAACATTCCCGTAGACGACGTCCGCGTGCAATGCCCCTACACCGGCGGCGGCTTCGGCTCCAAGGGCTCCATGTGGTCGCACGTCACCCTCGCCGCCATGGCCGCCAAAGTTACCGGCAAGCCCGTCAAGCTCGTCCTCGGCCGCGAGCAGATGTTCGGCCCCGTCGGCGCGCGGCCCAGCACGGTCAACAAGATCAAGCTCGGCGCCACCGCCGAAGGCAAGCTCTTCGCCATGCAGCAGGAAGTCGTCATGAACGCCTCCGTCCTCGAGGACTTCGTCGAGCACTCCGCCGGCCCCACCAAGCTGCTCTACATGTCGGAATCAAACGCCGTGACGGAAAAGGTCGTCGAGATGAACCTCGGCGTCTCCACCTTCATGCGCGCGCCCGGCGAGGCGCCCGGCACCGCCGTCCTCGAGATCGCCATGGACGAGCTCGCCGAAAAGCTCAAGATGGACCCGCTCCAGCTCCGCCTCGTCAACTACGCCGAAAAAGACCCCGCGAAAGACCAGGCGTGGACCGACAAGCATCTCAAGGATGCCTACTCCCAGGCCGCGGCGCGCTTCGGCTGGTCCAAACGGAACGCCATCCCCGGCCAGATGGTCGAAGGCAACAACTACATCGGCTACGGCATGGCGACGGCCACCTACCCGGCCAACCGCTCCTCCGCTGCCGCCGTCATCAAGATCGCGATGGATGGCAAGGTCATGGCAGGCTCCGGAACCCAGGACCTCGGCACCGGCATGTACACCATGATCGCCCAGACCGCCGGCGCCGTGCTCAAGATGAAGCCCGCCGACATCGACGTCAAGCTCGGCGACTCCACCCTGCCCAAGGCTCCGGTCTCCGGCGGCTCGCAGTCCACCGCCTCCGTTACCCCGGCTGTGGCAGACGCCGCCCAGCAAGCCATCCTCAAGCTCGCTGAGGTTGCAATCAACGACCAACGCTCGCCCCTATCCGGCATGAAAACCACTGACATCACGGTGGCCAACGGCCAGGTCATGAGCAAGTCCAACCCGTCCGCGACCGAGTCCATCGCCACCCTGCTCACCCGCAACAACAAGACCATCGAGGCCATGGGCTCCGCCGAGAAATCCGACAGCGCCAACGCCTACACCGCCAACTCCTGGGGCGCCGTCTTCGCCGAGGTTGCCGTCGACAAGGACACCCATATGGTCAAGGTCCGGCGCGTCGTCGCCACCTACGACATCGGCACCCTCATGAACGACAAGACCGGCATCAACCAACTCGAAGGCGGCATCGTCTGGGGGGTCAGCTTCGCCCTCCACGAGCACACCGTCATCGATCCCGTCTACGGCCGCACCGTCAACGAGTCCCTCGCCGAGTACCACGTCCCCGTCAACGCCGACATCGGCGTCCTCGACGTAACCTGCCTCAACATTCCCGACGCTAAGTTCAGCCCGCAGGGTGCCCGCGGCATCGGTGAAATCGGCATTACCGGTGCCGCCGCCGCCGTAGCCAACGCCATCTACAACGCCACCGGTGCCCGCATCCGCGAGTACCCCATCACCCCCGACAAAATCATGCAGTCCCACACCGTCAAAGCCTAACAAAAGCCGGCTGCCCCATTCATCGCAGCCTCACCGCGATCAGTGGGGTTGCTCCCTCTACAAAGGTCTGACCCATGATCACCCGAGCGAAGCAAGGGTTACGTGGGCGCAGTCACTTCCCCCCATCCCCCACCCCAACCGCCCAATAACTCTTCCGCGCCTCCACCACCACCCCCACCCGAGGCTCTGCCAGCTCCACCCCCACCGCATGCAATCCAGCATGCGCCCCCACCGGCTGAAAACTCAGAAAATATCGGTTTGGCATACGGTTCGAGATCGCTTGCAGCCCTTTCTCCAACCCCTTCGCATTCTCAAACTTGAAGTACTCCCCACCCGTCATCCGCGCCACCGTCTCCGGCACATTCGTCCGCAGCCCGCCAAGCGCGGCAATCAAAGCCATCTTCGCCAGCCGCAGCGGCGGCGCGAGCTGCGCCAGGCAGTCATACGCCTGCAGCACCTTACCCGGCTGCACCTCCAGCGTCGGGTCCTCGCCCATGCACCCATGCGGCGGCCCCGGCTTGTCCGAGTTCAGCTTCGCCGCCTCGTCCCTGACCTCACCCCGCGTACTCGAAAAGCCCAGCGCATAGATCACCGTATTCGTGTCGCTCACCGCCCGCAGCGCGTCGTACATCTTCGTCGTCGACCCATGATCCACCGTCTCCGACACCAGCAGAATCGCCCGCCGATACCCCGCCGGCTGCTTCTTCAACAGGTCGACAGAGAACGCCAGCGCATCCAGCACCGCGTCCTTCCCGTCCCCGGGCCCCAGGTCCGCCAGCGCCTTGTCCATCCGCTCGAAGCTCTCCGTCCACGGCTGCACCAGCGCCGCCTGGCTGTCGAACCCCACCAACGCCACCTTGTGCGGCACCGCCCCCGCAATCGCCTCCACCATCGTCCCCAGCCCGCTGTACTCGTCCAGCTTGCGGGCTCCATCCCCACCGGCCTCAACCACCACCACCAGCGCCAGCGGCAGCGCACCCGCGTCCTCCTCCAGCCAAACCTTCTGCGCCACCCCATCATCGGTCACGACAAAGTCCTTCGCCTCGAGCGTAAACACAGGCTCCCCTGCCTTCGTCCTTACCGTCGTGGGCACCAGCACCAGGGTCGACCGCGCCGAAAGCGTAGTCACCCCCTGCTGGTCAACCGGAGCCTCCTGCCCTCCCGCCACCACCGCCAACCCCAGCACCACCCCAGCCAGCATCCTCATAGCAAAATCATACCGCGCCCCATTCATCGCGCTTCATGCGATGAGTGGGAACCCAGGCCCCCAAGGGGGGTTACTACAAAGCAAACAATATGCGAAACTAGCAGAGGCCATGCCGTCCCTCACCGATCTCCTCCACACCACCTTCGGCCACTCCACCTTCCGCGCCAACCAGGAGGCCGTCTGCCGCGCCGCCACCGACGGTCAGGATGTCTTGCTCGTCATGCCCACCGGCGCCGGCAAATCGCTCTGCTACCAACTCCCCGCCCTGGCCCGCGGCGGCACCGGCCTCGTCATCTCCCCGCTCATCGCGCTCATGGACGATCAGGCCAACAAACTCACCGCCGCCGGTCTCCGCGTAGGGCGTATCCACAGTGGTCTCTCGCGCGATAACGCGAGACAGACCTGCCGCGACTACCTCGACGGCAACCTCCAATTCCTCTTCATCGCCCCCGAGCGCATGCGCGTCCCTGGCTTTCCCGAGATGCTCGCCAAGCGCAAGCCCTCGCTCATCGCCATCGACGAGGCCCACTGCATCTCCGCCTGGGGCCACGACTTCCGCCCCGATTACCGGACCCTCGGCGACTACCTCCCCCAGCTCCGCCCCGCTCCCATCATCGCCCTCACCGCCACCGCCACCCCCACCGTCCAGAAGGACATCGTCACCCAGCTCTCACTCGCCGCACCGGCCCTGTTCATCCACGGCTTCCGTCGCGACAATCTCCACATCGAAGTCCTCGAGCTCTCGAAGCCCCGCCGCGCGGAGTTCACCCTGGAGTTCCTCGCCGACCAAACCCGCCGCCCCGCCATCGTCTACGCCCCCTCCCGCAAAGCCGCCGAAGAGCTCGCCGACACCCTCCGCAAGCGCTTCCCCGCCGCCGCCTACCACGCCGGGCTCGACCCCGCCACGCGCGAGAAGGTCCAGGCGCAGTTCCAATCGGGCAAGCTCCAGGTCGTCGTCGCCACTATCGCCTTCGGCATGGGCATCGACAAGGCCGATGTCCGCACCGTCATCCACTACGCCCTGCCCGCCTCCGTCGAGGCCTACTACCAGGAGATCGGCCGCGCCGGCCGCGACGGCCAGCCTTCCAGGACCGTTTTGCTTTATAGCTATCAGGACCGCAAGATGCACGACTTCTTTCTCGAGCGCGACTACCCCGAAGCCACCGAGCTCACCAAGGTCGCCCGCCTCCTCAAAGACGAGTACCAGTCCCCCGAAGAGCTCCGCCACAAGCTCAAGATGGACATCGAGACCTTCTCGCGATCGGTAGAAAAACTGGCCAGCCAGGGTGCCGCCGTCACCGACTTCGACTCCAACGTCCGCCGCGGCGCCACCACCACCTGGCAGTCCGGCTACGAGCTCCAGGTCAACTTCCGCCGCGGCCAGATCGACCGCATGATGGACTTCGCCCAGACCCAGCAATGCCGCATGACCGCCCTCATCCGCCACTTCGGCGACACCGCCGATGCGACGAAACCCTGCGGCCACTGCGACTTCTGCGCCCCCTCCGCCGTCACCAGCCAGTCCTTCTCCGAGCCCACCGCGGCCGAAGAAAAGCTCCTCCGCACTATCCTCCGCAACCTCTCCGACAACGGCCGCTCCACCGGCCAGCTCCACACCGCGCTCGGCCTGCCCGACCGCAAGCAGACCGACGAGCTCCTCGACGGCCTCGCCCGCGCCGGCCTCCTCACCCTCGTCACCGACACCTTCACCAAGCCCGACGGCCAGACCATCAGCTACAAAAAAGCCGCCCTCACCCACGAAGGCCAGACCATAGGCGACACCGAACCCCTGAACGTCCTCCTCCGCCCACCAGCTGAATCCTCCACCAACAAGAAAAAGCGGGTGCCCCAGGTCTCGACTCTGAGACCTGGGTCCGCACCAGCCCAACCCATAACCCCCACCCAGCAATCCCTCGAAACCAACCTCCGCGCCTACCGCAAATCCAAAGCCGCCGAGACCGGCAAACCCGCGTTCATCGTTTTCGGCGACGCCGCCCTCGCCGCCCTCGTCCAGTCCCAGCCCCAAACCATCCCGGAGCTCCTCCAGGTTTCTGGCTTCGGCCCCGACAAAGCCGAGAAATACGGAGCCGACATCACCGCCCTCTGCCGCGGCAAGCAGATTGCCCCTGTTACACTCCCGAGTCCTGCGAAGAAATCGTCATCCCGACCGAAGCGAAGCGAAGTGGAGGGACCTGCATTTCTCCCGGAGCCATCACAGGACATCCCCGACTACGACTTCGCCCCACCCGACGACAACTCTCCCCCCTTCTTCGACTACGAAGCCAGCGCCCCCGCTGAACCCGAACCCCGCGTCACCCTCGACCAGCGCTACACCTTGGCCCCGAAGCCCGCCGCAGCCAGCAAAGCCCCGGCCAGCAAAGCACAGATCGACCCCACCACTCTCACCCCCATCCAGCAGGCCTTGGAAACACGCCTCCGCACCTGGCGTAAGACCGAGTCCGAACGCCTCGGCCTCCCCCAGTTCTTCGTCCTAGGCACCAGCGCACTGCGCTCTATCGTGATCCTGAAACCCACTACCCTTGCCCACCTTGCCACCATTGAGGGTATAGGCCCCGACAAACTCGAAAAATACGGCAAGTCCATCCTAGAAGCCTGTCTTGCTCAAACTGAAAACTAGAAACTCAAGACTCACGGAAACTTGCTCTCCTCAAACAGCCACCGTTCTCCATCCGCGCGCAAAATCCCACCCTGCTAAACTAAAGCTCTATGGCAGACCAGATCACCAACGAATTCCGTCTCAAAATCGGCCTAGCAGAGATGCTCAAGGGCGGCGTCATCATGGACGTCATGGACGTCGAACAGGCCATCATCGCAGAGGCCGCCGGTGCCGTCGCCGTCATGGCGCTCGAGCGCGTCCCCGCCATGATCCGCGCCGAAGGCGGCGTCGCCCGCATGTCCCACCCCGGCATGATCAAGGCCATCCAGCAGGCCGTCTCCATCCCCGTCATGGCCAAGGCCCGCATCGGGCATTTCGTGGAAGCGCAGATCCTCGAGCACCTCGCCGTCGACTTCATCGACGAGTCCGAGGTCCTCACCCCCGCCGACGAGCTCCACCACATCGACAAGCACCAGTTCAAAACCCCCTTCGTCTGCGGTGCCAAGGATCTCGGCGAGGCCCTCCGCCGCATCTCCGAAGGCGCTGCCATGATCCGGACCAAGGGCGAGCCCGGCACCGGCGACGTCATCCACGCCGTCCGCCACATGCGCCAGATCCTCTCCGAGATCAAGGCCCTCACCGTCCTCGACGAGCAGGAGCTCTACGCCGCCGCCAAAAACCTCCGCGCCCCGCTCGAACTCGTCAAGCAGGTGGCGAAGATCGGCCAGCTGCCCGTCCCCAACTTCTCCGCCGGCGGCATCGCCACCCCGGCCGACGCCGCTCTCATGATGCAGCTCGGCGCCCAGACCGTCTTTGTCGGCTCCGGCATCTTCATGAAGGAAGGCAACGTCCGCCTCGTCGTCTCGAAGGACCACACCGGAGCCTTCACGAACCCCGCCGAGCGCGCCGAGGCCGAATCCCGTGCCAAGGCCATCGTCCGCGCCGCCACCCACTTCAACAACCCCGAGGTCCTCGCCCAGGCCAGCGAAGAGTGCCTCGGTGCCATGAAGGGCCTCGCCGTAGGCACCATTAACCCCGAAGACCTGATGCAAAACCGAGGCTGGTAGCCGGGTGCCCATTCATCACGGTTTTATCGTGATGAGTGGGGTTACTCCCTCAAATCAACCAGATACAACAAACGAGGCACCCAAGATGCTCCTGAACCTGGACACCCTCGGCCTCCCCCTCTCCCTGCGAGCCTCCGTCACCCTCACCGACGACGAGCTCATGCGCTTCTCCGCCGAAAACAAACCTTACAAAATCGAGCGCAACGCCCAGGGAGAGATCACCATCATGAGCCCGGTCGGCGGCATCGGCAGCACCCATGAAGAATACGTTTCGGGTGAGTTCTATCTCTGGAACAAGCAAACCAGATCCGGCCGGGGTTTCAGTCCAAGCGCCGGCTTCAACCTCCCGGACGGCTCCTGCCTCTCGCCCGACGTAGCCTGGATCTCAGCCTCCCGCTGGAACTCACTCACCCTCCAGCAGCAAACCGGTTTCCCCCCACTCTGCCCCGACTTCCTCATCGAGATCAGGTCATCCAGCGACGTTCGCAGCGACGTGGAAGCAAAGATGGACCTCTGGATGCAAAACGGTGCGCAACTCGCCTGGTTGCTCGACCCCCTCGCTGCGAGTGTAACCATCTACCACCAGCAGCGCGCACCCGAGCTTCTTCCCCGCCCCCAGTCTGTCGCCGCGACAGCACCCGTGAACGGCTTTACCCTTGACTGCACGCCCCTCTGGCCCATCCTCTAACCGGACCAGATACTAGACGGTGCAAAGCCGCACCCCCTGTGTATCATTCCCCGGAGGAATTCTGCGTTTATAGTCCCACCATCCCACAAGGCCTAACAACCCCCCAGGGCCGTAAAACCCTTGACGCTCACGATATACTAACTTAAGGGGCAAGATAAAATTGGGCAGACAGCCACGTTTCAACATTCAAGCCCCGGATCAAATTTGGATCCAACTACCGTAGAACCAAGATCTTAGGATCAAACACGGGAGGGGGGGGGAGGGGGTACACATGACGAAGCCACGCATCGGAGTGCTGGCCCTCCAGGGAGCCTACCAGAGCCACGCTGACAAATTATTCTCCCTCGGCGCAAATCCCATCCTCATTCGTCGCCCCGAAGACCTCCACGACCTAGAAGGCCTCATCATCCCCGGCGGAGAATCCACCGCCTTCCTCCGCCATCTCGAGCGCGACGGCTTCTACGAGGTCCTTGGCCGCTTCGTCCGCGAGATCCCCACCTTCGGCACCTGCGCCGGCGCCATCCTCCTCGCCACCGACGTCTCGAACCCGCCACAGCACTCGCTCGGCGCGCTCGACATCGCCATCGAGCGCAACGCCTACGGCCGCCAGAACGACTCCGTCATCCTCCTCGCGCCCACCGAGCTCGAAGGCGGCCCGCTCGAGATGGTCTTCATTCGCGCGCCGCGCATCGCCCGCACCGGCCCCGAGGTCAAAGTCCTCGCCCACCGCGACGGCCATCCCGTCCTCGTCCGCCAGGGTCACCTGCTCGCCGCCACCTTCCACCCGGAGCTCGGCACCGACCCGCGCGTCCACCAGCTCTTCCTCAGTCTCGTCGCCGCTCACCAGCCGCAGCCCGTGGGAGTGTCCCAGCGATGAAGCTCCTCTTCCTCCTCCTCGCGCTCGCCGCCCAAAGCGTCGCCCAGGACGCCCCGCAGCCGACCCTCGCCGCGCGCACCGCAGCCGTCCTCCAGCGCGAATCCGGCGGCCACTCGCCCACCGACGACGACATCAACTTCGCCGGCAATCTCACGCCCGCGCCGACCGCCGCCCAGATCCGCGAAGCGCTCCCGAACCTCGTCAAGCTGCTCGCCGCCACCGACGGCCCCGCGCGCACCTACGCCCTTTCGCTCCTTATCGGCCTGCAGAACTCCGCCGACCGCCTCGCCGCCAACGCCGTGCCCACCGCCGCCGACGCGGCACCGCTGTCCGCGCCCGTCTCCACCAGCTTCTCCGCCGAAACCACCAAAATCCTTGCGCCCGCGATCTCCCAGATCGCCGCCCATCTCACCGACGAGACCATCCCCAACCCGAGCCTCACCGCAACCGTGCTCGGCGGCTTTACCGTCAACACGCCCGCGGCCGTCTTTCCGCCGCTCTACCAATACCTGCAGCGCGATGACGCCATCGCCGGCGTCGGTCTCAATGTCGTCCAGGACCTCCTCGGCTACGGACCGCTCTCGACCGAATCCGCTGTCGCCATCGGCCGCTACCTGCGCCGCCGCGACCAGACCTCCGGCTCTCGCGCCAACCTCGTCGACGCGCTCAGCGCCTCGCCCAACCAGAGCCAGCCGCTCAACAAGACGCTGCTCGAGTACCTCGACGCCGACGACTCCAGCCTGCGTGCCCGCCTCATCCTCTCGCTCCCCCAGCTCGATCTCGCCCCCGACGTCTTCGCCGACACGAAGGCCAAGGTAGCCGGCCTCGCTGAAAACGCCAGCGAGAACCTGCAGGTCATCAACGCCGCGAAAGCAGTCACGCCCTGCTGGACCGCGGTCCACACTACCGGCTGCCCAAACTACACGCCATGACGCCGCTCTCCGGTCAGTGGATTCCCTTCCTGCCGCCCGATGCAGCCGCGCACGGCCCTGCGCTCGACGCCGACCTGCTGCTCAATCTCTGGGTCGCGCTGGCGCTTCTCGCCGTGGTCCATCTGATCCTTTTCGTTGGTCTCGCCCTGCGCAAAGGCCCGCGCGTGCGCTCCTCTCTGCTCTTCGAGCATGTTCCCGTGGCCGCGCTCGCCGTCCTCTTGGCCTTCCTCACCATCCGCTCCGAGCGCCTGTGGGCGGCCTCGCGCTACGTCGGCGCCGATCCCGCCGCGCTCCAGGTCGAGGCAGTCGGCATGCAGTTCGCCTGGTACTTCCGCTATCCGGGCAAGGACGCCGCCTTCGGCCAGACCAGGCCCGAGCTGATCGCGCCTGGCGAAGGCAATCCGCTCGGCATCGATCCCGCCGACGAGCACGGCACCGACGACCTCGTCGCCTCCGAGCTCGTCCTGCCCGCCGGCCGCGAGGTCGATCTCCGCCTGCACGCGCAGGACGTCATCCACGGCTTTTCGGTCCCCGCGCTGCGGCTGAAGCAGAACGCCGTCCCCGGCCAGGCGATCCACCTCCACTTCACGCCAACCGTCCCCGGAACCTACGCAATCCTCTGCACCCAGCTCTGCGGCTCCGGCCACTACCGTATGACCGCGAACCTGCGCGTCGTCACCCCCGCAGCCTACGGCGACTGGCTGCGGAGCAAGGGGGCCGCATGATCACGCGAGCCGCAGGCGAAGCGTCGACATGGGCGCAATCGCTGCTCACGACCGACCACCAAACGCTCGGCAGGCGCTACCTCCTGCTCTCGCTCGTCGCCGTTGCTATCGGCACGCTCATGTCGCTCGCCATGCGCATCCACCTCGTCTGGCCGGACCGCATCGTCCCGCCGTTCGCACCCATCAAGCCCGAGGACTACCTCGCGCTGGTCACGCTGCACGGCACGCTGATGCTCTTCTTCGTGCTCACGCTGGCCCCGCAGTCGGGCTTCGGCAACCTGATCCTGCCGGCTCAGATCGGCGCAGAACGCATGGCGTTCCCGGTGCTGAACGCAGTCGGTTTCTGGCTCACGGCGCTCGGTCTGCTGGCGCTGCTCAGCTCCACGTTCGTGCAGGGCGGCGCTGCGATCTCCGGCTGGACCGCCTATCCGCCGCTCTCGGCCGTCGCCGCGGCCGGCCCGGGCCAAGGCCTCGGCATGGATCTCTGGCTCGCATCCATCGGGCTCTTCGGGCTCGGCGCGATTGCGAGCTCCGTCAACCTGCTCGCCACCGTCGTCGCCTACCGGTGCGAGGGCATGACCTGGGAGCGGCTGCCGCTCACGGTCTGGGCCTGGTTCACGGCGGCGCTGCTCACCATCATCGCCTACTCGGTGCTGTCCGCCGCGCTGGTCATGCTCACGCTCGACCGCCACGCGCACACCAGCTTCTTCCTGCCCGCGGGCGATCTCGTCAACGGGGCTTTGCATACGGGAGGGAATGGGAGCCCGTTGCTCTGGCTGCACCTGTTCTGGTTTTTCGGGCATCCGGAGGTCTACATCGCAATCCTGCCCGGAATGGGCCTGACCTCCATGCTGCTCGGCAACTTTTGCCGGCGGCGCGTCTTCGCCTACCGGACCATGATCGTCACGACGCTGCTGATCGGGGGCCTGGGAATCCTGGTTTGGGGCCACCATATGTTTGTCGCCGGGCTGAACCCGTTCGCGGGCACGGCGTTTTCCATCTCGACGATGGCCATTGCCTTACCGTCTGCCGCAAAGGTCTGTTCCTGGCTGGCGACGACCTGGCGCTCACGCCCGCGATACCCGGTCGCGATGCTCTTCGCGCTGGGCTTCGTCTCGCTTTTCGTCGTCGGCGGCCTCAGCGGGCCGATCCTCGCGCAGCCCATCCTCGACCAGTACCTGCACAATACCTACTTCGTGGTCGCGCACTTCCACCTCATCATGGCGATGGCGGGCATCTTCGGCCTGTTTGCCGCGACCTACTACTGGTTCCCCCAGATATGCGGCAGGCTGATGAACGAGACGCTCGGCCGCTGGCACTTCTGGCTCACCTTCGTCTTCGCCTACCTGACGTTCCTGCCCATGCACCTCGCCGGGCTGGGCGGCGAACCCAGACACTACGCCCAGCTCGACGGCATCCAGAACGCCGCAACCGCACTGCTCGCGCACGTCATCCCGCTGCAGCGAGACATCACCTATGCCGCCGTCGTGCTCGCTTCCGCGCAGGTGCTCTTCCTGGTCAACCTGGTCATCAGCTACCGGCGCGGCATGCTGGCAGAGGAAAATCCCTGGGAGAGCACGACGCTCGAGTGGGCGCCGCCTTTGCAGTCTGGTCAAGAACGCACAGTCTCCTGTTCACCGTGCATCTATTATGAATTCATAGATTCGCCTTCCCCATCCGCTTATCGCCCACAGTGGTCAGCGCAGGCGATTCCGGAGTAATCTGTTGCTTAGCAGCGTTCGAGTCAAGGAGTCCCCATGCCCGCCATTATTACGCCTCCCGAAACCGAGCGCAGACGCAGGGACCTGGACGACGGGGATCACGGCGACCACGGCGGTGGCGGCCGCAAGCCGCCCACCGACAAACGCACCGGAGGCGGCGGCGACCCGGACAATTGGAATCCACGACGTCCGCGGCACAATCCGCGGGAGCGCCTGACGCGCTATCGGCTGGGTCTGTTCTTCGGGCTCTCCGCGGTTTTCATGTTCTTCGTCGCGATCGTGAGTGTCTTCTTTGTAGCGCAGGGCTCCGGCCACATCGACGCAAATGCGCGCTACATCAACGAATGGCTGCCGATGTCGTTGCCGCCGCTGCTCTGGCTGAACACGGTGCTACTGCTGCTGAGCTCGATTACGATCGAAATCGCGCGCCGGCACATGTTTCGTGAGGTCCACGTGATGGACGAGTGGCTCGGCCTGGGCAAGCCAAGCTCCGCACGCGCCAAGCCCTGGGTTCTGGCAACCACCGTGCTGGGAACGATGTTCCTGGCCGGCCAGTTTGTGGCCTGGCGGCAGCTCGCGGTGCAGCGCATCCACATGAACACCAGTCCGAGCAGCCACTCTTTTTACTTGATTACCGGGGTCCACGGATTGCACCTGCTGCTAGGTGTGCTGGCCCTTATGGCTGCGTTCCTGGCCCTGTTTGTGTCGAAGCAGATGGAGAACCGGCAGATCATCGTCGATCTTGCCGCGTGGTACTGGCACTCGATGGGCGCGCTCTGGCTTGGGTTGTTCTGCCTGCTGGCATTCTTTCAATGATCCGTGTAGCGGCCGCTCTGGTGTTCGGGCTGGCGCTTGCGCCGGCCGGGGCTCAGGGCTGCAGTCAATGCCGGGAGGTGGTAGGTCAAACGCCGGCGCGAACGCAGATGGCCTACCGACGCGGGATCAGCGTGTTGATGATTGCCGGAATCGCGGTCTTTGGTGCGGGGATTGTTGCCATACGCCGGTTTGGACGATGAGCGTTTCCCTAGGTGTAGTACAGCACTGTCGAACCGCAGATTCCTACGGGATGACAACAAAAGTGCAAGCGCAGTCTTTTGTTATCATTCCGTAGCGAAGCGGAGGAATCTGCGGTTCGGACCAGCACTACAGCAAGTCAAGAACAAACCCCTACTGCAGCGTAGACCGAACCTTCACCACATGCTCTACCCTTTTAGTCACCATGCCACTCGTATCCTTCAGCGCGGCAATATCCTGGTCATACCGCCCCGCAAGCGAGTTATATCGAATCACCGCCATCTCCTCCAGCATCTTCATGCCGTCCTTCAGGTAGCTCATGCGGCTGCGCTCGTCGTGGCCCCAGGTCACCGGCACCTCCGCAATCGAGTACTTCAGCTTGCGCGCGATGAACAGGATCTCCGGGTCAAAGCCCCACCGCTCGATCCGCTGCAGGCGAAAGATCACCTGCGCGGCCGGGCGCTTGAACGCCTTGAAGCCGCACTGCGTGTCCTTGAATGGCAGATTCATTACGCCGCGGGTGATGGCGTTGAAGCAGCGCCCAAAGAACTGGCGGTAGAGCGGCTGCTGGATCGTCTGGCGCGTGCGGTCCATCCAGCGCGAGCCGATCGCCACATCCGCGCCGGCTTTCAGCGCGTCCAGCAGGCGGTTGCCTTCTTCCATCGGCGAGGACAGGTCCGCGTCGGTAAACATCACTACATCGCCAGCCGCCTGCAGCAGCCCGTTGCGTACGCTGTAGCCCTTGCCTCGGTTGCCGGGGTTCTTGATCAGGTGCAGGCGCGGAAAACGATCCATCCACCGCTCCACGATGGCGGCCGTATCATCCTTCGAGCCATCGTCGATGACCAGCACCTCGGCGTCCCAGCCCTGTGCCTGCACGCACGACATGACGCGTTCGAGCGTCGCTTCAATGCGCGCGCTTTCGTTATAGGCCGGGATGACGATGCTCAAATACGGATGTGACATGGAAACCTTACCTGCAGTGGCGTTCGCGCTGCTCAGTGGAATGCTTGTGCAATGCTGCGAAGGATCGGGTCGACCTACTTCGCGGTTCATCATACTGCAATACATAGACTCCTGAATACCGGAGTCGGTCACATTTTTCATAGGTCCGGCAGAGTGCAGCCACGACTTCCGCGTCAGTGCCGCGTTCTCCTGCAGCGGCCGGACGTAAGTCGTTTTTCCTCAAGCAAATGCACACCGTGGGAGACAATTTGGCGAGGCCCTGCGTCTCATCTGCATTGGACCCCGTGTTTTTATTATCGCAGCAGGAGACCTCTCAGTGACCAAAGCGGACCTCGTTGACAAAGTGACCGCCCTCGGCGACCTTACCCGGCGCGATGGCGAGATCATCGTCGACCTCCTGTTCGATTCCGTGATCGGCGCGCTGAAATCCGGCGACAAGATCGAGATTCGCGGCTTCGGCAGCTTCCGCACCCGGCAACGCAATGCGCGCGTGGGGCGCAATCCCAAGAGCGGCGCCAAGGTAGAGGTTCCTGCCAAGAAAGTTCCCTTCTTCAAGCCCAGCAAGGAGCTCCGCGACCTGATCAACCCGGCGGTCAAGACGCTTGCGAAGCCGGGCAAAGAGGTCGACCCGCACCACCCGCCGGCCATGTAGGCCGCGCTTCGTTATACCCTTGGCTTCGTTGTACTCTTTCAAGATGCGCGCCCTGCAGTTTTACTTGTGCTTTCTCTGCCTGTTGCCGGCCGCCGGGCGCGGCCAGAGCAGTCCCCCGCAGCACATCGCCAGCACCGACGACACGCCTGCCGCGGACCCGGCTCGACCTACCGTCACCAACCCCGCGCATATTCCGCCGCCGGGCTACCTGCAATACGAGCAGGGCTTTCTGCAGGCGAACGATTCTCCCGGGCTTGACCGTCAGATTTCGTTCGTGCAGACGACCAAGCTCTCGCTCAACCACTACTTCATGGTTCAGTCCGGCGACCAGCCCTACGCCTACACCCGCCAGCCGCCCGGCACCAGCGACACCGGCGACCTGACCCTGGGCGCGCAGGTGCTGTTCAACGACGAGGAAGAAGGCCGTTCCAACCGGCCGACCGTCGCGCTGGGGTACAACGGCCGCGTGCGCTCCGGCACCGCGCCCAACCTCGACCTGGGCGGCTTCTCGCAAGGCCTGCTGATCCTGGTCAGCGGCACCAACTTCGGCATCCACTACGACACCAACTATCTCTTCAACGAGCAGGACGCTTACGGCGCAGCCGGCCGCAACACCCACCGCGCGCAGTACGGCCAGACGCTCTCCGTGACGCGCCAGATCACCGAGCCGTTAAGCCTGACCGCGGAGCTCTGGCACTTCACCCAGCCGACCGTCTTCTCCACGCGCGGCGGGGTGCCGGTCGCGCGCGCCAACGCAGTCGGCCTGCTCATCACCCCCGGCTACAACCTGCGCCCGAACCTGGTGCTGGACTGCGGCTTCGAGCACGGCCTGACGTCGACCAGCACCCATTGGGAGGGCTTCGCGGGCTTCACCTACCTGCTGCCGCATCGCCTGTGGCAAGGCGGCCGGCGCTAGCCCTGTTCCTCGTTCCTCCACTTCACAGTAGAACAATAAGCTTTGCCCTTGTATTTTGTTGTCATCCCGTAGGGATTTGCGTTCGCTGAACCCTGCACCGCACCTTCAGGGCAGCGCACCAACCTGGGGGCCTACAGCAGCGATACTCTCCGCTGCCGCCACGTACAGACCCATTTACCCTGGGGAGTTGTCGCGACGACAATGCGGAGGTCCTTCGCTTCGCTCAGGATGACGGCGAAGAACGTAAGGTGGCAATCACACCTGCAGGAAACGGGCTAGATCCGATTTCCGCCCCGCACCTGCTCCCACGCGGTATCCTGTCACCACGCCATGACCGCACAGATTCCCGCAGTCCAAACCACCGCACTCACCCGCCGCTTCGGCGAGTTCACCGCCGTCTCCGACGTCAACCTTACCGTCGCGCAGGGCCAGTTTTTCGGCTTTCTGGGGCCGAACGGCGCCGGCAAATCGACCACGATCAAGATGCTCACCGGCCTGCTCGCACCCACGTCGGGACGGATCGAGGTACTCGGCCAGGACCTGACCGCGAACACCGTCGAGCTCAAGCGCCAGATCGGCGTCGTGCCCGAGGGCCTGGCGCTCTACGGCCGGCTCACCGCGCCCGAGCACCTCAACTTCGTCGGCCGCATGTACGGCCTGGACGCGGTCACGACCGCCGAGCGCACGCGCGACCTGCTCGACTTCATGTCGCTCACCGGCGACTCGAAGAAGATGATCACGGACTTCTCACACGGCATGCAGAAGAAGCTCGCGCTGGCCGCGGCCGTCATCCACTCGCCCAAGGTGCTGTTCCTCGACGAGCCCTTCGAGGGCGTCGACGCGGTCGCGGCGGGTATCCTCAAGAACATGCTGCACGGCATGATCCAGCGCGGCGCAACCATCTTTCTCACCTCGCATGTGCTAGAGATTGTGGAGCGGCTGTGTACGCACGTGGCCATCATCAACAAGGGCTCGCTGGTCGCGCAGGGCTCCCTGGACGAGCTGCGCGCGGGCGTCCCGACGGCCGAGGGCGGGCACAAAGCCACCCTCGAAGAGATCTTCCTCAACGTCCTCGGCACCACCGGCACCGCGCCACCGGAGCAGGAGCTCGCCTGGCTAGGATAACCCTGCCGTTGCTTTTGAGATAGGTCCAGGCTTTAGCCTGGACACCCCGGGACAGCCCACACTCCGGGCTTTAGCCTCCGGGACTCACCCTTCTCTCCCACCATCCGGAGCCTAATGACCCCCATCTCCGCCACACAGCAATTCAAAGCCATCGCCTACCTCCGCTGGCGCCTCTTCGCCAACGGGTTCCGCCGCAAGGGCGGCAAGGGCGAGTTCGTCGCGCGCATCATCGCCGTGCCCTTCGCCTTTTCCATCCTCTTCGGCATCGTCTCCGGGGCCGCCGCCGCAGCGTACGCCGCGGCAAGCATCGGCCACCTGGAGTACCTCGCCGCCCTCTTCTGGGCGGTCTTCGCCCTGCAAATCGTGCTCAGCATCAACATCGCGCCGCCCGGCCTCTCATTCGATCCCGCCTCGCTCATCCGCTTTCCCCTCAGCTTTCCGCGCTACCTCCTGGTGCGCCTCCTGCTGGGGCTGCTCAGCGTGTCCACCATCGCCGGCACGTGCGCGTTGCTGGCCGCGGCGGTCGGCGTCTCCATCGCTTCGCCCAGCCTCGCCCCGCTTGCCTTTGCCGCCACCCTCGCGCTTGCCGCGACCAACATGCTGTTCACCCGCATGGTCTTCGCCTGGGTCGATCGCTGGCTCTCCACGCGGCGCGCGCGCGAGTTCTTCACCGCCTTCATCATCCTGTTCTCGATCGGCATCCAGTATCTCAACCCTACCTTCACCAGCATGGGCCGCCACCAGACCCTCGCCCAGCAGCAGGCGAAGATCGACAACGGCCTCCGCGTCTACCACTGGTTTGCGCCCGCGCTGCACTCGCTGCCGCCCGGTCTGGCCGCGCTGGCGCTCGAGCGCGACGCCGCCAGCCAGCCCGGCCCCGCCCTGCTCCTGGTCGCCGCGGTCCTCGTCTTCGCGCTCGCCTTCCTCGCCATCTTCGCCTGGCGCATGCAGCGCGAATACCGCGGCGAAAGTCTCTCAGAAGTAAGCTCCCAGCCCGCTCTTCCACCCGCCCCACGCCTCTCCACACCCGCCCTCGCTGAAGTCCCAAAACCCAGTCTCCTCTCCCCTGTCCTCACCGCCCTGCTCACCAAGGAGTGGATCTACATCCGCCGCAACCCCGCGCAGTACTACGGCCTGCTGGCCCCGCTCGCGATGGTCTTCCTCTTCGCCGCGCGCATGGGCCGTTACGGCACCGGCATGCTCTTCCCGGCGGCCGCGGCGTACTCGCTCCTGGGCGTCTCCGCGCTGGCCTACAACGTGCTCGGGCTCGACGCCAACGGAGTCCAGTTCTACTTCCTTTCGCCGGTCAGCTTTCACAGCATCCTGCTGGCCAAAAACCTCTTCCACTTCGCCATCCCCGCCGTCCAGCTGGTCCTGCTCTACCTGCTGCTGCTGTTCACGGCCGGCGCGCCCGGCCCGCTGCTGACGCTCTCGGTCCTGTGCTGGGCCGTCTTTGCGACGCTCATCAATGTCACCGTCGGCAACCTGCGCTCCATCACCGCACCTAAAAAGGTTGATCCCGCCAAGATCTCCCGTCGCCAAGCCTCGCAGCTCAGCGCCCTGCTGGCCCTGGCCATAATGCTTGTCGTCATCGGCCTCGGCGCGGCTATTCTCTTCTTCTCCCGCGCCGAGCACCTCCCCTGGCTCCCCATCCCCATCTTCGCCGTCTTCTCCTCCGGCGCCTTCGCGCTCTATTGGGCCATGCTCGCGCGCGTCGACGCTCTAGCCGCCAAACACCGCGAGACGCTGATTGAAGAGCTGTCAAAAGTGGAATAGACAACCCATGGGCCCGGCTGTAGTCTGGCGCGATGGACACCCAAGCCGACGTGCCGCCCAAACTGCTCGACCAGCTCCGCCAGACCAACGACCTCTTCTGCGCCGCCATTCGCACCCGCGACACCGACGCTTTCGACCGTGTCTACACCCCCGGCGCACTCGTCCTGCCGCCCTCCGCCGGCCCCGTCAGCGGCCTCGGCGCCATCCAATTCTTCTGGGCCCGCGCCATCGCCGCGCTCGACGTCAAGGACGCCCACCTCACAACGCTCTCCGCCGAGATGGCTGGCGACACCATCGTCGAGATCGGCCGCTGCCAGCTCATCCTCGCCGACGGCCTCGTCGTCCCCGGCAAGTACCTCGTCCACTGGAAGTGCCACGAGAACACCTGGAAGTGGTCCACCGACATCTGGAATATGGATCAATAACCGCAAGCTCTCCTCAGCGGCCTCCGCGTAAACCTCCGCGACCTCCGCGTTTAGTCCTTTGCTTTAGGTGTGGTACCGATCCCAACCGCAGATCCTCGGCTTCGCTACGGAATGACAACAAAAACAGCACGTGCATTTTGATGTCATCCCGTAGGATCTGCGGTTCGGACCAGCACTACTCCCTCAGAATCCCCACCACCCCCATCGCCCTCCCCGTAACCCCCGCATCCGCCCGGTGGGAAAAATACTTCCTCCGCCCCTGATCCATCGCGCAAGCGGTGCACTCCCCCACCACGGACACCGCCCCAACCCCCGCCGCCACCAGTTGCCGCCGGTTCGCCTCCCACAAATCCAGCCGATCCCATTCAAACAGATCCGCCGCAAACCGCCCCCGCACCTCCTCCCCCACTGCATAACAGCACGGCCCGATCGCAGGCCCAACCGCCGTCACCAGATCCCCAACCCGCGAGCCAAACTCCCGCTGCATCGCCGCCACGCCCGCCCCGGCGATCCCCGCGGCCGTTCCCCGCCACCCCGCATGGATCGCCGCCACCGCCCGCAGCCGCGTATCGACCAGCAGGACCGGCACACAATCCGCCGCCATAATCCCCAGCACCAGCCCGGGATCCCGCGTCATCATGCCATCCGCCTCCACCGCCGCGCCGCCCGCAAACGCGATCCGGGCTCCATGCACCTGCCGCACAGTCGCCAGCCGCCCCCCACCCATCGACGCCAGTACCCGCTCTCGGTTCCGCAGCACCACGTCCCGTTCATCCTCCTGGGTAAGCCCCAGGTTTAGCTCACCGGGCGATCCATAGACACCCGTCTCGCCCCCGGCACGCGTCGTAAACCCATGCCGCAACCAGCCGAAGCGCTCCCATCCTGCAACCTTCACCATCTTCATCCGTCTATTAGAACGCGAAGCAGCACAAACCGGGAGCCTTACCCCTCAACGCCGAGAGTTAAGCCCCCCAGAGCAGAAACTTACTCCATTTCCTGCTACCTGAGTCCCCCGCACGCATCTTACCGGCAGAACACACTTGCATCCATCCCGGGTGCTCTGTAAGATACGCGCTTGCACCACCCTGCGAGAGAATCCATTGCCCAGCCTCACCACACAGCACCTTCGCAACCGCATCGGCAAAGTCTGCGTCGCCATCACGGGCTCCACGCCTGAGGAGATGGTCGAAAAGGCTGCCGCGGTCGTCAAGGAAACTCCCTTCCTCGAGTTTCGCCTCGACTACCTGGCCAAGCCGGCCGCCGCCTTCCCTGCCCTCAAGGCCTTCATCGCCGCCCACACCGAGCTTACCGCGATCGCCACCTGCCGGCTTACGCCCCACGGCGGCAAATATAGCGGCACTCCCGCGCTCGAGCTCGACCTCCTCACCCAGGCCGCGCAGGCCGGCTTCCAGATCGTGGACCTCGAGCTTGAAAGCGCCGAAGCGCTCAAGCACGCCGCCCTCCAGGCGCTGCGCGAGACCGGCACCGCCCTCATGGTGTCCTACCACAACTTCAAGGAAACAAAGGATCTCGACGCCGTCTACCAGCGCATGCTGCCCTTCACGCCGGACTTCGTCAAGATCGTTCCCACCGCCAAAACCCTCGCCGACAACGTTTCCCTCATGCGCTTCATCGAGCGCGTCAGTGACGAAGCCAGCGTCATCGGCATCTGCATGGGCGACGCCGGCGTCATCTCCCGCGTGCTCGGCGTGCGCGCCGGCTCCGTCTTCACCTTCGCCGCCGCCACTGCGGGCGAGGAGACCGGCCCCGGCCAGATCGCCGCCCGCACCCTCGTCGAAACCTACCGGATCGACGAAGTCGACGCCGCCACCAGGGTCTACGGCGTCGCCGGCAATCCGGTCAACAAATCGCTCTCGCCCGCCATGATGAACGCCGCCTTCCGCCGCGAGACCGTCAATGCCGTCTACCTCGCGCTGCAGACCGCCAGCGTCGAAGACCTCGTGTCCATCATCCGCGACATCCCCATCCACGGCGTCTCCATCACCATGCCGCACAAGCAGGACATCCTGCCGCACCTCGAGCACATGGACCCGCTCTCGAAAAAGATCGGCGCCTGCAACACGCTTTTACGCGTCCCCTCCGGCGAGGAAAAAGGCAAGCTCTACGGCTTCAACACCGACGTCGCCGGCATCCTCGTCCCACTGGAACGGCGCATGACGCTCAAGGGTGCCAAGGTGCTGGTGCTGGGCGCCGGCGGCTCCGCACGCGCCGCCGTCTTCGGCCTGCGCGACAAGGGAGCCGACGTCTTCCTCTTCAACCGCACGCCGGAGACCGCCGCCAAACTCGCCAAGCAGTCCGGAGCGAAGGTCATCAAGCGCGAGGCCATCCCCAAAACCACCTTCGACGTCATCATCAACGCAACCCCGGTTGGCATGGCCGGCCAAGAAGCGGCGCAGATCCTCGGCGCGGAAGACCTGAAGACGACCTACGTCTTCGATCTCGTCTACAACCCGGCCGACACACCGCTGATCCGCCTCGCGCGCGCCAACAACATTCAGGTCATTACTGGCGTAGAGATGTTCGTCCAGCAGGGAGCGCGCCAGTTCGAAATCTGGACCGGCAAGCCCGCCCCCGAGGAAGAGATGCTGCGCGTGGTCGTCCACGCGCTGCGCCAAAGCGTGGAGGCTGCCCCCGCCGAACAGGACAACGCCGCGGCAGTACCCGCGAAAAAGGCGAAGGTCAAAGCCGCTGCTTAGACCCGTTTACATGCAGCCCTAGCCACGACTCTTCGCATTTCACCGTATCCTGAGCCTCTCCCCGTTTTCCTAAGCTTCTTACGTCATCCTGAGCGCAGCGAAGGACCCCCGCATTGTCGTGCGGCTACACCTCAAGGCAAACGGCTTTAGATCGTCTCTGATAGGTACCTGAGTGGAAGCGTAGGACTTAGTCCCACGAACAAGCTTACAGAAATGAGGGGGGCTTTAGCCCCGGCGCTTCGGGTGGGGGGCATCGATAGACTTAACCAGACCTCCTTAGGGCTAAAGGCCCGTCTCATCCCAGCCTGTGGCACAAGCCCCAGATACTGCCAACCATCACTCGAGCCGTGAAGGGGCGGCTCATAGCTCTCAGCTCATAGCTCTCAGCTCATCATCCCCCCGCCCCAACTCCTCCGCACCCGAACAAGATAAGCAACCACTTTTCCTCAGCCTCACCCAACTTCGCCTCCGCATGACCGCCCCGCCGCGCTATCCTCCAAACAGTGCCCTCCCTGCCCGCTTCTACCTTTTTGCACCCGTCGGGAGGCCGCGCCTGGAGGCACGTAGTGCGTATGGTTTCCCCCCGTACCTGGTCCTGCACCCTCGTCGCAACGGCCCTGTTCACCTTCGCCGCTCAAGCCCAGCAGACGACGCCTCCGCCTGTCCAGGCACAGGACCAGCCTCCCGCCGTCAAGCCGGCCGACCCCCAAAAAAAGAGCGAGTACACCGGCCCAACCACGGTCGTGACGCTTCCCCCCACCCCCGTTCTCGACGCCGAGGGACGCCAGCGCCTCGACCCCGAGGGCAAGCCCATGTTCAACCCGGCCGTCCTTCAGATTCGCGACAAAAAGGGCCACCCCGTCTTTGACGAGCACGGCAAACCCGTCTTCCAGACCGCCAAAGACCTCGGCTACGACGAGAAAGGCAGGAAAATCGACGTCAGAAAGGAGAAGGAGCCCAAAACCGTAGGGATCAACATCACCCACGGCACCTTCACCGTGGACGGCATGACCGGCAAGGCCGCCCTCAACTACGACATCAAAGACTTCAAATACGTCTACTTCTACGTGCCGTGGATCGGCACCACGGTCGTCTCGAACGCACCCTTCCCTGGATCGAAGGAGCAGAAAGACGCCTTCGCCGACAAGACCCTCACCGTAACGGTCGAAGAGCACACCCTTCAGCTCTACTCCGACGTCCGCCTTCTGGACAAGAAACCATTGCCGGCCTACGTCCTCGTGGACCGCGCTTACAAGCTGCCCACGCGTTTCCCGGTCGTCGGCTACGGAGCCAGCGCCCGCGCGCCCTACGCCTGGCCCGGCTCAAAGGATGACAAGGCAGTCGCAGGCACCAGCGCCAGCACCCCGGCGATCCCCGTCGACATGCGCCCCCAGCTCCTGCTCTCCCCCTGCCCCCCAGGCCAGATGCGCACCCCCGGTCCCAAGCCCCTGCCCGGCCAGGTTGCCGCCGTCCAACCCTGCATAGCGATCTCGAAGGTAATCCCGCCAGCCCCCGCGACAGCCTCACCACAACCGGTGCCCCCACAGTAATCAAATGGGCTTAGATCACAGCGCACCCTTCCTAGTTTTGCCATTCTAAAGAGGGATCTGCATCTCCAAACCAAACTACCCAAAGAATGTGCATCTTCGCCCCTTTGTTTGTCATTCCCGCAGGGAATCTGCGTTGGAGCGCCACTACACTCATCGTTGACCGGCTGTAGCAACCTTCCCAAACCTCCATAAGGCAGACTCCTCCGCTTGAATAGGGACTAACAAC
>CAXUDC010000034.1:0-24724 GCA_964249685.1 uncultured Acidobacteriaceae bacterium
GCTTTCATGAGTGAGACGTTCGGGTCTGTCCCGCCACTGATCAAGAACTGGACACCCGAGGTTGATCTCGAGTCGATGGACAAAAATGGCATCGCGATGGCGGTGATCAATACATCTTCAAGACCCCCCGCAGCGGGAGTATCGACCGATCAGTACCGTACACAAGCTCGCCAAGCCAATGAGTACGCGGCCAAGATGGTCCAAACTCATCCGAAGCGTTTTGCACAGTTTGGCTTTTTGCCGCTACCGGACGTCGACGGGTCACTAAAAGAGATCGAGTATTGCCTCGATGTGTTGAAGGCACCCGGCATCGGTGTAATGACCAGCTATGGGAGCCAATGGCAAGGTGATCCAGCTTTTGCGCCAGTGTTGGAAGAGCTGAACCGCCGAAAGGCCGTTGTATTTTGCCATCCTCGACCGGCTGCCTGCTGCACCAAGCTGATGCCTGACATCGCTCCCAACGAACCCCTGCTGGCTGAGTTTCCGTATGACACGGGACGGGCGGTTGTGGGTTTGCTGATGAGCGGTTCCCTCGTCAAATATCCCGACATACGTTGGATCTTCTGCCATGGCGGCGATGTCGTTCCAGTACTCTCCGGCAGGTGGGACTATGTCTTTAAGAGTATGTCTGCCTCGGAGTTGGCGAGGGTCGCCCCAAAGGGTTTGAACCACGAACTACAGCGTCACTTCTACGACACCGCCGACGCTGCCTTCAAGCCCAGCATGGATGCACTTCTCGATCTCGTTCCAGTCACTCAGGTTCTGTTCGGTACCGACTACCCCTATGTCACCATCGAAAGCAACGTGACAGAAATTCATGCTCGTCATTTGTCCCGCCTCCAGATGCACGCGATTCAACGAGAAAACATCCTGAGACTGATGCCTCAACTTGCATCATGACGGGCAGCTTCAATCATCTTTCACTCGGTGAGTGGTAGTTATCAACTCGACAGCGCGGAGGGCAGTGTGGACAAAGAACTAACAGTGACAATGCGTGTGCTTGAATTGGCAAAACGCATGGGAGTGGACTATATCTTTGTGACGCTAGGCAGCGATCACCCAGCCTTTCTCGAAGCTTTCGCTCAACTCGGGCCTATGGACCTGAAGATCGTGGTCTGCCCACACGAAGTGACAGCCCTTAGTGCCGCCCATGGCTATGCCATGATCACGCGGCGACCACAATTGGTGCTGGTCCACGTGGATGTTGGCACTGCCAACCTCGGGGGAAGTGTTCACAACGCTGCGAGGAGCCGCATACCGGCGATCATCATAGCGGGTCGTTCCCCCGTAACCCTGAACGGCGAAATCACGGCCTCTCGCACGGAATTCATTCACTATATCCAGGACACTACCCACCAGGCCGATATTGTGCGGCCCTACGTGAAGTGGCTCTACGAACTCCGTGCTGCACAGACCGCCGAAAGCGTCTTTCTGCGCGGGCATCAGATTGCCTGCACCGAACCGCAAGGCCCTGTTTACATAACAGCCGCAAGAGAGATATGGGACTTGACGGGTCCGCCTGTCCCCGAAGTAGTCGCGCACTGGCCGGCTGCGACCCTTGGCCACATCTCAGATGGAGCGGCAAAGCGCATCGCTGAGGCGTTGATGCAAGCCAAGCGCCCGTTGGTGATTACGTCGTACTACGGCCGTCATCCCGAAGCCGTCGCCACATTGGTAGATTTGTGCGAACGGGTTGGCGTTGGGGTCGCCGAGGCTATACCGCAGTGCGTGAACTTTCCAGGCAATCATCAGAATCATCTCGGATACGAGCTAGGCAAGCATGTGGCAGCGGCAGACCTCATCCTTCTGCTTGATGTGGACGTACCCTGGCTACCCTCTATGACTGGACCGGCAGAGGACGCACACATTTTTCATATTGATTCGGACCCCATCAAGCTCGCGATCGGTCATTGGCATTTTCCGGTAGAAGAGGCGCATCAAGCGGACACGCACACGGCATTGAAAAAAATCGCCTCCCATCTCACAGCGATAGTGCCCGGGCACCAAGAACGAACATCGTGGATCGATTCGTTACGATCGCGACCGGACGAGCAAGTGACGGACAGCATTCCGACCAGTGCGTTGATCGCTGCAACCCTTCGAGAGCTCTCCACTGACCGCACCGTGTATGTACTCGAGTCTCCATCTGCCACGGAGGTGACATCGACCTATCTACGGCCGGATCGGCCGGGAAGCTTCTGCGCGAACGGCGGCACTTCACTCGGTTGGGGATTGAACGCTGCGATCGGCGTCAAGCTCGCGGCTCCCGATGCAGAGGTCATCGCCATCATTGGTGACGGTTCCTTCATTTTTGGGGTGCCTAGCAGTACATACTGGGTGGCCGACACGTACCGGACTCCCTTTTTGACGGTGATCGAAAACAACGGCGGCTGGGATTCGCCCAAGCACTCCGCAGATCTTGTACATCCCGACGGGCCCGCGCAAACCTCCGACAAGTTCTGGGTCACCATGACACGAGGTTCAAAGCTTCCGGAGATCGCTGCGGCTGCGGGAAATGCAGCCATCTTTCGCGTCACGGAGCAGGACAAGTTGCGAGCGACACTGGAGGAAGCTCTACAAACAGTAAGACACGGGCAATGCGCCGTGGTTGAGGTTCGTCTCAAGTCCATATCTCTGCAGCACCTGCCATAGTGCTCTCACAAGCGCGTGAGGCGGAAATCTTTGAAGCGAGATGCAGGCGTCTTCCCGCTATTTTGTCTTTGACTACCGAACAGGGAGAGTCTCCGTGCTAAACATAATCTTGGGAGCGCTGTTACCCGTAATCGTAACTCTCGGTCTCGGCATGCTTGCCGGATGGCGCAAGGATGAAAACTCAAATGCCGCTCAATCTCTAAATAAAATGGTGCTCGTTTACGCCCTGCCGCTCACTCTCTTTGCGGGCACAATTACCATTCCGCGAAAAGAGTTGATAAGCGACTGGCAACTGCTTGTCGTCTTACTGATCGGAACACTTCTTCCGTACGTGGTTGCTTTCGGCTTTGCACGTTTTGTCTTTAAACGAGATCTACAAGCAGCGGCGCTTCAGGCATTGGCATTCGGCCTGCCGGCGGTCGCCTTTACAGGTATACCTATCCTGCAACCACTCATACACGGTGAAACTACCATAGTTGTAGACTTCATCGGCCTCACCACGAGCGTTATCATTCTCCCGGCTACTCTTCTCATTCTCTCGTATGCGCAACCTAGTACTGCAGCAAAAGGTTCCACCGGTGATGGGCAGGGGCAAGCCGGATCACAGCCCACAACTCTTGCTGTTTTGCGTAATGCTCTGTTCCAGCCCATTGTTATGGCCCCGATGCTTGCCATTCTGCTTGTCTTGGTCAATCTCCACTTACCCGGAACACTAACCAACAGTTTGAGGCTGCTCGGAGGCACAGTGGGCGGCGTCTCTCTATTTGCGAGTGGCATCATCATCCAGGCCAAGGTTCCCGGCTTTTCCGTCTCGGCGCTGCTGTCTACATTCGGGAGGCTTCTACTCATACCTGGACTGGCTTTCCTCATCTTTCACTTCATCGGCCATTCACAAAGTCTTATGAAGATGACAGTCCTCGGCCTTGCGCTCCCGGCAGCACCGATGCAGGTTATTCTGGCAACCCGCTTCAAATGTTTCGAAGACGAAAATGCAGCTGTACTCCTGTACACCACGGTTCTCTGCATACCTACCCTAGCTCTCTTTATTGTTCTGACCAAATAGTCACTCAAAGAATCGGCACAGGTGCGACGATTCTCCTTTGCGCTGTTGACTCGAACCATCGCTCCATCTGCCATCAGCTCTGCAAGCCATGAGCCGTCGTCCCGATAGCTAGGAAACAACTCTCCGCTGCTGCAGCTGTGGGCTCGCTCTCCGTAGCCAGTCTTGCAGCCACTTGAAACGCTTCTACGGCCGCAGCGAGCGTTTCAGGGTAGCGGGTCTTGTCAATGCCAGATTGGAACCTGACAGCGAAGATGTCCGGATGTCGCTGCGCAAAATCTATGTACGCCAGACAGACTGCGCCTTACAAGGTTTGGCGGTAAGTCGGTGCTCTCAAGCAGAATGCCGAAACTCTTTCCTTGTTGCAAGCAAGCAACTTAGCGTTCGTAGAGTTAGCGCACGGGTGCTCATCGCGGCAACCGACCTGAAAGGTTTTCAGGAAGCGAGCACCCTGACAGGTTGCCGGCTAGAACGCTGCCTGACTGGTCATACAGAAAAGCTTGAAAGAGAATAGATGGCAGGTCAAACAATACCCTGCGTACGGGTATCAACCACCCAAAATGTAGAATAGGCATCCCTTTGTATCCCCGGTGCCACATCGGCTTCTCACGCCGCCTGTAATCATTCATTTTGGTAGCGTTACCGGGGCTCGAACCCGGACTCTTCGCCTTGAGAGGGCGACGTGTTAACCAGTTACACCATAACGCCATGTTGCGTGCAGGAAGCGTATAAGCCTCAAACCGCTGCGACTTCCTTACTATAACAAATCCGGACCCGTCTGCAAAGCTACAGGCCCAGCTTCTTCACCTCGTCGTTGTAGTACTTCCTGTAAAGGATATCCCACTCCTGCGAGCCTTCGACGATGATCTTGCGCTGCGACTGGATCTTCAGCCGCGCGCCGGCATCGAGCTTGGTCTCCTCGAGCAGCAACTTTTCAAGCACCTTGCGGGCCTCCTGGCGGATCGTGTTGCGATCTTCCAGGAAGTCGCACTCGGGCGTTTCCGCCAGCGCGTCTGCTACCGTATGGGCGAGCTTGTTCAGCTTGTCGCGGGAGATTCTCATAGCACCGCCTTATACTGCGCGACCAGCTTGGCCTTGATCTTCTTGAACATCTCCGGGTAGCTCACGCCGCCCTTGCGCATGTCCTCCTGAATCGCTTCGAGGATCACGCGGACCTCGTCGTTGATGCGGTCTTCGAGCGACAGCTCGTCGACCATGCCGACGGTGACGCGCTCATTGACCAACGCCACCTTGGCGGTCATGATCATTTTTTCGGCGATGAGGTGTTTCACCGTCTGGCGCGCCAAATACCCGACGTAATCCTTGGAAAAAATCATGATCTTAGAACCTGAGTATAGCACCGCACCGCGAGCGCAAATCTGCGACAATCGTAAGCGATGCAACTCGATAACCTCCACTCGCTCAAAGACGACATGGTCGCCTTCATCGCCGGACACGGTATGCGCCGGCTGCCCGGCTATGTCACCGAAGAAGTGCCCACGGTCCTCTACGAAGAGGACGACCTGGACTCCTGGAAGGACTTTGTAGAGCACGCCAAGGCCGCCGGCGCACCCTTTGTGACCATGAGCGAGGTCATCCTCGAAAAGTCCGATGTCGCCATCCTGCTCGAGCAGCTGCGCGACGCCGACCTGCCCGACGACGACGAGATCGACATGGACGACGCCGAGGCGCTGTTGAAGCACATTGGCAAGGCTGGCTATCTGCAGCTCGGGTTCGCGCACCAGGGCGTCATGTTCCTGTTTGAAACTTCGACCGAGTGGTACGACCGCTTTCAGGACATGATGGAAGCCGTCACCGACCTCGGCGGCATGGTCGTCGACGACCGCGAAGAGTAATCCGCGCCTGCTGCATGGGCCGTGACTTTTGCTGGCTTCCCTGCCCCGCTGGATAGCGTACCGGCTTTTCCAGAGCCCCTCCGTAATAATGGTGGGAGTGCCCCTGTCGTCTGTCATCTCGCCACCTACCTCATCGCCGCGCTGGCTTGTCGCTCACAGTGACGAAGAGAAAACCCGCTCGCTTGTGCAGGAACTTGGGTGTCCCTACCCGATCGCTCACCTGCTCGTCAGCCGCGGCGTAACCAGCGCCGTAGACGCGCGGCGCTTTCTCAGCCCTGCGCTCGGCGACCTGCACGACCCGGCGCTGATGCTCGGGATGGCTGCTGCCGTCACTCGTATACAGCAAGCAGTCGCGGCCGGCGAGCCCATCCTTATCTATGGCGACTACGACGTCGACGGCACCACCGCGACCGTGCTCCTGAAGACCGCGATTGAGCGCACCGCGCCGCCTGGCCGCCCGGCGCAGGTCAGCTACCACGTCCCGCATCGCCTGCGCGAGGGCTACGGCATCCAGAACTCGCGGCTCGCCGAGGCCGCGTGGGCCGGCGTGCGCCTGGTCATCTCGGTCGATACCGGCATCCGCGCCTTTGCCGCCGCGACCGAGGCCCGGGCGCTCGGGCTCGATCTCATCGTCACCGACCACCACCTGCCGGACGGGGTCGAAGGCGTGCCGGAGGCGGTCGCCGTCATCAACCCCGCGCAGGCCGGCTGCCCGTATCCGAACAAACATCTCTGCGGCGCGGGCGTCGCGTTCAAGCTGGCCCACGCGCTGCTGGCTGCGCACGCCGCCACGCCGCAGCAGCAGCAGCGCCTGCGCGAGGTCATCCTGCCCAGCTTCCTCAAGCTCGTCGCGATCGCCACGATTGCGGATTCGGTCGAGCTGACGGGTGAAAACCGCGCCATCGTCTGGTTGGGCCTGCGCGAGCTGCGCAATCCCGTCCAGCCTGGGCTGCGTGCGCTCATGCAGGTCGCGCGCATTAAACTGGACGAGCCGCCGAGCGCACGCGAGGTCGGCTTTGGCCTTGCGCCGCGCATCAACGCCGCTGGCCGCATGGACATCGCATCCGACGTCGTCGAGCTCTTCTTGACACGAGACCACGCGCGCGCAACAGCCCTGGCCGAAAAGCTCGACGGCCTGAACCAGGACCGCCGCGCCACCGAGGCCGCCGCGCTCGAGGCCATCGAGCTGCAACTGCTCACGCTGCGCGACGCCGACGGCATCTACGCCGCCGAGTGCATCGTCCTGCACCACCCGGAGTGGCATCGCGGCGTGCTTGGCATCCTGGCCTCGCGCGTGGTCGACCGCACCGGCCGTCCGGCGCTCGTCATGACCACGCAGGACGGCGACGCGCACGGCTCCGGCCGCTCGATCGGCGGCTTCCACCTGCTCGACGCGCTTACCGCCGTGCATGATTCTGCCTTGTTCACGCGCTTCGGCGGTCACGCCCACGCGGTCGGCTTCTCCCTCCCCGCCGCCGCGCTGGCCGAGCTCCGCAACCGCATGCGCGCGCACTCCGCCCGGCACCTGACCCCGGAGCTCCTGGTCCCGGAGCTCGAGGTCGACCTCGAACTCAGCCCCGCCGACCTGACGCTCGAGCTCACCGGCTGGCTTGAGCGTCTGCAGCCCTTCGGCATGGGCAATCCGGAGCCCGTCTTCCTCGCGCGCGGCCTCACGCTCAGCGCCGCGCCGCGCATCCTCAAGGACGTGCACGCCTGCCTGCCGCTCGCCAACGGCCTGAGCGCGATGGGCTGGAGCCGCTCCGGCAAGACTCCGTGGTCGGAGCGCGTGCAGGCGCTCGGTCTGGCAGCGAACACAAGCATCGACGCCGTCTTCCGCCTGCGCGAGAACCGCCATCCGCAGTACGGCGGGCTCGAGCTCGAGCTGATCGACCTGGCTCTCTCCAATCCGCAAGCCTGAGCGGCCCGATGTTGATTCGCAAAACTTTGTGGGTCGTTTTTTCACCCCGGCGAGTCTTATACAATGACCTAAGATCATGGCGAACCCCGAACCAAGACGCTCCGGCATCATCCTGCTTTGGCTGGCCGGCCTCGTCGTCGCGGCAGGCATCTTCTTCGCCATCCGCTCGCTGACGCACCAGGCGGTCGGCGTCCGCGTCGTGCCCGTCACCAGCCAGACGCTGCTCGATACCGTCTCGACCAACGGCAAGGTAGAGCCGGTCGACGAGTTCCAGGCGCACGCTCCCGGCCCTGGCGTCATCAAAAAAATCTACGTGGAGGTAGGCCAGCGCGTCACCGCCGGGCAGCTCCTGATCGGCATGAACGACGATGACGCCATGGCGCGCATCGCCGCTTCCCGCGCCAACCTCAGCACCTCCCAGCTGACCCTGCACGACCTGCAGCACGGCGGTAGCAACGAAGACCAGAGCCGCTTTCGCAACGATATTGCCTCCGCCCGGCTGGAGCAGCAGACCGCCTCGGCCAACCTCGCGCAGGTCAAGGCCCTGCAGCAGCGTGGCTCGGCCTCGCAGGCGGAGGTCATCGGCGCGCAGCAGCGGCTCGACAGCGCGGACCTCGTGCTGCGCAACGCCACAGGCCACACCGGCAACCGTTTCGCTCCGGAAGACATCGCGAACGCCAAGGTCCATGTCGCCGATGCGCAGGCCGCGCTCGAGGCCGCCGAGGCGCAGTTCAACGCGCTCAACATCCGCACGCCCATTGCGGGCTCGGTCTATTCGATCCCCTTCTCGCAGTACGATTTCGTCCCCGGCGGCGCCGAAGACATCCTCGCGGTCGCGGACCTGAACCACGTCCGCGTGCGCGCCTACTTCGACGAGCCGGAGATCGGGCGGCTCAAGCGCGGACAGGCCGTCACCATTACCTGGGACGCCAAGCCGAACACGACCTGGCACGGCCACATCGAGACAGCGCCCACCACCGTTGTGCCCTACGGCACGCGCAGTGTCGGCGAGTGTCTCATCGCGGTCGACGATGCGCGGGGCGACCTACTGCCCA
The DNA here is from genome assembly GCA_964249685.1 of uncultured Acidobacteriaceae bacterium. Classification (GTDB taxonomy): domain Bacteria; phylum Acidobacteriota; class Terriglobia; order Terriglobales; family Acidobacteriaceae; genus Edaphobacter. Next base: position 8,542 of record CAXUDC010000034.1, read on the forward strand.
ACACCAACGTCAACATCGTCGTCACCCGCACCCAGCGCTTCAACGTGCTCAGCATCCCGCGTGAGGCCCTGCACGCGGAGGGCGCGAACAAGTTCGTCTACCGCATCGTCGACGGCAAGCTCGCGCGCACGCCCGTCACCACCGACGTCGTCAACCTGACCAGCGTGCAGATCGTCAGCGGCTTGAAGGAGAACGACGTCGTCGTCCTGGGCCCCGCCACTGCCGGCCGCGAGCTGCTGGATGGGATGGAAGTGAAACAGGCGCAATGACGATGACCCCGAACGCCTGGCGCGTCGCGCTCACGCTGCTGCTGCTGTTCGCCTCCGCTCCGCCCGCCATGCGGGCCGACGAAGGTGCCAACATGCCCGCTTATGCGCTGCTGATGCACGGCCGCCTTGAGGAGGCCTCGAGCACCCTGCGCCAGTCTCTCGCCGCCAACCCCGCCGACGGCCCCGCGCACCTGCTGCTGTGCCGCGCGACCCTGGCCCAGGAGCTGGCCGACTTCGCCGTCGACGAGTGCCTGCGCGCCGTCGCTGCCCTGCCCGCGAGCTCGGAGGCGCAGCGCTGGCTGGGCCACGCGCTCGGCTTCAAGGCCTCGCACAGCAACCCGGTCTCGGCTATCGCACTTGCCCGGCGCGTACATGCGGCGTTCGAGCGCGCCGTGCAGCTCAATCCTCAGGATGTCCTCTCCGTCAGCGACCTGGGCGAGTTCTACCTCGGCGCGCCCGGCATGGTGGGGGGCAGCCCGGAGAAGGCCGCGTCGCTCGCCAATGGGCTGCTGCCGCTGGCTCCGGCCAAGGCGCACCGGCTGCTCGGCCTGATCGCCGAAAAGGACCGTTCCGACCTGACCACGGCGGAGATCGAGTACAAGCTCGCCGTGGACGCCGGCAACACACCCGAAGCCTCCTCCGACCTCGCGCTCTTCTACCAACGCCACAAGCGCTACGACGACATGCTCTCGGCCGCAAGACAGGCCCTGGCCGAGGACCGCGAACACGGCCCGGTGGAGGTCGACATCGCCAGCATCCTGACCGACGCAAAGCGCGCGCCGGAGCTCGCTATCGCCGCCCTGCGCGCGTATCTTGGCTCGCCCAACCAGAGCGACGCCGCGCCCGTACCCAGGGTGCGCGTGCAGCTGGGCGCGCTGCTGCTCAAGCGCGGCGACAAGGCCGGTGCCCGGTACGAGTTCACCACCGCGGCCGCGCTCGCGCCCAGCTATGAAGATGCGCAGAAAGCCGCGGCCAGCCTATGACCTTCAGGCTAAGCTCACTCGCACTCGGCTTCCTCCTGCTGGCATCGGCCATGCGCGCTCAAGTCTCTCTCGCGTCCGCCGCCGACCTTGCGTTGCGCAACAGCCCGCGCGTCAAGATGGCGGCGGCAGACGTCCAGAAGGCGCGCGCCGCGCTGGCGGAATCCAAGGACGTCTTCATCCCGTCGTTTTCGGCCGGTGCCGGCCTCGGCCAGTCTTACGGCTACAGCCCCAACCCGCCAACACTCTTCTATGCCACCGGCCAGTCGGTCATCTACAACGCGTCGCAGTTTCCCTACATCCACTCCGCGCGCGCGGGCTACAATGCGGCGCGGGAGTCGTTCGACGACGTGCGCGAAGCCGTCGTCGAGGACGTCGCCCTCACCTACTCCGACCTGCTCAAGGATCAGCAGCGCGAGGACGCGCTCGAGCAGCAGGTCGAAGCCACCGCGCGCCTCGTCGCCATCATTAAAGACCGCGTCGACGCCGGGCACGATCCGCACGTCGACCTGACCCAGGCCCGCCTCAACGCCGCCCAGCTCCACCTCACGCGCCTGCACGCGCACGACGACACCCTCAACGACCGCAAGCACCTCGCCGATCTCATTGGCGAACCCGCCGAGATCGTCCAGGTCTCCGGCGGCTTCCCCCCCGCACCCCCGCCGCCGGACAGCACGACACTGGTCCCTGGCTACGCCAACGCCGCCGTGGCCGCCGCCTTCATCGCCGCGCATGGCAAGCAGGAGCAGGCCATCGGCGATTCCAAATACCTCTACCGCCCCTCGATCTCCTCCTTCGTTCAATACAACCGCTACGCGACGTTTACCAACTCCTTCAATCAGCTCCGCGTAATCAACCCCAATCCAACCCCTGCCTGCGAGGCCAACCCGAACGGCCCCGACTGCACCGTTCCGATCGGTGCCAACCAGTACGCCTTCGGGGTGCAATTCAACATACCGCTCTTCGACCGCGCACGCCGGGACAAAAACCGCGAATCCATCATGGACGCATCGCGCTCCCTGCACGAAGCCGAGCTGGCCCAGGTCAACGCGCTCGACGGCCAGTCACGCCTGCGCCACTCGCTCGAAGAGCTTCAGGCCCAGGCCGACGCCGCCGCTCTCGCCCAGCAGCTCGCGCAGGAGCAGCTCGAGATCATCGAGCTGCAGCTCAAGGCACCCGTCGCCGGCTTCCCCGCCCTCACCCCCAAAGAAGAGCAGAACGCCCGCATCACCGAGCGCGAGCGCTCCCTCTCCGTCATCGACGCCAACTTCCAGCTCCGCCAGGCGCAGATCTCGCTCATGCGCCAGAGCGGCCGGCTGCTGCAGTGGCTGACCACCAGCGCCGGCTTTGTCGCGCCGCCGTCTCCCCCCATCCCAACCCTCAAGCGCCCCTGAACCTGCGTTGATGCCCTGCGTCTCAAACACGGGTTTCCTTCGTCCAATCCAGCGTAACTCTTAACAGAATGGTAAAATTCTCCCATACCCATGAACAAGCCTTTGAAGACGTTGCTCCTGAATCCGCCCTCATTCGAGAACTTTGATGGCGGCGCAAGCTCCCGCTGGCCCGCTGTCCGTGAGATCGAGTCGTACTGGTATCCGGTCTGGCTCGCCTACCCGGCCGGTCTGCTCGAAGGTTCGCGCCTGCTCGACGCGCCGCCGCACCACGTCTCCGCGGACGAAACCATCGAGATCGCCAAGGGCTACGAGTTCCTGGTGCTGTTCACCTCGACCGTCGGCTGGTCCGGCGACCACGCCCTCGCGCAGGCCATCAAAAAGGCCAACCCCACCATCAAGATCACCTTCGTCGGCCCACCCGTCACCACCGATCCCGATCGCGCGCTGAACGAGTGCTCCGCCATCGACTTCGTCTGCCGCCGCGAGTTCGACTTCACGGTCGTCGAGTTCGCCAACCGCGCGCCACTCGAGTCCATCCTCGGCATCAGCTATCGCCTGGCCGACGGCTCGCACCAGCACAACCCGGACCGTCCGCAGGTGGAAAAGCTCGACAAGCCCGACATGCCCTGGGCCACCGAGATCTACGCGCGCGACATGGACGTCACCAAGTACAACGTGCCGTTCCTGCTGCACCCCTACGTCTCGCTCTACAGCACCCGCGGCTGCCCGGCGCAGTGCACCTTCTGCCTCTGGCCGCAGACCCTCTCCGGCCACGCCTGGCGCAAGCGCTCCACCGACGACGTCGCCGCCGAAATGGCCAACGCCAAGAAGCTCTTCCCGCACGTCAAGGAGTTCTTCTTCGACGACGACACCTTCAACATCCAGAAAGAGCGCACCATCGAGCTCTGCGCCAAGCTCAAGCCGCTCGGCCTCACCTGGTCCTGCACCTCGCGCGTCACCACCCATCGCGACACCCTGAAGGCCATGAAGGAAGCCGGCTGCCGCCTGCTCATCGTCGGCTTCGAGTCCGGCGACCCGCAGATCCTCAAGAACATCAAGAAGGGTGCCACCGTCGAGCGCGCCCGCGAGTTCGTCAAGGACTGCCATGACCTCGGCCTCATCATCCACGCCGACTTCATCCTCGGCCTGCCCGGTGAGACCAAGCAGTCTATCCGCAACACCATTGACTTCGCCAAGGGTCTCGACTGCGAGACCATCCAGGTCTCGATCGCGCACGCCTACCCGGGAACCGAGTTCTACGAGTTCGCCGAAAAGAACGGTTTCATCACCAACCAGAAGATGGACGACGACATGGGCCACCAGATGGCGCATATCGAGTACCCCGGCCTGCCGGTCGAGTACGTCATGGAGATGGTGCACAAGTTCTACGACGAGTATTACTTCCGCCCCAAGGCTGCGTTCCGCGTCGTCTGGAAAGCCGTCGTCAACCGCGACGTCCCGCGGCTCTACAAGGAAGCGAAGGAGTTCATGAAGCTCCGCAAGCAGCGCAACCTCGCCAGCCAGAAGATGAAGGCCGACAACGCGCTCAAACAGCAGGAATCCGTCAGTATGAACGCCTGATTCTTCACCAAAGCAGACCACACCAGGCTCCTTCGCGGGGCCTGGTTTATTTGAGCAGGTAAATCGCAGAAGAGCCTCCCACTCGGTATTGCCCCTTATGCGAGTTCTTTACCACTACACTACCCGAGCCGCGGCGGCTTCCATCGTCGAGCAGAAGCTCCTACGCCCCTCTCTCAGACGCAATCGTCCCAGCGACGTCCGGTTCGGTGAGGGCCAGTACCTGACCGATGTTGCCCCGGGACAACTCACCAGCAAAAGACTCTCCCGTCTTCTGGTGGGCAACCCTTATGAATCTGCTCGCTTTACTCATTTCGTTGCCGTCGATGTGAGCGACTTACCTATCCTAGAAGGACGGAAGCGAGTCTTTGTCATACCCGGGAACAGAAATCTAGACCTTGCAGGTAGAATAATGGACACGGGATCGAATACCAATGACCTATCTAAAAGTCCTATGGAACCATGATTTTCCGCTGGAACCTGTCGAGCTGTTCAGCGAACTCGACGTGGAACGCTACGAAGTCCGGAAGGTAGAACGCTTTAAGAACGGGCGCCTCCAATTTGCCGATTCCGAGCGATCCACGGGCGACACTTGGCTGGGCGAGACCCCGCTTCCTCCGGCGGAATCGATTGCACAAGATGCTGACTTCATCGTCTGCCCACTACAGGCTGAAGAATTTGAGCAACTCTGGCAAAGCGCCGTGATCTCCAAAGCTGCTTAGGCGTGCGATGTCCCAAGCCGAACCCCCAAGAAGCGAATCCCGCATGACTCACCGCCTTACCCCCGTGCAGTACGGAACCCTCCTGACCGTCATGTTAACCGCCTCCTTCGGCGACGCCCTGCTCTCGCGCGGCATGACCCAGGTCGGCAAGGTGGACCTCCACCATCCCGCCGTCCTCTTCTACGCGCTTGCAAACCCGAACATTGTCATCGGAATCTGCTTGCTGATCGGCTTCTTCGCGTCGTACATGACGGCGCTCTCCTGGGCCGATCTCACCTTTGTCATGCCCGCCACCGCCTTCGGCAACGTCCTGATTGCGCTGCTGGGCCGCTTCTGGCTCCATGAGCATCTGTCGCTTTTGCGCTGGCTGGGCATCCTGCTGCTCACCTCCGCGGTCGGCTTCGTAGCCAACGGTCCCGCGCGCACCCAGCACGACTCCGACCCCCGGCTAACCACAGCCGACCCCGGGGTAGCAATTTGATCCATCTCGCTTCCCCGCTCCTCATCTGGACGTCGATCGCGGTTGTCTCGCTCCTCGCCATCGCCGGCGAGGTCCTGATCGCCGCGGCGATGCGAAAGCTCGGCGATCTCGACCTCATCCGCGCCCGCGCAGGCCTCCCCGGCGCCATCCGCGCGGTGCTTTCGAGTCCTATCTTCCTGGCCGGCGCATTCTGCATGGCGGTCAACTTCTTCGCGATGCTCTACACGTTGTCGCACGTAGACCTGTCGCTCGCCATGCCCGGAATCGCGTCCTTCACCTACGTAGGAAACGCGGTAGCGGCCAAACTGTTCCTCCGTGAAAACGTAGACCGCCGCCGCTGGCTGGCGACAGCGTTCGTGTGTGTCGGGGTTTTTCTACTAGCCCACTAGCGCTTCCGGTGTAGTGCCGATCCAAACCGAAAATTCCTCCGCTGCGCTACGGAATGAAGACGAAAGGCAGCACTTGCATTTGTATTTTGTTGTCATCCCGTAGGGTGATGTATGACACCTGAAGGCAGATCCCAGCCGGATGCAAACGAAAGAGCAGCGTCTGCTTTTTATCCCGCAGGGATCTGCCTTTGTTCGAAGTCGCATGACAACTGAAGCGAAAGAGCGCCCTAAACAAAGCCCAGATTCTGCGTCGTGAAGGCCCCAATATTCGGGAAAATACTCGCCATCTGCGTGCTGCTGACGCCGAACCAGCTCGCAAGCGTCGCCGCGTACTGCACACTCGCCGTCGAAGGAACCCAGCGGCCGTTTGCACCCGAATCGTCCGGGCCGTTCAGCGTGAGATTCGGGAACGTCCCATACATCTGCCCGCCCTTGACCGCACCGCCGACCACCATGTGGTGCGAGCCCCAGGCGTGGTCGGTGCCCGTGTTCGAGTTGGGCTGGAAGGTGCGGCTGAAGTCCGACATCGTGAACTGCGTGACGTTGTTCTGCACACCGAGTTCCTGCGTCGCGGCGTAGAAGGCGGCGATCGCGGGGCTGATCCCGGCCAGCAGTTGCCCCTGCAGGTTGAGCTGGTCCGAGTGCGTGTCGAAGTTGCCGATGCCGGCGAAGAAGATCTGCCGCGAGACGCCGAGCGCGGCGCGGATCTGGATGATCTGTGCGACCTGCTTGAGCTGCGCACCCAGACCATTGGCGGGAAACAAAGTCTTGAGCGGCGAGACCGACTGCGCCGCATCGGACAAAGTCTTCGCGTACGCGTAGGCGTTCAACGTGATGGCATTATCGGCCTGCACGAGCGAGACGCCCGACGAGAAGCTGAGCAGCGCCTGCGCGGTGGCCTGCTGGGCGGCGCACTCGGCCATGCCTTCCGAGCAGGCCGCGCCCCCCAGGTTGCCGGGTGAAACCGAGACCGGCGTGCTCGTCTGGCCGTTGCAAAACAGCGTATCGCCGGCGACGGAGGTGATCATCGGGACCTTGCCGCCGGCGTTGTACTGCGGGGACATCGCGTCGGCGATGCGGCCCGCCCAGCCGGTCGGCGTCACGCCGGATTGCGCGGCGTTCTGCCACTCCAGCTGCTGGTCGGTGTGCGAGAACAGGTTGGTGGGCACGGTCGCGCCGGCCAGATACTGCGCGCGCGTAGTCGGCTCCATCAGGGTGCCGACGTTGGTGACGAGCGCCGCATTCTTGTTGTTGAACAGCGTCTGGATGTCCGGCAGGTTGGGGTTGAGCGCAAAATTGGACCCCGCGCCCCCGAGCTGCAGGAGCTGTGCCTGCGGAATCGCAAGCGGGCCGCGCGCCTTCGCGTAGTTGGCGTAGCCGCTCGCGTCGAACTGCACCAGGGTGTTGTTGGCGTCGTTGCCGCCGTAGAGGAAGATGCAGACCAGCGCCTTGTAGTCCGTGGCGCTTTGAGCCAAGGAGTTCAGCAGGCCGAAGGGGCGCAGGCCGGCCGCGTTGCCGGCGGCTGCGAGAGATGCGTATTTGATGAAACTGCGCCGGTTGGTGGCCATGGTGTTCTCCTTGGGTCTAGTGCGAAAGCTGAGGATGACGCCACGATGATCGCGTTGAAGCCGCGATACATCATGGGGCACCCCGGTTTAGTGCTCGATCTTATATTGCGAGGACGTGATGATCAGGTAGGTGGCGACGCGGACGCGCTCGGCCGGATCGGTCAGGGTGGTGATGTGGTTGACGATGGCCGTGCGCATGTTCGCCGGCATCTGGCCGTGCATGAAGATTACGCCGAGTGAATCGACCAGGTTGCCGGGGTTCGACGCCATCAGGCCCAGCGCGGAGGCGGCGCTGAGATCCACCTTGAACCCGCTGATCTGGTTAGAGACTAGCTGGTTGGCGAGCGTGAGCCGCAGGGTCGCCGTCGCGGTATTTTCGAGATCGAACTCCGGCGCGTTGACCGAGTTCGGGATCACGTAGCTGGGCGGGAAGAAATTGAAGACGCTCGGCGACGCGTAGGGCGCCTCCCCAAGCGGGTTCGAGTAGTTGCTCATCGTCCCGTAGTAGCCGTTCGGGTCCGTGTTGACGTAGCCCAGGCCGCGCATGACGTTGGTCAGGTAGAGCATGGGCTCGCGAAGATGGCCACCGTCCTGGGTGGGGTCGGTGTCGCCGGCGCGGGCTTCGGTGTCTTCGAGAATCGCGCGGACGACCGCTTTCAGGTCTCCGCGGACGCCGCTGCCGTTGTCGTTGAACACGGCCGAGACGCGCCCGACATAGGCCGGGCTGGGGTTTGAGGCGACCAGGTGCTGGATGAGCTGGCGGCAGACGAACGGCGCGACGTTGGTGTGGTTGAACAGGTTCGCAAGCGCGCCGTCGAGATCCTGCGCGGCGGTCTGGCCGGCTGGCAGCGTGGTGCCGTTCAGCAGGATCTTGGCGGCGGTGTCGTGCTGCGCCTCGACCGCGGTCATCGGGTCGTCGTAGTCGGCGGTGCCGTTGGGGAACTTGTTGGCGGTATTTTTGCCATACGTCCAGCCAGTGTAGGCGCGGGCAAAGGCCTGCACCTGCGCCTGCGTGTAGCTCGGGATCAGGTTGCCGGTCGCGTCGAGCTGCGGGGTGCCGTCCTGGTTGAGCAGGTTGAGCCCGATCGTAAACAGCTGCATATTCTCGCGCGAGTAGTTCTCGTTCGCGATCTGCGTAACGCCGCCCACCACCGCCGGCTTGGCGCTGTTGAGCATGTTCAGGTACCCACCCATCGCGGTAGAAAGCGTGACATCGTGCATCAGCGTGGCGAAGTTGCCGAACGCATCCTTCGCCAGCAGGTTGTGAAACGAAATGACCGCGTAGGGGCTGATCGAGTTGGTCGAGACGACGAAGATCTCGCTCAGCGCAAAGGCGACGCGCTGCCGCAACTGGTCCTGGCCGGTCATCACGGCGGCCCACCACTCGGATTGCTCGCAGGGCTTGGGGTTGGAGGGCGCGCACTGCGTCGGCAGCGGGTTGGGCAGGTCGGCGAGCACCGTCGGCGCGGTCGCGAACTGCTCGTTCAGGTACGGGTCGAGCCCGATCGACTGGACATGCTGGATATCGTTGGCGGTGACGCCGAAGGTGGCCTGGTCGAGCAGACGGGCGGCGGCGGCGAGCGGCGTCTTGACGGTCGTGAGCTGCACGCGGGCAGTGGAGGAGACGGACGAGCCCGGCGCTGGATTGACCACCGAAAGGACCGCGGACGTGGTGCCGGCCGGAGCCGGGTAGCTCGCCTGGAGCTCAGCCGCGGAGACAAAGGTGGTCGCGATCGGGCTACCGCCGACCTCGATCTCCGCGCCGGAGACGAAGGCGCTGCCCTTCACGTCGAGCAGAAAGGTGCCCGCGGCCCCGGACTGGGTGGCGGCCTCGCTGGTCATGACGGGAACGGGATTCCAGATCGCTTCCGCGTAGGTGCCGCTGGCAGTGGAAGCGGCCTGCGCAAGCGCTCCGATCGTAACGGCGTTGCCGCCGGGGAGCGCGGCCGGCGCGGTATAAAGGCCGGCAGCGGAGATGGTGCCGTTCGTGGCCGAGCCGCCGGTGGTGCCGTTCACCTGCCAGGTAACGGCCTGGTTCGAACTGTTGGCGACCGCGGCGGAAAACTGCGTGGTCTGGCTCAGCCGGGTCTGCGCCGCGCCGGAGATCGTGACCGTGATCGTCGCGGGCGTACTGGGCGCGGCGGGATTGGAGATGGTACCGGACGCGCAGCCAAGCGCGAAGATGAGGCACGCCGAGGCGCCTGCTGCGGCGATCCCGTTTGCTCGAGTGGAACGTCTCTGGCCCCTCATCATCGCTGCACCATTCCCCCAGGCGAACGACGGAGATTCGTCCCGAGGGATCGCTGCTCCATCGGCTGCGCTATTGTCACCGTATTCAGTTGAGCAAACGGTTGGCAAGGAAATAAGTTGCGGGCGCTTGCAACTATTTTCATAGGACTTGCGTCCGAGCGGGCTCTCGCCGCGCTGAGGAATCTCTGGGAAGTACTTGGGTGGAAGCGTTGGACTTCAGACCCACGAACAAACGATCGGACTGAACGGGCTTTAGCCCCAGCGCTATTTAGGGAGTAGGATGAACGGGTTAATCAGACCATTCCCCGAGGCGTAGTGCTGCTTCCAACCGCAGATTGCTCCGCTGCGCTATGGAGTGACAACAAAAGGCGGCACTGTATTGGTTGTCATCCCGTAGGGATCTGAGGTCGACCAGCGTCATGCCTCAGGGAAACCTCTACCATGCCAGAAGCCGCATAAGCCTGGCCGGCGGAAGATCAGGGGTAAGATAACGCAGCGGAGCGCCACAAACAGCTCCCGCAGCCAGCCGTCCACTGCGCGCCGCGCCCTCCATCGTCGAGGGCCAGTCAGTACGGGTCCAGTCACCCGCCAGGTAGAGCCCCGGAATACCTGTCTGCTGCGTCGGCCGCGCGGGATCCAGACCCGGGGTGACGGAGAACGTCGCACGCGCTTCCTTCAAAATACCGGATTTCACCAGCGTGGCACGGGCAGAGTCTGGGAAGAAGCGTGCCAGTTCGGCGAGCGCTGGCTCAAGGATCTGCTGCCGAGTCAGCGGCAGCTCCGTGCGTGACCCCGCGATGACGAGCTCTACATAGCTGCCGCGTTCCGGCGCGTAGTTCCGGATGCGCGATTTGTGGAAGAACCACTGGATGGTCGTGTCCAGCAGCCAGGCGTGGTCGAGGTCCGTGATCTGGCGGTCGTACCAAAGCAGGATGGAGATGAAAGGTGAGTGGACCATGCGGGCGGCGTCGGCGAGCAGGTCCTGCGCCCCGGGACCGGGTGGCAGGCCGGCCAGCAGCGTCCGGGTCTGCTCGAAGGGGAGCGCGAGGACGATCTTGCGGGCTGCCATCGACTCCTCGCCCGTGCGCAGGAACCAGGTACCGTCGGGGGCCTGCGAGATGGCTTCCACGCCGGCGCGGGTGCGCAGCTTGCCGCCAAGCGCGACAAAACGGGCGGCCGCGGCGGAGTAGAAGTCGCTCAGCGGGATCGTGGGGATGCCGAGCTTACCGCCCTCACGCGTTTTGAGGAAAAGCTCGTAAAAAACCTTTGCCCCGTAGCGCATGGAGCATGCCGAAGACGCGTCGTTCAGGGTCGCGAGCACGATCGGCTCCCAGAAGTTACGGATCGCGCCGGTGGTCTGGCGGGTGCGCGTGTACCACTGGGCGATGCTTTCGCTGTCCGAGCCGGGCGCTCCGTCGGCCAGGCCGAGCAGCCCGCGGGCGACGCCGGCCTTGTCCGCGAGCGAGAGCATGGAGGCGCGCAGGAAGCTGTCCGCATATTGGAACGGCGCAGGCAAGGGGTTGATCGCGATAGTACTGGCCCGTGCCGGACGATTGCCAATGCTGGGTTCGAGGAACGTCTGCTGGTCGTACCACCGGACCTTGCCGGCCAGGCCCGCGCCCGCGCAGAGGTCGATCAGGTTGGTGCAGCAGCCGAGCAAAACGTGCTGGGAGTCGACGACCTCGTCGAGCGCGGGGTGCAGGTAGGAGTAGGCGCGCCCGCCGACATAGGGCCGGCGCTCGAGCAGGGTCACATCCGCACCATCCTGCGCCAGGGCGGTCGCGGCGGCGAGCCCCGCAACGCCGGCTCCGACAACGACGATCTCGCTCATGGCTTGCCTTTCAGCCGCCGCGCCATAAAGAAGCCCCGGGCGAGGATGACCAGCTTGCGCGCGGTAGAAACGCGCCGGCGGCAGCCGAAGACCCGGTAGTTGCTGGTGGCGATGGTCTGCAGCAGCTCCTGGTAGATCGTGACCATGACCCACAGCGCGGCGCGGCTGTCGGGCGCGATCATGGGCAGCAGGCGCTGGGCGGCGGCGTAGTAGACCTCGGCGCGGCGGCCCTCGCGTTCGAGCAGGCGCGTGACGTTCGGCTCGGCGTCATAGCCCTGGGCGGCGAGCACGATCTCGCGCGGCGTGGTGCCGGCGGCGCGCATGTCGTCCTGCGGCAGATAGATGCGACCGCGCGTGGCGTCTTCTTCCACGTCGCGCAGGATGTTGGTGAGCTGGAAGGCGAGGCCGGTCTGCTCGGCGAGCTTTTCCGCGGCGGGGTCGGTGTAGCCGAAGACCTTGATGCAGACCAGCCCGACGACCGACGCGACGAGGTAACAATATTGATAGAGCGCGTCGAAGCTCTCGTAGACCTGAAAGTCCTGCACGTCGGGAGCTTCGTCGAGCTCGGTCGTCACGGTTACGATCTCGACGCCGGGCTGGTGCTCTTCGAGATCGAGCGTGGTCCCGCGCACGAGGTCTTCAAGCAGCGCGTCCGAGATCTGGAAGCGGCGCTGCGTGTCGGTCAGCGCAAGGAAGACCGGGTCGTCGCCACCGCCGGCGGCGCGGGCTCGACGCCAGCTTTCGAGCCAGGCGGCCATCTCCGCGCGGCGCTGCGGAAGCGGCTTCGATTCATCGTCGGCCAGGTCGTCGGCGCGGCGCATGAACGCGTAAACGGCGCACATGGCGTCGCTCTTTGCCAGCGGCAACACGCGGAAGGAGTAGTAGAAGTTCTTCGCCTCCCGCTTGGCCACCGCGCGGCAAAAGGCGTAGGCCTGCTCCAGAGTCAACACCGGCGTCATCGTGGCGGAGTCCCCCCGGGCAGCAGCATCAGCGCCTTGCCGCCGAGCGCGCGCGCCAGCAGCAGCGCCTTGGCCGCCTTGCCGACCGACGGCCGTTTTGCCAGCACATCGTAGTTCTGGGCGACAACGCCGGCAAGCGCCGCTTCCCCGCCCTGCGAAAACAGCCGAAGCGTCACGGCCAGGTCGCGGTCGACCGTGCCGGCGATCTTCCCGCCGTCGGCCAGCATGGCGCGCGTGTACTCGACCAGGTAGGCCATCATGGCGCGAAACTGCGGGGTGCAGCGCCGCCCGGCCAGGTCGTCGTCGGTCACGCCGAAGCGCTGCATGGCGTCCGCGGGCAGGTAGCACCGGCCGCGGTCGAAGTCCTCGACCACGTCCTGCCAGAAGTTCGCAAGCTGCAGCGCCGTGCAGACCTTGTCGGACAACCGCGCGCGCACGTCGTCCTTGTAGCCCGAAACCCAAAGCACCAGCCGCCCCACCGGGTTCGCCGAAAGCCGCGAGTACGCCTCAAGCTCCGCCAGCGACGCAAAGCGCGTCTTCGCCTGGTCCTGCTCGAAGGCGCGGATCAGGTCGTCGAACAGGCCACGCGGCGCGCTCGTCTCCGTGATCGTCTGCGCCAGCGCGACGAACACCGGGTGCCGCGACTCGCCCGGCTCGGTGTAGCACTCGTAGAGCATCCGCCGCCACTCGCCCAGCAGGCGCGTCGCCGTGGCGGGGTCCGCGACCTCATCGCCCAGGTCGTCGGCCACGCGGCTGAACGCGTAGATGCTCTCGAAGTAGGGCCGAATCCGCTTCGGCAGAAACCACGTGGCGACGTGAAAGTTCTCATAGTGCGAGGACGCCAGCGCCCGGCACCAGGCCTGCGCCTCGGCCAGCGTCGGCCTCGCCGCCGGCAGCGCGTACTCGGGCGGTGCCCCTGCCAGCGCGTTCACGGCAGCACCGCCGTCTTGATCTCGCGCACGCCGGCCCGCGCGCTCCGCGTCACCATCGCGCGAAAGACCTCCGGCACCTCGGCCAGCCTGGCGCGCCCGGTGATGAACTCTGCCGCCTTGAACCGCCCTCCCGCAATCAACGCAAACGCCGTCCGGCAGGTCGCGGGCGTGTGATGGAAGCTCGCCTTCAGGGTAATGTCACCGTAGTGCAGCCGGTTGGTGTCGAGCGCGACGACGGTGCCACTCGGCGGCCCGCCGAAGAAGTTCACGAGCCCGCCCTTGCGCACCATCCCGACCGCCGCCTCCCACGTCGCCGGCGTCGCCACGCACTCGACGACCACGTCGGCCCCGCGGCCATCCGGCGTCAGCGCCCGTGCGGCCTCAACCGTGTCCACGCCGTCCTCCATCCTGACCACCTGCCGCGCCCCAAACCCCTCGGCGGCCGCAACCTGGTCCGCCCGCTTGACCACCGCGATCACCTCCACCCCCGCCAGCGCCGCGGCGTGGACAAACATCAGCCCGATGGGCCCCGCGCCAATCACGATCATCGACTCCCCCGCCCGCGCGCCGCTCTCCTCGAGCCCCCGCACCACGCACGCCAGCGGCTCCGTCAGCGCCGCATGTTCAAACGCCACCGCGTCCGGCACCCGCAGCAAATTCTTCGCAACGATCCGCGCCGGCACCCGCAGGTACTCCGCATAGGCCCCGTTGTTGAACAGCAGGTCGTCGCACAGGTTCGCCTCGCCCTTCCCGCACCAGTAGCACGCCCCGCACGGCGCGGAGTTCATCGGCGCCACCCGGTCCCCCGGGGCAAACTCCTCGACCCCCTCGCCCACCGCCACCACCACCCCAGCCAGCTCGTGCCCAAACGCAAACGGAGCCTTGCCCATCCGCGCATGGTACCCACGCTTGTAGACCTTCAGGTCGGTCCCGCACGTCAGCGCCGCGGCCACCTTGACGATCACCTCACCCCGCCCGGCCGCCGGCATCGCCACGCGCTCCACCCTCAGGTCCTCCGCGCCGTACAGCACCGCCGCGTCCATGGTCTCGCGCATCATTCTCTCTATTTTCTCATCGAACACCTCTCCTCAAACTCCCCCAAGCAAATCCTATAAGCCAAAAACCATCTTTCCTGCATCTGATAAAGTGAGCCTATCCACGAATGCCTTTTGCCTCCATTCAGAACTTTGTCAAAGCTCGCGTAGCCTCCGTGCAGACCTACGCCAGCATGTCCGGCAGCGCGGTCTCGAACATCTTTTCCGCTCCCCGCTACTGGCCCGACATCTTCACCCAGATGGATTCGATTGGCGTCGGCTCCATGCCGATCGTCATCCTCAGCGGCTTCTTCACCGGCTGCGTACTCGCGCTGCAATCGGCCACCGCGCTCAAGGAGTTCGGTGCCGTATCCATGACCGGCTCGCTCGTCTCGCTCTCGATGGTCAAAGAGCTCGGCCCCGTCCTCACCGGCCTCATGATGGCCGCGCGCAACGCCTCCGGCATCGCCTCCGAGCTCGGCTCCATGAAAGTCACCGAGCAGATCGACGCCATGCGCGCCCTCGGCACCGACCCCATCCGCAAGCTCGTCACGCCGCGCGTCTACGCCACCATCGTCATGCTCTTCTTCCTCACCATCGTCTCGGACGCGGTCGGCATCGCCGGCGGCGCGCTCGTCTCGATCTCCATGCTCGGCCTCAACTTCACGTCCTACCTCCACACCAGCTACCAGACGCTCGTACACGGCGACGTCGTCCAGGGACTCACCAAACCGATCTTCTCCGCCTTCATCATCTCCACCGTCGGCTGCTACTTCGGCCTCAACACCAAGGGCGGCACGCAGGGCGTCGGCAAAGCTACCACCTCGGCCGTCGTCGTCTCCTCCATCTCGATCATCGTCGTCGATTTCCTGGTCACACGTCTGATGATCGGCATCTTCGGCAGCTAACTCATGTTGCCCCTTTCGCTTTTCATCCCGTAGGGACTGCTTCCGACAAGCCTCCACCCATGCCCGAACCCACCCCCCAACCCGAGACTCCGCCGAAAAACGCCCCCGTAGTCGTCTTTAAAGACGTCACCCTCTCCTTCGGCCGTGACCCCATCCTCAAAAACATCTCGTTCACCGTCGATCATGGCCAGACCCTCGTCATCCTCGGCCCCGCCGGCACCGGCAAATCCGTCCTGCTCAAGCTCGTCGACGGCCTCCTCCGGCCCGACTCCGGCGTCATCCAGGTCTTCGGCCAGGACATCGCCAACATGCGCGAGCGCGACCTCTTCACCCTGCGCAAACGCATCGGCATGGTCTTCCAGGAGTCCGCCCTCTTCGACTCCATGAACGTAGAGGACAACGTAGCCTACCGGCTCAACGAAGAAGGCATGAGCCCCGCTGATTCACACAAAAAGGTCGAAGAGGTCCTCAACTTCGTCGAGCTCCCCACCGCCGCGCCCAAGTTCCCCTCAGAGCTCTCCGGAGGCATGCGCCGCCGCGTCTCCATCGCACGCGCCATCATCACCGCGCCCGACCTCATCCTCTACGACTCCCCCACCGGCGGCCTCGACCCCATCACCTCGACCACCATCGTCGAACTCGTCGTCAAGCAGCGCGACGTCTCCCACACCACCTCGCTGCTCATCACGCACCGTCTCCAGGACGCCTTCGTTCTCGCCACCCACCAGTTCAACAAGGAAGCCAACAAGATGGAGCTCATCCCCAACGGCGGCATCGACAACACCACCCGCTTCCTCGTCCTCAACGAGGGCTTCATCGTCTTCAACGGCACCACCGAGGACCTCGTCCACTCCGAAGACCCATGGATCAAGGAATACCTCTCCTGAT
>CAXUDC010000035.1:0-24674 GCA_964249685.1 uncultured Acidobacteriaceae bacterium
TGTGGAACGTGTAGCGCACAATCTGCGAGCGGCCGGACTGAATCGTATTGTTGTACGCGACCACGTGCGTATCCAGACCTCGTGCTCGCGGTTGGCGTCGCTGTTCGTGTTGATCAGCCGGTTGGTAAAGCTCTGCGCGCGCTCATCCAGCTCGCCCGTCTTGCGGTCCACAAAGCCGCTCTCTTTCAGCACATGGCCCTGCGCGTCGGTCAGGGTAAAGTCCACCCACGACTGGTACATATCGCGCTGCTCCGGCACGTGCGAGTGCGCGTTGCCCTTGTTCTGCCCGATCACATCCGCCGTCACTAGCTCGCCGGCCTGCACACAGAACGGCACCCGCCCCAGCGGCGCCGTGATCTCCGCCAGCGCCGTAGCCGAACGCTTGTTGCCCCGTTCGAGCGCGAAGATGTCGATGTTGAAGACGTCCTTGCGCAGGAACTCGACGACGCGCCTGGTCTGCTCGTCGAAGTGGTAATACTCGGGCACGATCGTGTTCGCGCCCAGCCAGCGACGCGACGCCAGCTGCCCGTGCTTGGCCCCGGGATCGGCCAGCTTTAGGTCTTCCCGGCCCATGTGGCACGTCTGACAGGTCGAGACCTCAGCCTTCTGGTAAAAGGGCAGCGGCGATTCTTTCGCAAACGACGAGTTCTGCCGCTCGTCATGGAGCGAGATCGCGCGCTGCCACTTGTAATCGTTCAACTCCTTCGGCAACGCAGCCTTGTGGCACGACGAGCAGTACTCCGCGCTCCTGTAAAACGGCTTCATCACCGCAGCCGAATGCCGGTCCAGGTGCGCCAGGATCTCGCCATCGCTCACCGGCCGCAGGATCGCCGCGCCGCTCTCATCCACCAGCACCGCAGGCACGCCCAGCACGTACGACCCTGTCCCCTGCGTGTCCACCTTCTGGATCGAGTGACACACCGAACATGTCACCCCATCGTTGTCGAACGCGCGGCGCTTCGTGGACGCGCCCGGCGTAAAGTTGCCCGCCACCACCGACACCGGATCGTGGCACCCCTCGCAGTGCCGCGTCGCCTCCATGCCCTTCTCGTTCTTCAGCAGCTCCACGTTGCGCAGGTACCAGGGCGCGCGGTTGCAGTTCGAGTGCGCCGACTCCCGCCACTGCTCGTGCGACTACTTGTGGCAAGGCCCGCAGTACTGCGCGGTAGGGAAAACTCTTTGGATCGATAAACTCGCCGGTGTCGGTCGTCAGGGTCGAAGGCAGAAAGTGAATGCCCGCCACATAGCGATCGTTATAGGTCTTCGCTACCTTCTGGCTGTATTGCTGTCTCGCCGCGGCCGCCGCCTCGCCATCGCTGGTGGCATGCACCAGCGGTCCGGCCAGCAGCCAGAGCAGGCCGCCGCACGCGAGGAAGAACATCCATCACGCGTGGTGGCGTACGTTCAAAAGCGAGAGAAACCTGCCGAAACCCGAACCATACCCAACCACGCCTTGAACCCGCAGCTTGGTGGATAGTATCAGAGCGGTAACAGAATCCACCAGCCTGTCTTCAGGGAACAAACGTTATTCTTGGCAGCATTCCCACTCTGCCATACTTGTATTTTGTTGTCATCCCGTAGGAATCTACGGTTCGATCGGCGCTGCACTACCCCGAAAGCGAACAAGCCTCAGCTCTCCAGCAACCCATCCCAAAGCATGCGCTCCTCCTTCGCCGGGTCCAGCTCAATCCGGCAACGCGCATCCAGCAACATCGTCGGACGCTTCTCGAGATCGTAGACCGGCCACGCCGGCAGGCCGGGAGCCGCGGGTGCCTTGCCTTGGATAAACGCCACCCAGGCCGAATGCACCTCGCGCGCAAGCGTCTGTGCCGCGTCCGAAGGAACGTCGCTGCCGAAGAAATCCCACACAAAACGCAGGTCGTAGGAGTGGAACGCCAGCCCCGCGAACCGGCCGTCCCCGGCGAAATCCAGCCGGTACACGTAAGCCTCGCCTCCTGCCAACGTGTGTGCCTCGGCGACGCGCAGGGAAGGAATCCAGTACTCTTCCGCCGTCACGCTGCGGATGCGCCGCAAGTCGTCGCTCATCGTGGGATATAAGGCACGATAGCGTTCAGCGACCTGGTCGAAGCTCGCCAGCGACAGGTTGCCAAGGTCCTGCGCTCCCGGCTTGGCCTTCGGATGCGGCCCCAGGAAGAACGCGCTCTCATCCCGATTGCTCCCCAGCAGCAGGCGCTTGTGCCGTGTCGAGCCGCCCCGGATCGTCGTTAGCGGCGCCACCGGAACGAGCGGCTCGCGCACCCCAACGCGAAAGGGAAAGTGTACCGGAGACTGCCGGATAAACTCCGTCTGCTGCTCGACGATCTGCCGTCCGGGCGCGGTCAGCAGCGCGCTCACGGGCGACTTCGTCCGCGCCGTCCACAGCTTCCCATACTGCGCGCCGATCTCCCCTGCGCGTCCTGCCGGCCACATCCGTTCCGCGCCGCCGCTCTCCGAGATCATCTGGTGAAACAAGCCCGCCGCCGCCGGCACGCCCATCAGCGTGTCCGTCAACTTGGCGCCTGCCGATTCCCCGCCCAGGGTCACGCGCCCGGCTTCGCCGCCAAAGGCATGGATGTTCTTGGCCACCCACTGCAAGCCGGCGATCAGGTCGCGTAGCGCATTGTTCTCGCTGCCCGCATACTGCTCGCCCAGCATGGGCGACACGTCCATAAAGCCGAGCGCGCCCAGCCGGTACGCCACCGTCACGACCACGATGCCCGCCCGCGCAAACTCCGTTCCATCGAAGATCCGCGTAAAGGACGAGCCGCCGGTAAAGCCGCCGCCATGAATCCACACCAGCACGGGGAACGGGCCACCTTTTTGCGGCGCCCAGACGTTCAGGTACAGGCAGTCCTCGCTCTGCGCCAGGCCCGGCTCGTTCGGCTGCAACGACGCGGGCGCAAACTGCCCTGCCTCACGCACGTCCGTCCAGCTTTGCGGCGGCAGCGGTGCACGGAAGCGCAGGTCGCCCACCGGAGGCTGCGCAAACGGCACACCCCGAAACACCATGACGCCCGCCGCCACCTGTCCGCGCAACACGCCCTGCTCGACCTGAACCTCCGCCGCGCCGGGCGAACCCTGCCCGCGAACCGTAGTCGCCCCTGCAATCGCAAGGACCGAATTGCCGATAAATCTGCGCCGAGTAAACATGAACTCTCCGTCGCAAAGTGTACTGAACGCCAGCCGGCTTGACAACATTTGCAGGTCAAGTCCTCATCGCGCGTAGAAGATGCAGGAGCCAACCGCCCTGCGCGCGAGCCCGCTGTGTCCGTGGCGCAGCATCTCCGCGTATCCCAGCGTGAGCAGGCCGCCCGGATGAAGCGCCGCGTGCATGTTGTCGAGGATGCGGTCCTTTGTCTGCTGGTCGAAATAGATGAGCACGTTGCGGCACAGGACCAGGTCGAACCTGCCCAGGTGCGCCAGGCTGCCGCGCAGGTCCATCTGCTCGAAGTGAACCATCCTGCGTGCGGCCTCGTGGATGCGCCACTCCCGGCCGTTGGCGGCAAAGTACTTCGCCAGCAGCGCCGGAACAAGCCCGCGGTTGACTTCGAACTGGCTGTAGCTGCCGGTGCGTGCGCGCTCCAGCACCGCGCTCGAAAGGTCGGTGCCGACGATCTCGACCTCGGTGCTCGTATAGCCTGCCTCGAGCAGCAGCATCGCCAGGCTGTACGCCTCCTGGCCTGTGGACGCGGCCGCGGACCACAGACGCACCTTGCGCCGGGCCGCCCTGGCCGCTGCAAAGATCTCGCCAAGCAGATGCGTGCGCACGACCTCGAAGAACGCCGCGTCGCGAAAGAACAGCGTCTCGTTGGTCGTCATCGCCTCCACCACCAGCGTGCCGAGTGGGTCGGCGGGGCGCGCCAAAAGCAGCTCGCTGAGGCCGTTCAGCGACGCCGCGCCTGACTTCTGGGCGAGCGGTAACAAGCGCGCTTCGAGCAGGTACTGCTTGCTTTCGTCCAGCACGATGCCGGAAGCGGAGTACACGTAGCGCTGCAGAAAGCTGTAGTTTGCCGCGGTAAGGCGAGCGGGATCGGAGAGAATCATAGGCTGCCGAGGACCTCCGCAAGCATGTCGTCGAGCGGCAGTACCTTGTCGGCCAGGGCAGCCTCGACGACCGCACCGGGCATGCCCCAGACGACGCTCGAAGCGGCGTCCTGCGCGAGGATGCGTGCGCCCCTGGCCTTCAGCTCGCGGGCTCCGCTGCAGCCGTCGCGGCCCATGCCGGTCAGGATCATGGCGAGGCTTGCCGCGCCGTAGACCCGCGCGACGGAGCGGAAGAGGACGTCGACCGCGGGACGACAGGAGTTCTCGCGCTCGGCCTGGTTCAGCTGCAGGACGTGTTCGCCGTAGAGCTCGGCAACCTGCATGTGGAAGTCGCCGGGCGCAAGATAGACGCTGCCCGGGACGACCTTCATGCCGTGCGCTGCCTCCCAGACTGGAACCGCGCTGGTCTCGGCCAGCCGCGCGGCGAGCGTTGCGGTGAAGACCGGCGGCATGTGCTGGACGATCACCACGGGCAGGGGAAACTCCGCTGGCAAACGCGGGATGATGCGTGCGAGCGCGGCCGGTCCGCCGGTCGAGACACCGATGGCGAGGATGCGCGGTTTTGTACGGCGAGCGATGGCTGCATGCCGGGGCACGATCCGGAGTGTATCGACCGGCGCACGCGCGGCCCTGGCGAAGAGGTTGAGGATTTTTCCGCGCAGGTCCCGGCCGACCGCTTCAAGCGCGTTTTCCGCCTCGCTGCGCTTGGTGACGTAGTCGCTCGCGCCGGCGATCAGCGCCTCGACCGTTGCGCTTGCGCCGCGCTCGGTCAGGCTGGAGCACATGATGACCTTGACCTTTGGGTGCTGCTGCTGCAGTAGCCGCAAGGTGGCGAGCCCGTCGAGCTCTGGCATCTCGATGTCGAGGGTGACGACATCGGGCTGGAGTCGCGGAACCTTGTCGAGCGCGTCGCGCCCATTGCGCGCGACGCCAACGATCTCAAGCAACGGCTCCTCGGCAAGCACCTTGCTGAGCAGGCTGCGGAGCACGATCGAGTCGTCGACGATCAGGACGCGGATCTTCGGTCCGGCTGCTGCGGTAGGACGGGGAAGCGCGCTCATGCGGTCACCTTTTGCTGCGAAGTGGTAGGGAGTGCGGTTGCGATTACCGCCGGGGGCGCTTCGCCCGAAGGGGTCGTGCAGAGGCGGGCGAAACGCAGATCCCTACGGGATGACACCAAAATACAAATGCCGCTTTCTGTGTTGTATCCTTTGCTTTTTGTGTCATTCCGTAGCGCAGCGGAGGAAATCTGCGGTTTGGACTGGCACTACTCTGGGCGCTACGCTACAGCTTGAAGCGTGAAATCAGCACCTGCAGTTGCGACGCCATGTCGGTCAGCGCGCGGGCGGCCGATTGCGTCTCCTGCGCGCCGCGCGTGGTCATCTCGGAGGCGTGGGCTACGTTGGCGATGTTCTGCGCGATCTCGCACGTGCCGCGCGCGGCGTCGGTGACGTTGCGGCCGATCTCGTTGGTGGTGGCCGTCTGCTCCTCGACCGCGGAGGCGATGGTGCTCGAGATGTCGTTGACCTGGTTGATGATCTCGCCGACCTCCGCGATGGCCTTGACGGCGGCGCGGGTGTCGGTCTGGATCGCTTCGATCTTCTGGCCGATCTCCTCGGTTGCGCGCGCGGTCTCCTTGGCGAGCTCCTTGACCTCGTTGGCGACGACCGCGAAGCCCTTGCCTGCTTCGCCCGCGCGCGCGGCCTCGATGGTGGCGTTGAGCGCGAGCAGGTTGGTCTGCTGCGCGATCGACGTAATGACCTTGATCACCTTGCCGATCTCCTGGCTGGAGATGCCGAGCTTCGAGATGGTGTCGTTGGTCGAATTCGCCATGCCGACCGCGGTGCGCGCCACGCGTGCGGCCTCGGTGGCGGACTTCGAGATCTCGCGGATGGACGCGAGCATCTCCTCCGCGCTCGCCGCGACGATGCTGACGTTGGTAGAGACCTGTTCGCTGCTGGCCGAAACGTTGGTGGCCTGGAGCGCGGCGTGGAGCGAGTTGGTGGTGAGCTGCTGGCTGATCGAGGACAGCTCTTCGGACGACGAGGTGACGCTCATCGCCGTCTGGCTGATGCCGGCGACGCTGACGCGAAGGTCGGAGATCAGGCGCTCAAGGCCCTGCGCGATCTGCCCGGCGGCATCCTCGCCGGCGATGGGCATGGTCTGGCTCAGGTCGCCGTCGGCCGCGGCGGCCACCACCTTCAACAGGCTGTCGATCTTGGCCTGCAGCACCGCGGCGACCTCCTTTTCACGCGTTTCGAGCTGCTTTGCGGTCTCGCGGATCTTTACCTGTTCGGTAATGTCCGTGGCAAAGTTGGTGATCTTGTACGGCACGCCCTTCAGGTTCAGGATGGAGTTGTAGTTGGCCTGGATCCAGATCTCGCGGCCATCCTTGCCGCGGCGGCGGCACTCCGTGGCGACGGATTCACCCTGCCGGAGCCGCGTCCACAACTGCTGGAAGGCGAGCGAATCATGATCGCTTTCAGCAAGGAGGATGGAGTGTTGCTTGCCTTTGAGCTCCTCCAGCCGATACCCGACCACCCTGAGGAAGTTGTCGTTCGCGGTCAGGATCCTGCCCTCGAGATCGAACTCGACGATGCACTGCGCGCGGCTGATCGCTTCCATCTGACCGCGAAAGTCGGAGGAGATCTTCTTCTGCGGCGTCACGTCGGTGGCAAACTCGATGATTTTGTAGGGCTTTCTATCCGCGTCGAAGAGTGGGTTGTAGCTGGCCTGAATCCAGACCTCACGGCCGCTCTTGGCGACGCGCTTGAACTCGCCGGCGACGACCTCACCCCGTTGCAGTTTGAGCCAGAACTCGCGGTAGGCGGCGGAGTTGCGCTCCTGCTCGTCGACGAACAGGCGGTGATGACACCCGCGAATCTCGTCGAGCGTGTAGCCCGAGGGACTGAGGAAGTTTTCATTGGCGGTGAGCACGGTGCCGTCGAGCGCGAACTCGACGATAGCGTGCGAGCGGCCGATGGCGGCAGCCATGGCGGCGTGCTCGTCCTCTCGCGTTGCGGCGGCGCGGGGCTTGCGCGGGACGGCGACGGGGCGGAGGACGGGGGTGGCGACAGCGTTGGCTCGGGGCATACGGGTTCTCCTTGGGGCGGCTGGGGGAACTGTTTTGTTTCTCGTTGCTGCTGTGGGAGGGAGTACATCCACGATCCCCGCGATGAAGCTGCGGGGATCGTGGGGCACCCCGGGTGTCTTTATCAGGTGCAGGCGTCTTCTAAAATACGGTCGGTGTTGAGGACGAGCATGAGGCCTTGTTCGAGCTGGTAGACGCCGGCCAGGTTCGCCTTCTGCTCTTCCGGCATGTTCTCCGGCACGTCCGCGTAGTCGGCCTGGCGGACCTCCAGAACGTCGCCGATCTCATCGACCAGGAGGCTGACCGCGCCGTCTTCGGACTGCAACACGACGTTCATCGGCAGCGCGTCCGCGTGCAGCGGCGGCAGGCAAAGTGCGCGGCGCAGATCGAGCGCGATGATGATCTGGCCGCGCAGGTTGATGAGGCCCTGCACCATGCGCGGGGCGAGCGGCACGGGCGTCATCGGCTGGTAGTTCAGAACCTCCTGGACCTGCAGGACGTCGATGCCGAGCAGCAGGCCGTCGACGCGGAAGGTGGCGAACTGGCGGGGCTGCCGCAGGGCCGGCATCAGGCTGCGTCCTTCTGCAGGCACGGGCTGTTGAGGTACGGCGATTGCAGCGCCTGCAGCGCCTCCAGATCGATCAGATCGGTGATGCGCTGGCCGATGATCGCGGAGCCGAGCAGGCCGGGGGTCAGGCTGGCAGTGCGGGCGTCGCGGCGCGCGGTGACGGTTTCGGAGACGATGTCGAGCACGCGGTCGACGAGCAGGCCGATGCGCCGGCCGGAGGAAGAGCAGACGATCAGCTGCGAAAGCCCCTCGCCGAGCGCGGTGCGCGGCGGCGGCGGGGACCCTGCGGGCGAGAGCGCGGCGCCAAGGTCGATCAGCGGGAGAATCTCCTGTCCGTAGCGCAGGACGTGCTGGCCGGCCGCGCGCTCGATGCGGCTGTTGAGGATCTCTTCCAGCCGATCCACCAGCGCGAGCGGCAGGGCGAGCCGATGGTGCTGGCCGGCGCGGAAGAGCAGCAGCATCTGGGTCGGCGCGGCTTCCACCGGATTGCCGGGCTGGTCTTCTGCCGCAATCGCTTTGCCGTGCAAACCTACTCCGGCGAGCCGTGCGATGCCGGCCACGTCGAGGATGAGCGCGGGCTGCCCGTCGCCCATGATGGTGGCCCCGACATAGCAGGGCAGAAGGCGGAGCTGGCGGCCGAGCGGCTTCACGACGATCTCCTGCGTGTCCAGGATGCGGTCGACGACGAGGCCGACCTGGCGCTGGTCTACCTGCAGCAGAACGATATTGACGATGTCGCGCGCGGCGCGGAAGCCCGTGGCGCCAAGCACCTGGCCCAGGTAGACGAGCGGCAGCAGCTTGCCGCGATGACGGAAGACCGGCGTGCTGTGCACGGTCTCGATGCGTCCGCGTTCGGCATCGCTTTCCAGGCGCACGAGCTCCAGCAGGCTGGCCTGCGGGAGGATAAACGGCGCGTCCCCGAGCGTGACCACCAGGCCGGGGATGATGGCGAGCGTGAGCGGAATCTGGATGTGCAGCGCCGCGCCGCCTTCCGCGCGGTTGGCTACGTCAACCGTGCCGCCGATGTGCTCGATGTTGGTCCGGACGACATCCATGCCAACGCCGCGGCCGGAGACGCTGGTGACCTGGGCGGCGGTGGAAAAACCCGGCGTGAAGATGAGCTGCAGCGCGTCGCGGGTGCTCATGCCGTCGGCCTGCCCGGGGGTGATCAGGCCTTTCTCGAGAGCCTTGGCCTTCAGCCGCGCGGGGTCGAAGCCGGCGCCGTCGTCGGCGATCTCGAGGTGCACGACACCGCCTTCATGCCACGCGCGCAGGGTCACGGTGCCGGCCGGGTTCTTGCCCTTGCGTATGCGCTCGTCGGGGGTCTCGATGCCGTGGTCGCAGGAGTTGCGGAGGATGTGGGTCAGGGGGTCGCGGATAGCTTCGAGGATGGTCTTATCGAGCTCGGTCGCGGCGCCTTCCATGTGGATCTGGATCTGCTTGCCGCAGCGCGCGGCCAGGTCGCGCACTACGCGCGGCAGCTTGTTCCAGACGCTGCCGATGGGCTGCATACGGGTGCGCATCAGGCCTTCCTGGAGCTCGCCCGTGACGAGATTGAGGCGCTGCAGGGTCTTCTGCATGGACGGCGTCTGGGTGGAGGCATGCTGGAGCAGCTGGTTGCGCGCAAGCACCAACTCGCCGACCACGTTCATGAGCCGGTTGAGCAGCGCGACGTCGACCCGGATGGTGGCGTCGGCGAGGTGCGCTTCCCTGGCGGGCTCGGGGTCGCGCTCGACAGCCGGAACGAGCGCGATCGCGCTGGCTCTGTGGTCGCTGATGCGCTGTGCGGCCTCCAGCCGGGCACGGACGGGGCCGGTGCGATCCTCGCCCTCGGTGCCGGTGGATTCGATGTTTGCGAGCAGGTGCTTGATCTCGTCGACGGCTTCGAGCACGAGCGAGATAAGCTCCGGCGTGAGCCTGCGCTTCTGCTCGCGGACCTGGTCGAGCAGGCTTTCCGCCACGTGCGTGATCCCGCCGAGGAGGTCGTAACCGAAGAAGCCGCAGGTGCCCTTGATGGTGTGAATGGTGCGGAAGACGCTGGAGATAAGGGCGAGGTCGTCGGGCGTCTGCTCGAGCTGCACCAGGGCAGAGTCGAGCGCGACGAGGTTCTCGCTACTCTCGATGAGGAACTCGCGGATTTCTTCATCGAAGTTCATAAGCTCTTTCGCGTGCGTGACGGTGTGATCGAGTGAGCGGTGGACGTTGATCCCGCCGCTTTAGAACAGGTTTGGTGCAGCATCGAGCGAAACGCAGATCCCTACGGGATGACAAACAAAATGCAAGTGCGGCCTCTTAGTGTCATGCCGTCACTTGTTGTCCTTCCGCTTTTGTAGTCGTTCGGCAGCTTGTCGGTTCGCCGCTTGTTGGCCTTCCGCTTTTTGTTGTCATTCCGTAGCGAAGCGGAGGCATCTACGGTTCGGACCAGCACTCCCCCTACGCCTCAGTTCGCCGCAAGCTGCGTTACAAGGACCGAATAAAAGTTCGCCTGCAACATGGGCGTTCCGTACGCGACCACCCGGTTGTTGACGAGCAGCGACACAGGATCGAGCAGCGGCACGTCAAGAGCGAGGAGCTGTCCCGGAGCGAGCAGCATGGCGTCCTGCAGCAGCAGCGTGCGCGTGCCGAAGCAAAGCGAGAGCGGGACGGTACAATCGCGCAGGCGCTGCGCGTCCGGCGGGAAGTCGCTTACGGGTGCCAGGTCGGAGGCCTTGTCGACCGGGAAAAACTCCGGGCGCGGGTCGAAGTTGTTCAGGCGTGCGCCGCGTGTGCCGCCCGCCGGCTCAAGCGAGACGCTCGCCATGAAGACGTTGTGGACGGAGAGGTAGAGGTCGTTGGTGAAGTGGTGCGCGGAGCGCAGCGCGGTGCCGGGAACGACCCGCGCCAGGTCCTCGAGCGAGATGCGCTGCAGCGGCAGCGAGACGACGGCCTGGAGCGGCAGGTTGCTGTAGCCGGTCCAGGACTGGCGCTCGGGCGGAACAGGCGCGGACGGAAGGGTGAGCTCAGTGGATGGGTTCATGATGTTGGCTCTCGCTTGCTAGGCTGCGCGCTGCAGGCATTTGATGATCTTGCCCTTCACTTCATCCGGCGTGAAGGGCTTGCGGATGTAGCCGTTAGCGCCAAGCTGCTGGGCCTTCAGCACGCTGTCCTGCGAGCCTTCAGTGGTGACCATCAGGACCGGGATGGCGGCGAACTGATCCTGGGCGCGCATGCGGGCCAGGAACTCGTGGCCGTTCATCACGGGCATATTGACATCGCACAGGACGAGCTGCACGGGCTCCCGCGCCAGCACGTCCAGCGCCTGGCTGCCGTCGGCGGCATCGAAGATGGAGTCGATGTGCAGGCTGCATTCCGCGAGGACCTTGCGCAGCATCTTGCGCAGGATGGGCGAGTCGTCTACCAGCAGGATGTTCATCGTGAATCCTTTCTAAAGCGAGCAGGCGAACGCCTCTCGACCCCTTCATCGGCGCTTCCGCACGCAACATTAGCGGCATAGAGAAAAGCCGGCGCAAAGGTGGCCCTGCGATTGCTCCAGCAGGGAACGAGGAGAGCAACATGAACCCCGAACAACTCGACCAGAACTCAATCGATTCGCTGTTCGGCACCGAGGCGGACAGGAACGTCGGCATGCCGCTGGACTACTCCGCGCGTCGGTCGCTTACGCCGGACCAGATGGATACCCTGACAGACCTGAACAAGCCCATCATGCAGACGTTGAGCTTCCAGCTTTCGGCGTGGCTAGACGCGAATATCAGCCTGTCGATGGTGTCGGTGGAGCGCGTGCTCTACCAGACGTTTCTGTCCGCGCAGGATCTGAACGCGCTCTACCTGACGCGCGGTGTGTTCGCGAGCCTGCGCGCGCCGGCGCTGCTGTGCATCGACCTGACGTGCGTGGATGCGGTGGCGCACTACGGCCTGGGCGGCTCGCTCGAGTACACCAGGATCGATGCCACGCGGGCGGCGACGCCGAGCGACATGGCGCTGCTGGACTCGCTGTTAACAAAGGTCTGGGTGGAGGTCAACCAGATCTGGGCGGCGTGCGAGATCCACGGAGAGTTCGAAGAACGAGTGCTGCCGACCAGTACAGGCAAGGTGTTTACCGCGTCCGACAACCTGCTCGTGTTCACCTACGTGCTCACGATCGCGGAGGTCGAGGCCTCGCTGCAGCTGTGCCTGCCGAGCACCATCGCGGACCGGCTGCTGAAGGAGATCCACCGCCAGGACACGCGGCACAACCAGCCGCCAGAGGTGCGCGAACTGGTGCTGCAGCGGCTCCGGCAGATGCGGCACAAGGCCACGCTGCGCCTGCCCAGCTTTCCCATGCGCTTCTCCGAGCTGACCGCGCTGCGCCCGGGCGACGTCCTCAACACGGGCATCGCGAGCAGCACGCTGGCGGAGTTTTCCGTGCACGGCGGGACCGTGTGGCAGAGCCGGCCTTCGAAGTTCGAGGGCGGGCATCTGGCTGCGCAGATCGTGAGTCCGCAGCTGGATAGTTAGGCGATAGCACCCGGGGATTCGCTGCGCTTGCGATGGCGCTGAAGTGAGTAACCCCACTGTAACCGCGATGAAGCCCGCGGTGATTATAGGGCACCCCCGGGCGCTGTGCGTTCAGGCACAGTGCTCGAAGGGGCGCCTGGTCAGCGCGCGGCGCTCGGTCGCGCGCACGAAATGCATCTTGACGTAGAACATGTAATTTCCCAACCTTACGGGAGTGACGCTGAAGCACTCGTTGCCCCGGCGCACCCCCTGGGCGGAGCCGTAGACGACGCTCGGCGTGCCCAGGTTCATGGCGGTAATCGCGGCGTCGAGCTCGGTCTTGACCGAGCCGAAGATGATGTTGGCGATCTCGGCCACGGCGTCGAGCGAGTCCTCGTTGAGCGACGAGTTCGTCGTGCCGAGCATCAGGTCTGCGAGCTTGCAGGCGCACTCCGGCTTGCAGGAAAAGATGCCGATCCCGCGCCAGTCCCCCGCCCAGCCGATGATGCCGGCCACGGTGCGGCCGTCTTCAAAGGCGAACGATTCCTCGAAGGCAGGATCGATCGTAACGTCGACGCCAAGCATCTGGTCGAACGTGGTCGTAATCGATTTATGGAGCGCTCCGGTGGCAAAGGCAATCATCTTGGCGGGATCGTAGACGGTGTCTGTCATCGCTTCTCTTTCTTCGCGAGCAGGCGCGCCCATCGCGAGAGGGTTGGTTTGTCTGGAGGCGCACTGCGCTCGTGCTTTGAGCATCATCGGCCAGAGACGGCCAGGAGTTCAGTCTTGATCCGCACAGGGGCAATTGAACCAC
Source organism: uncultured Acidobacteriaceae bacterium (assembly GCA_964249685.1). GTDB lineage: Bacteria > Acidobacteriota > Terriglobia > Terriglobales > Acidobacteriaceae > Edaphobacter. The sequence continues at coordinate 12,991 of CAXUDC010000035.1, forward strand.
CGAGGACAAGCCCTGGCACCTTGTTTGTCATTCCCGCAGGGAATCTGCGTTTGTAGCGCCACACCACCAACAGGCAATCAGAACCCCACTCATCACGGTGAAGCCGTGATGAATGGGGCACCCAACCTGCAAGGTGCGGTCTACGCGGCTCCCTGGGCGTCCTTCGCCGGCTTCTGCAGCAGGAACGCGAAGGGCACGCACACCAAGCACAGGAATCCGAAGTAGCGCAGCACATCCACATACGCAAAGAGCTGCGCCTGGCCGTTAACCGCCGTATTCGTGATGGAAAACGCCCGCAGCGTGGCGGTGTGGCCGCCCAGGCCGGCGTGGGCCGAGAGCTTCTGGGTCAGACCCTGCAGCTGACGGCGTAGCAGCCAGCTTGCCCCCGTAATGTTCTTCACGACGTCGTTGCGATGCGCCTGCAGGTGCCGCTGCGCGATCGTATTCGCGGCCGAGATCCCGATGGAGCCGCCGACGTTCCGCAGGAAGTTGAAGATGCCGCTGGCGTTACCCGTGCCCTTCTTCCCGACCGTCGCGAGCGCCACCTTGGACAGCGGCACGAAGATCATCGCGAGCCCCACGCCGCTCACCGCGATCGGCCAGAACTCGCTCGTGGGGGAGATGTCGAGCGTGATCTCCGCAAGCCACAAACCGGACACGCCCAGCACCGCAAAGCCCGCGGCCACCATCCAGCGCGCGTCGAACTTCGACACCAGCGCGCCGACGATGAGCGACGCCGCGACCGAGCCCAGGCCGCGCGGGCTGACCGCAAAGCCGCTCGCCGTGGCGCTATAGCCAAGCAGCGTCTGGTAAAAGACAGGTAGGATGGTCGTCAGGCCATAAAGCACTGCGCCCAGCGCAAACACCAGCACGCTGCCGATGGCGAGGTTGCGATCGGCAAAGGCCTTCAGGTCGACCAGCGGCTTGGCATGGCGGAACTCTCGCAGGAGAAACAGCGTAAACGTGACCACCAGGATGCCCGCCGCCCAGCAGATGCGCGCGTCACCGAACCAGTCGTCTTCCTGCCCCTTGTCCAGGATGAACTGCAGGCAGCCGATCCAAAGCCCCAGCAGGCCAAAGCCGATACCGTCGAACGGTCCCAGCTTTTTCTTCGGTACCTTTGGTGATTCGTCCAGAAATTTGCTTTGCAAGAGCAACGCCAGAATGCCGACAGGGATGTTGATATAGAACGCCCAGCGCCACGAGAGCGCGTCGGTAAGATAGCCGCCGAACGCGGGCCCGATCACCGGCGCCAGTACGACGCCAAGCGCGTACACGCCGAGCGCCTGGCCCTGCTTGGCGGGAGGAAAACTTTCGAGCAAAATGGCCTGCGAAAGTGGCTGCAGCGCGCCGCCGCCCGCGCCCTGGATCGCCCGCGCCAGCAGGATGAGCGGCAGCGTAGGCGCGATGCCGCAAAGAAAGGACGCGACCGTAAACAGCGCGAGCGAAAACATAAGGTAGCGCTTGCGCCCAAAGCGCTGCGCGAAGTAGTTGCTCGCCGGCAAAAAGACGGCGTTGGCAACGAGATACACCGTCAACACCCACTCGGCTTCATCGGTTGTGGAGGCCGTGCTGCCAGCGATGTAGGGCACGGCCACGCTCGCGATGGACGTATCCATCACCTCCATGAACGTGGCGATCATCACCGCGATCGCGATGAACCAGGGGTTGGTCTTGCCGCCGCTCGCCGCCATTCAGCGCAACCACACCTTAGGCTCGACCGACATGCCGGGCATCAGGCGCTGCTCGCCGTTCTGCCCCGGGTGCAGGCGGATGCGCAAAGGCAGACGCTGCACCACCTTCACGTAGTTGCCGGTCGCATTTTCAGGCGGCAGCAGGCTGTAGACCGCGCCCGTACCGCCCGGCAGCGCCTCCACCCAGCCTTCGAACTTCATCTTCAACGCGTCGACATACACGGTCACGCTCTGGCCCGCGCGCATCCGCTGCACCTCGGTCTCCTTAAAGTTGGCGGTGATCCAGATCTCGTTGGTCTGGGTCAGGGCAAACAGCTCCTGCCCGGGCGCGACCTGCGTGGCGACCTGCACCTGCTTGTCGCCGATAATGCCGTCCTCGGGCGCGTAGAGGCGCGTGTACTCCAGGTTCAACTCGGCCTGGTCCGCCTGCGCCTTCGCGACGAGCTCGCTTGCCTTGCGTTGCGCCAGCATCTCCTTCTGCATCTGCACCTGGCGCGGCGTGTCCTGGCGGGCCTGCTCGGCCTGCACACGCGCCTGCTCGAGCTGCGCGTTGGCCTGCGTTACCGCGCGGTTCGCCGCCTCCGCGGTCTCTCGCCGCGAGGCCACCACCGCAGCCTGCGCGCGCGCATCCGTCGCACGCTGATCGTACTGCTCGCGCGTCACCTCTTCCTTGACCACGAGCAGCCGGTAGCGCTCCTCCTCCCGCGCCGCATTGCCCTCCTGCGCCTGCGCCTGGCGCAGATCCGCCAGCGCCGCGCGATACCGTTCCTCGCTGGCGGCCACGTTGGCGCGCGCGCTGATCACGTTGTAGTCCTCATTCTTCACGCGGCTGATCTGGTCCGTCGATGTGATGGGCACGTTCGGGGCCTGCGCCCGCACCGCTGCCTGCGCCTGCGCATAGTTCGCGCCCGCCTGCTCCTTCGCCACCTGGTTGTCGCGACTGTCGAGCTCCACCAGCAGCTGGCCTTTCTTGACCAAGTACGTGTTCTCGACAAAGCAGGCCTTCACGATGCCGCTGACGCGAAAGCTGATGGGATCGGTATGCCCGTCGATGAACGCGTCGTCGGTCTCGACATAGCTATTCAGATAACGGACCAGCAGGATCGTCGCGACAATCAGCAGCAGCACGCCGGCCACGATCGAGATCGTCGCCACGGGATGCTGATGCACCCAACCCTCGGTCTTCTTCTCGGTCTCGGCGAGACGCTCCTTCAGCGGCGGCTTCGGCTCTTCGTCATCGCCGCCTTCCTTGTCGTCGCCGCCTTCTTCCTTCTTGTCGTCGTCGCCGCCGCCCTTCTTGCGCAGTTCGTCGAGCTCCGCGCGCAGCCGCGTCTGCTCGTCGTAAAGCATGCGCATGGCCAGGTCGCCATCCTGCGGCAGTTGCGGCGGTGCGGGCTCCAACGCCGGCGGCATCGGGTGCGACTCCCCTGCTTCGCTCGGCAGGCGGTGGTCTTCCGGGATCGCCATCTATGGTTTCCTCAAGAGTTGCGGGAGCGTCTGCTCGGCGTTGCCCATGGACCGCGCCAGCGACACCTTGCCGAGATTGTGGTCGTACACCGCCGTTATAAAATCGTCGTCCGCCTGCACCACCGCCTGCTCGGCCTGCACCAGCTCCACCGTATCCGCCACGCCGGCCACAAACCTGTCCGTCGATTGCGTCAACGCCTCATGCGCCAGCGCGCGATTGTCCTCGGCCACCCCGACCTGGTCCGCGGCCGTGTCCAGGTCGATGAACGCCTGGCGCACATCCTGGTCGACCTGTCCGCGCACGTCGTCGCGCTCGGCCGTGCGCTGCCGCAACGCGGCCTGCGCGACCTCTTCATCCGCGCGGACGCGGCCGCCCTGGTAGAGCGGAATCGTGAGCGTCCCCGATACGGTGTATACGCCGTCGGAGTGATTGGTCGGCGTCGTTCCCGAGGCACCGAAATCAGCGTTGACGGCAAGCGAAGGCATGCGCTCCGCCCGCGCCGCCTTCACTATCAGCTCCGCCGCCTTCACGCCGGAATCGGCCGCCTGCAGATCGGTGCGATCCGCCTGTGCCCGGCGCAGCGCGTCGTCCTGGTTGAACGCGGTCTGCGGCGCGTAGGGTGCGGCATCCGTAGCCGTAAATCGCTGCCCCGGCGGCAGCCCAATGATCCGGCTCAGCTTCAGCTTCTGCGTCTCCACATCGCCTTCGAGCGAGCGCAGCCGTTGCTGCTGCGTCTGCAGCTGGACCTTCGCGCGCAGCGCATCCACGCGTGTCGCCAGGCCTGCTTCCAACCGGTCCGCCGCCTGCCTGTAGATGGCCGTAAACGAGACCACCTGCGCCGCTGCCGCGTCCGCCCGCGCCCGCGTCGCAACCAGCTGCAGGTAGCTCCCCGCGGTCGCCAGCACGATCAGGTCGCGGGCATTACGCGCCGCCTTGATCGTCGCCTGCACGTTCTCGCTCGCGCCCTGCATGTTGCGAATCCGTACCAGGTCGAAGACCGATTGCTGCAGCCGCACTGCTCGCGCGTCATAGTAGTTGAAGGTTGTAATTGGCGGGATCGTAGGCGTCTTTAACCCAAGCGTACGCAGGTTTTCCTTCTCGTACGCCTCACTGATCACGGTGTTCAACTGCGGCAGCAGCTCGCTCTTTGCGATGCCCCGCTGCCCGCGCGCCTGCAGCTCCATGGCGGACTCGCTCAGCGTGCCCAGATTCGCCTTGAACGCCATCTGCAGGGCCGCGTCGAGCGTCAGCGGCAGCACGTCGCCGGTCGCCGTGCCCGCCGCCACGCTCCCGCTGTAAGGTGCCGGCACGTTCACCATGCTGTCTACGCTCACCACCGAGTTCCCTCCCCCGGTGTTAGTCGTACGCTGCGTCACCATTACGTCGCCCGCCTGCGCACTGCGGCCGGAGAGCGGTAGCTGCACCGCACGCGTCGGGCTCTGCGGCATCTCGGAGGCGGTTTGGCTACGGGCACACAGCGCTTTGACCGCCAGCATGCCCGCGGTCATCAGCCGCACGTTCCATCGCCATCGATTGTGGGCAATGCCCAAAGAATTCTCCTGCACTCAGGCTCTACCCGGACCCATCTGCAGCCCAAACGGCAGATACCGCTTTAAAGGCTCACTAGTCTTGATTTTGCAGTTGGATGCAACTCAGGCTGAAAACGTTCCAATGGAATGGCATTGATGTTTGGAAGGCTCACCCCTAGCATTGCTGATCTCTGACACCTGAATCGACCCATTAGTGCGCGATCGCGGCCTTATTCCCAACTTCGCCTAAACCTACTAAACTAGCCGATAGCCCATGTCTCGCCCTATCTCCTGGCTCCCGCGCCTGCACGAAATCACCCGAAGCGTCCTTCACTCCGTGCGCTCGCACTACGACCGGCGCGACCTGGAACGGCTCTTTCAGCTGCAGCCACGAGCCGCACAAAGGCTACTGGAACTGCTACCCACAACCCAGATCGGTACCTCACGCCTGGTCGAGCACGACGCCCTCGCGGCCTTCCTCGAGCGCGTTCGCGTCGCCCCGGATACCGGCGGCCTCTTCGACGTACTTCGCCAGGAACGCGAGCAGGCAGGCACCGCATCTGGCCGGCGCGCACGTTCGATCGTCCGCCGGGACCTCGAACCCGTCACGCTCGATGGTCTGCCCGATGCCATCACGCTCGCGCCCGGCAGCCTGCACGTCCGCTTCGACACCACCGAGCAGCTCGCCGAAGCCATGCTCCTGCTCGCCCGCATCCTCGAGTCCGACGGCGAGCGCTTCGCCCAGGCCTACGAGCGCAAAGCGCCACCCCGCCCCGACCCCACGCGAGAGGACTTTAGGAAACTCTTCGCCGGCCTCAAACGCCCATGATCCCGGGAAAAGCCCGATCCGTTACCGCTCGCCGCAATCATCGAGCAACTGGCCCAGCGCATCGTGGTAGGTCAACTGGTGCCGGTCCGCATAGGCCACAAAGCGGTCATACGCGCTTGCGGTTAGGCGGATGGCCAGGTGACGCGTCGGCTCCGCCGGGACCGCGCGCCGGCGCCTTCCCACGGGCCGCGCAGGCGCAGGTGGCGGGGCCTCGCGGCTGATAAAGCCGTGCTCCGCAGCTGCCGCATCCATCGCCGCAACATCCCCGATGGCCTTCGGGCGCACAGGCTGGAACATCGCCAGCCGATCCGTCAGAGTTCCCTGCGGCTCTTCTGCTTCCTCTTCATCCATCAACCCGAACTTGCTCATGACGCCCCTCCCTGCTCGATCGCCTGTAGCAGGCCGATCAGCTCTTCGGCCAACTGATGAACATTTTCGTAGGCCGCCTCCAGGTTTCCGACGCGCATGTCGTGCATCTCGGCCAAGGTTAGCCGCTCGACAAACATGGCCTTGTAGGCCATTCGCTCGGACAGGCTGGTCTGGAACCGCGGGATGCCCGCAAGCTCGATCTCGGCCTCCAACTGCCGCTGCACCGAGGACACCGGAGCCCCCGGAGCGGGCGTCCGCGTCATCAGCACCCGAAAGGGAATGTTGCGCTTCGGGTTCGACCGCCGCGCGACCTTCTCTTCATCGCGGACAGCGCGAATCGCCTTGCCGGCCTGGCGCACATCGACCGCGCTCGCCTGCACCGGTACGATCACAAAATCAGCCATTGCGATCGAACGTGACACCAGCAGGCTCGCCGTCCCCTCAAGATCGATGAAGACGAACTGCTTGTCCTGCGCCTCCAGCGTCTCCATCAGGTTCGATTCCCTCACTCCGCCAACTACCTCAAGCGTCGTCTTCGACTTGCCATTCTTCTTCCAGTCCAGGATCGGCTGATTGGGGTCCGCGTCGAGTACGGCAACGGTGGCACCCTTCTGGGCAAGGTAGGTAGAGAGCAGCAGGGTGGTGGTGCTTTTGCCTGCACCTCCTTTAGGGTTGGATACAGCGATGACAGGCATAAGCAAGCTCCTATGTTGCGATATTGCAACAATATCGCATTTTGAGCGATAACGCTACGATACCGCAATAAATCGCATCTATAAACAAATGATACTTGTTATTTATCGCTGCGATATCTATTATCGCAGTTAACCGCATAGTTCAAATGCCCTGAAAGACGCCGACGCTTGAGCGCAGCTGTAGAACTTCCAGCCAACTGCGGGTTTTCTGCTACTTTTCCTCACCCCAACGCCATACCCTGAAGACGCCGTTGCTCCGCAGCCGGTTGGAAGGAACCCCAGCTCCAAGCCCGCAGTCGACTGGAAACCAGGTGCTACGGGAACGCAATCTTTCCAGCCTACTGCGGAGGTTTGCACTATTGCTCGGTCAATCCAAAGCCTCTGACGCCCTTTCGCTGTACTGCACACTCTTTCGTAGCACCCTCCGCAGTCGGCTGGAAGGAGGGACGCCTCGAATCCGCAGCCCGCTGGAAAAAAGCCCGCAGTCAATCGGAAACTAGCCCGCATCGCGTTGGAAGAAGCTCCGCACCCGGCAGGAACCGGCCTCCGCAGCCGGTTGGTGCCAAGTCCGCAGCCGGTTGGAAACTTTCCCGCAGTGGGTTGGAAAACAACAGAGGGCAACTCTATACCAATCAACTACTTGGACCATGCTTAAGTACTTACCCTGCTTTACAGCACACTGTTCTCTACACGAACATACAGTCAATACCAGCACTTCATTCCGGAGCACCCATGGCACGACGTTCCGCCCAGCCCGAAACGCTTCTTGTCACCCTGCCTGATGCTGTCGATCTCATCCGGTTCGAGAAGAATTTGCTACAGATCGGCTTCTTCGGAGCCCATGAGCGCCGTGGCCGTCAGCTTGCGTCCAGTCGACGCATAGAGCAGTGGGTCAATCGCGACGGCAAAAAGATTAAAGTCTCAGCCGAGTTCCGTTCCTCGGAAGCGCTCGGCCTCCCGTCGACGTCAGACCGCGACAAATACATGGCCTTCATGAAGCTCGCCATGGAGACCAAGCTCCGCAACGGTGTGGTCGCGAACCCGATTCGCTTCTCCGGGTACAGCCTGCTCCATGCGCTCGGCCAGTGTGATTCCGGCGAGAACTACGAAGCGCTTAACAGCTGGGGCATGCGCATGGCGGACACGACCATCACCTCAGAGCAGGTCATTTACTCCTCGCTGCGCAAGCGCTACATGAACAAGACCGTGCACGTGTTTCGCAGCTTTACGCGCCTGGGCGCAAGCAATCTCGACGGCTCGAACAAGACGGACCTGTTCGAGGTCGAGCTCGAAGACTGGCTGCTCGAAAACCTGAACGAGTCCTTTGTCGTCCCCGAAGACTTCAACATGTACCGCAAGCTCGTTCGCCCGACCGCCAAGGGTATCTTCGTCTACCTGTATCTGTGGTTCTTCGCAAGCGGCGGCAAGGAGGTCGAAAAGGACTACACCGAGCTTTGCGCGTTGCTCAACGTCCGCGCCTACGAGCATGTATCGAAGATCCGCGAGACCATGGGCCTGTCTCTTACCGACCTCGTGAACATCGGCTATCTGAAGAGCTGGGATATCCGTCCGATGACCTCGAAGACCGGCTACAAGCTGGTGCTGACTCCCGGCCGCGCGCTCAGAGACGTGCTAACGATGACGCAGCGCAAGCAGCTTGCCTTTTCTACGGCGCAAACGGACTCCAGGCTTGAGGCACCGTTGACCGATCTGCGCGAGCAGGCCCGCAGCCGGCTGGTAGAGCAGGGCGTCGCTCCGGCCAAGGCAGCAGAGCTCGCGCGCAAGCTGGAGCCGGTCGCGCTGCTGGACAGGATCGAGTATGTCGCCGCGCAGGTGCAGGCCGATCGCCGCGGCTCGATCAAGAACCCGGCGGGCTACCTGATTACATTCACCGAAGGCGAGCAGCCGATACCCGCTACCTTCAAGACCGCGGGCCAGCGCCAGGCCGAGACCAGACGGCGCACGGAACGGGACGCTGCGCGCGGTGCCGAAGGCGCCCGCTCGCTGGCCTCCATGCAGCTCGAAGAGGAGTACGAGCAATGGTGTGGCGGCGAGGTCGACAGCTACATCCAGCGCGAGTTTGCCCCGGAGTTGCTGGCCCGGCGGCTGCGCGAGATTTCCAGCCGGCTGCGGAAGGATCCGGCCACCGCCGCGACACTCGATCGCATGAAGCCAGAGGTCCGCCGCGCCGAGCTGCTGCGCCGTCTGCGCCGCGAGATCGCGCCCGAACTGATGTTGCCCTCGCTTGAAGAATGGACGACCGCGAATCCTCAGGGTGCGCTGTTTTAGCGCATTCTTCCGCAGGTGTGGTGCTGGTCCAAACCGCAGATTTCTTCGCTTTGCTAGGGAATGACAACAAAATGCAGCACTGTATTCTGTTGTTCTCCCGTAGGAATCTGCGGTCCGACTGGTGCTGATTGAAGTAGTTTTCCAGACCGCTGCGGGCGTTTCAGCGGTCTGCCGGCTAAACCAGTGCGGTTTACGTCGTAAAGGGCGCACTCGCCTCGTCCAGCGTGCGGATCGCTTCTGCATCGAGGGTCAGATCGATCGCCGGCAGAAGATCCTGAAGCTGCTCAAGGCTCACCGCGCTCACGATCGGGGCCGTCACGGCGGGTTTCGCAATCAGCCAGGCGAGCGCGATGGCGGCCGGCTTGACCTTGTGCAGGGCAGCGGTCGCATCCAGCGTTGCGAGCAGATGCATGCCTTCCTCGTTCAAATACTTTTGCACGCGCCCGCCGCGTTGCCGCCCTGCCGTGTCCTTGATCGACCGGTACTTCCCGGTCAGAAACCCGCTCGCAAGCGAAGAGTAGGGAATGACGCCGACGTGCTGCTGCAGGCACAGTTCCGCCAGCTCTTTTTCAAGGCCCGACCGCTCCACAAGGTTGTACAGCGGCTGCAAGGACTCGTACCGGGGCAGACCGGTAGCCGCGCTCAGGTCGAGAGCTTCGGCCAGTCGCGCGGGACTGTAGTTTGAGGCACCGATCGCCCGCACCTTACCCGCGGAAATCAAGTCGGCATAGGCTCCGAGCGTCTCCGCAAGCGGCGTGTCTGCATCATCGGTATGAGACTGGTACAGATCGATGTAGTCGGTGCCCAGACGCGTCAGCGAAGCGTCGACGGCCTCCTGGATGCGCCGGGCGGAGAGCCCTGTTTTACCCCCGCCCATATCCACGCCAACCTTGGTCGCGAGGATGACGCGTTCCCGCCCTCCGCGACTGGCCAGCCAGCGCCCGATGATGCTCTCGGACTCGCCGCCCTCGTGGCCCGGCACCCAGCGCGAATACACGTCCGCGGTATCGATGAAGTTGAGCCCGGCATCCACGAGCGCGTCCAGGAGTTCGAACGAACCGTTCTCATCGACCGTCCATCCGAAGACGTTTCCGCCAAAGCAAAGCCGCGGCACGTTCAAGCCCGACCGTCCAAGTTCAAACAGTTCCATGCTCCATCTCCCAGGGGTACGTCGTCAGCAGCAACGTTAGGATGCACCTCTTTGCCGAACGATTCGGAGAGGGCGAGCACCGGGAATGCGACCGCTCTGACTGCTATCGTGAACCATGTGTCTGCTTTCCGATCCGTTGCGCGTGCGGCACTTCTTGGGATGGTTGGCCTTGCGAGCGGACGCGCGCAGACCGTGAGCTCCCGGCTCAACCAACTTGCGGATCGCTTTGTGGATCAGCAGCTTCAGTTCGACCCGCTGCTGGCCTATGCGAGCGGCTTGCCCACGCGCGAGCACGGCCGCTTCGCGGATAGAACACCGCAGTCGCTCGCGGCTCACGACGCAGCCGAACGCGAGGACCTGAGAGCCCTGCTCGCGTTGCCCGTCGCCGACGTGGCCAGGCGGGATCGCGCAACCTACGCCAACCTGCGTGAGCAGCTGGAAGCCGACCTGCAGTTGCGAGTGTGCAGAACCGAGCTCTGGAACGTGAACCACTTCCGTGGGTGGCAGTCCAAGTTCACAGACGCGGCGGAGAAGCAGCCGGTCGGCTCGGCGGAGGAGCGAACGCAAGCGCTCGAGCGTTGGAGCGGGGTGCCCCGCTACGTGGCAGTTGAGATCGCCAACCTTCGGCTTGGGTTGGTGCAGGGGTACTCGGCACCGCAAGCGGTAGTGCGCAGGGTGATCCGGCAGATGGACGACCTGGCGGCCGCGGACCCGGAAGCCTCGCCCTTCTACTCCCCCGCGAAGCGCAGCGACAAAGCAGTGTTGCAGAGCGCGTTCCGCCGGCTGGTCGTCGAGCAGATCGACCCGGCCCTGCGCTCGTACCGCGACTTCCTTGAAGCAGAGTACCTGCCGCAGGCGCGCGAGGGCGTCGCGATCTCCGACCTGCCGAACGGCGTCGCCTGCTACCAGGCCTTTCTGCGCGTGAACACCACGTTGTCGCGCAGCCCGCAAGCGGTCTTCGATCTTGGCCGCAAGACGGTGGCCGAAAACGTCGCGGCGATCTCGCGCATCGGCGGGCGGAATGATCACACAACAGACCTGAAGGCGATCGTGGCGGATCCGGAGCAGGCCTGCCGAGCGCTTTCAATCGAAGGAAGACCTGCTCGCGTTCTCGCGCCAGTTTCTCGAGCGAGCCAGCGAGATCACGGCGGCGCGCCTTATCGCCGCCATGCCGCGGCAGCAGGTCGTTATCCGGCCCTTGCCGGTTTTTGAAGAAGACGCCGGCGTCGGGTCCCGCTTTCAGCAGGAACCCGATCCGCAGAAACCCGCGGTCTACCTGATCAAGTTGGGCGATTGGCAGACCCAGACTAGGGCGGACGCGGAGATCGTTACCGTTCATGAGACCGTCCCGGGCCACTCCCTGCAGAAGGCCCTGGCCCGGGAGCTGCAGCCGCCGACCCGCCTTTCCCGGATCATCGACAACGCGGCCTATGTCGAGGGCTGGGCGCGGTACGCGGAGGTGATGGGCGAAGAGGCAAAGATCTACGACACGGACGATGCCGCCGTAATGCGCAGGCTGTGGCCCGCGCGCGGCATGGTCGTCGACCCCGGTCTGCATGCGTTGCACTGGACGCGGCAGCAGGCGGTGGACTACATGGTCGCGTCCGGTCACTTCGACGCGGAGGCGGCGAACGATTCCGTCGACCGGATCGCGGTCATGC
>CAXUDC010000036.1:0-24621 GCA_964249685.1 uncultured Acidobacteriaceae bacterium
TACAACCTGAGCTGCGAGCTGCTGAATCCGTACGTCGACCCGACCTTCCGCTTCATGACGCTGGACTGGGACAGGAAGATCCGCATGGATTGCTCAAGCCCCGACGCGATGGCCAGCATGATCCAGAACAAGGACAAGTTCGACGTAGCCTGGGCCTGCGACACCGACCACGATCGTCACGGAGTCGTCACGCGCTCGAGCGGCCTGCTCAACCCAAACCACTACCTCGCGGTCTGCCAGCAGTACCTCTTCGAGCACCGGGCAGGTTGGAACGGCAACGTGGGCATCGGCAAGACGCTGGTCTCCTCCAGCATGATCGACCGCGTCGCAAAGGGCCTGAACCGGCCAATGCTCGAGGTTCCGGTCGGCTTCAAGTGGTTCGTCGACGGGCTGATCGACGGAACGCTCGGCTTCGTCGGCGAGGAGTCCGCGGGCGCGACCTTCCTGCGCAAAAACGGCAAGGTCTGGACCACCGACAAGGACGGCCTGATCTGCGGCCTGCTCGCCGCCGAAATGACCGCCGTAACCGGCAAGGACCCCGGCGAGCTCTACCGCGAGCTGACCGCCAAATACGGCGATCCCGTCTACCAGCGCATCGACGCCGCGGCGACCAAGGAGCAGAAGGCCAAGCTCGGCAAGCTGCAGGCGTCCGACGTGAAGGCGACCGATCTCGCCGGGGACCGGATCACCGCCATCCTGACCGAGGCTCCCGGCAACCACGCGCCCATCGGCGGGCTGAAGGTGACGACCGACGAAGGCTGGTTTGCGGCGCGGCCAAGCGGTACGGAAGACGTGTACAAGATCTACGCGGAAAGCTTCAAGGGCGAAGCTCACCTGAAGCAGATCCAGACCGAAGCGCAGGCGCTGGTGAACGCCGCCATCGCGTAGGAAGCCACAGCAGTTTGGTGGAAGCGGCATGGTCTTACCACCACGATGTGCCGATAACCGGCTCGCTTAGTTGACAGAGCTTTTCTTGAGCAGGAAGACTGTCGGTGAAGGACAAATCGCCATGAGCAAGCTTGCCACTCAGCCCAGCATCCAGACCAGCCTCCAGACCGGCACGCAGACGCCGCCCACGACCAACAAGCACCTCATCCGCTGGGTGGAAAAGATGTCCGATCTCTGCCAGCCCGACCGCGTCTGCTGGCTGGATGGGTCGGACGAGGAAGACGCGCGGCTGAAGCGCGAGCTCGTTGCGGCGGGCACCTTTACGGAGCTCGACCAGGCGAAGTGGCCCGGCTGCTACTATGCGCGGTCCTCGCCGAACGATGTGGCGCGCGTGGAGGACCGCACGTTCATCTGCTCGCTGAGCAAGGAGAATGCCGGCCCGACGAACAACTGGGAAGACCCGTTTGTGATGCGTAAGAAGCTCAAAACCTTGTTCAAGGGCTGCATGCGCGGCCGGACGATGTACGTGATGCCGTTTTCGATGGGGCCGGTCGGGTCGCCGATGTCGCAGATTGGCGTGCAGCTGACGGACTCCGCCTACGCGGTGGTGAATATGCGCATTATGGCGCGGATCGGCACGGCGGTGTATTGCGAGATCGAGAAGGATGTGAAGCGCGTGGTTCCGTGCCTGCACTCGGTAGGCGCGCCGCTGGCAGCGGGCGAGGCCGATGTGTCCTGGCCGCAGAACGACAACAAGTACATCGTGCACTTTCCGGAGACGCGCGAGATCTGGTCGTACGGTTCGGGCTACGGCGGCAACGCGCTGCTGGGCAAGAAGTGCTTTGCGCTGCGCATTGCGTCGAACATCGCGCGCGACGAGGGCTGGATGGCGGAGCACATGCTGATCGTGGGCGTGGAATCGCCCGCGGACGCCGCTGGCAAGACCGAGAAGACCTACGTGGCGGCCGCGTTCCCGAGCGCGTGCGGCAAGACCAATTTAGCGATGCTGATCCCGCCCGCGGGTTTCGAGGGCTGGAAGGTCTGGACCGTGGGCGACGACATCGCGTGGATCAAGCCAGATGCGACTGGCCAGCTTCGCGCCATCAACCCGGAGAGCGGCTTCTTCGGCGTCGCGCCGGGGACGAGCGACAAGACGAACCCGAATGCGATGGAGACATTGCGCGCCAACTCCATCTTTACGAACGTCGCGCTCGTGACCGAGCGCGGCCAGCCCAACGGCGACATCTGGTGGGAGGGCATGACGGACCAACCGCCGGCGGAGGCGCTGGACTGGCGCGGCAATGCGTGGACGCCGGCATCGAAGACGCCTGCCGCGCACCCGAACGGGCGGTTCACGGCGCCCGCAGCGCAGTGCCCGACGATCGATCCAAACTGGGAAGACCCGACAGGCGTTCCGATCTCGGCCATTCTCTTCGGCGGGCGGCGTCCTACGACGATGCCGCTGGTCTACCAGGCGTTCAACTGGTCCGGCGGCGTGTACATGGGCGCGACGATGGGGTCGGAGACGACCGCGGCCGCCGGAGGAGCGGTCGGCATGGTCCGCCGCGACCCAATGGCGATGCTGCCTTTCTGCGGCTACCACATGGGCGACTACTTCCGTCACTGGCTGCGCATGCAGCGCGACCTGACGAGCACGCCCCGGGTCTTTCATGTCAACTGGTTCCGCAAGGGTGCGGATGGCAAGTTCCTGTGGCCCGGGTATAGCGAAAATATGCGGGTGCTGAAGTGGGTGGTCGATCGCGTGCGTGGGCGGGTCCACGGGACCGAGACGCCGATCGGCTGGACGCCGAAGTACACGGACATGAACTGGGAAGGACTTGACTTCAGCTACGAGCAGTTCCGCGAGCTGCAGACGGTGGACCGGAACGCCTGGAAGAAAGAGGTGATGGGCCATGAAGAGCTGTTCCTCGCACTGCACGACCACCTGCCGCCGGAGATGATCTATGAGCGCGAGCTGCTGATCTGCCGGCTGTGATCGGAGGGGCGATGGGTGAGGAAACGCAGATCCCTACGGGATGACAACAAAATACCAATGCGCCTTCTGTTGTCATTCCGTGCCTTTTGTTGTCATTCCGTAGCAAAGCGGAGAAATCTGCGGTTTGGACCAGGCAGGATTTCAGGGTAGACCTTGACTCATCTCTGCAAAGCGGGTAGAGTTCTGGTAGGGCATGGCTCCTCGCGCTTGCGTTGAGTTGAGCCGGCCCTAACGAAGTCCACCCACTTCGTTGCTTTACCGGAATAGCCACGCAACAGCCCCCACCGCGCTGCGTGGCTTTCCCTTTTCTGCTTCCCTTCTGCTGGTTAGGTGATTCCCTTCCTCAAAGGCGACCGCGTTCTACCCCGCAGAGTGTTCTTGCCTTTCGCCGTCATCCTGAGCGAAGCGAACGACCCCGCATTGGCGCTGCGGCTACACTTCAAGTTAAGCGGGAGTAAAGTCCCGCTTCCACCGAAGTACTTGATCAGAGGGTCCGTAAACTCGCTACCTCAAGAGGTCGTTGCAGCGAAATGCGGGGGTCGTTCGCTTCGCTCAGGTCAACCTGGAGGCAAACCGGGTTAAGTGTCACAACGCGCGCTCCTCCTCTCCGGCAAAGCACGTAAGCTCACCCCATGCTTCCCGCCCGCTTTGCCATCGCCACGGTCATCGTCTGCATCGGCATCCTGCTACTCTCCGCGTGCGGGCTCAACTTGAGCCCTCCCATCCGCCCCCTCCCGCAGGTGCTCGCCAGCCGCTTTGCCGTCTACACTTTGGGCGTTCAGCCGGAGCTCCTCGCCACGGGCGAGATCGACGGCACGACCGACCTGACGCACATCCCGGGGCGAATCACGTTCGCAACCCCCGACTGCCTTAAAGGTCAGCAGATCGAACTCACCGGCTCACTCTCGCCAACGCTCTATCTCAGCTCCGTCACCGGCCTCGCGGTCAGATTAATCGCCCAGACCTCGCCGCTCTACCACCCTCGCACGATCGAGGCCGTTCCCTTCGCGGGCGTGCTCACCCGCAGCGGCACCTGCGCCAGCCTGCCCGGGATTGCCGTCGACGTCCGTCCCATAGGAAGGTAGCGCGTCCGGTTCATTGCCGACTGGTACCGTGCGCAGGGTCATGAGGTCCGCCTGCACCTGCGCCCACTTTGCGGCGTTCTTCCGGGTCGCGATGGGCGCGGAGGGGTCCGCATAGTAAGCCGCGAGGTCATGCTTGACGCCGGCCGGGATGGGCTGCGCGGGATGGGCGGCCACCTGGTGCAGCAGCTCCGCGTAGGTGTCGTCCGTGAGCCGGTAGCCGCCCGGATGGACCGCACTGCCGGTGTCCAGGTCGCGGTTTTCGAGCGGATGGACGGGATCCTTGAAGGTGGCGCCACTGGCAAAGTTCTCCCCTACGGCCTGGGCGGCCGGGGCCGGGCTGCGGGGTCGCGACGGGGGCGGCGTAAGGCGCGCGAGCGCATAGCCCAGGGCGTCGGTCGCGTGCACGACGGTGTGAATGTACTCCATCTCCGTCGCCGGCGTGGGCCCCTTGATGGCTACCAGCTTGATCGGCCCCACCTTGGGCAGAACGTACAGCAGGCCGGCCAGCAGGTAGGTGCCGACGCCCGGTTTTTTGCGGTACTGGTCCCACTGATTGTCCACGCTCACTTGCGCGATCTCCGCCTGCAAGCGCAGCAGCTCCGGGTCATTAAGAGCAGCGGGCTGTACGGGCAGGCTCTTGCTGTGCAGCAACGCGACCGCGTAGGCGATGCGCGGGATGAATTTGTGCACGCCGAACTGGTAGGCGCTCGCGTTGATGTGGTTGCGCCGCCCAGCGCCCAGCGGCAGGCCGTAGGTCTGGAAGAAGGCCTTGGCCAGCTGATCTTCCGGCACCTGCAGCCCGGCATGGCGCATGTAATGGACGGGCGCCAGGTTCTTCGCACGCACCTGGTTGATGTCGAAGGCGAACTCCGTCTGGACATGCTGGTGCTTGCCTTCGGCGTAGCTGACGCTGGGCCCGTAGCGCGCGGCCAGCTTGGGGAACTCGACCGGCACGGCGAGGTTGGTTGCATCCGCGTGCCCGATGGTGTCGCCGATGTAGTGCGAGAGCGCGCCGACGGCGAAGGCGAGCTGATCGGCGTTCTGGGCGTTGCGGAAGAGGTTGACGACGAAGTCGCCGGAGCGCACGTAGTGGGTCAGGTTGGAAAAGAACTCGTTGCCGAGCGGGTAATAGCCAATGTCCTGGATGACGCAGCCGCCGTAGGCATAGGCGCGGGCCTCCTCCAGTTGCGCGGGCGTAAGGCCGGGGTAGCGGCTCAACAGCAGCGGCACGATGGAACGCTTCCAGGTCAGATCGATGAGCTGCTCGTGCGTCAGCACAGAGTACGCCGAGGCCGAGTGGGCCCCTGCAACCATCATCGCGCCCAGCAGCAACCGACGGAAACCACACATCCTTCTAGCATACCTTGCTCCTGCACCAGGGTGCCCCATCATCTGAGCTTTCTCATGCTGAGTGGGGAGTCTCTCCTTATCGTCACGTAAACTAGAGACGTGCCGCTCTCTTCTCCAGACACCGCGCCCGCGACCGACGCCGCCGCGCCCATGGCTGCGAGCGGCTTCGCGCCACTGCGCATTCCGCTCTTCCGCGATCGCTGGATAGCGTCGACGATCTCGTCGGTCGGGACCTGGATGCAGGATACGGCGGGCACGTGGCTGATGACCGCGTTGACGGGCTCGCCGCTGCTGATCGCGCTGATGCAGACGGCGGCGTCCTTGCCGGTGCTGCTGTTCGGCCTGGTCGCGGGCGCGACGGCGGACATCTTCGACCGGCGCAAGCTGCTGATCTTCTGGCAGACGTGGATGCTGGGCTCGGTTGCGATTCTGGCGGTGCTGACGCTGCTCGGCCACGTCTCGCCGTGGACGCTGCTGCTGTTTACGGCTTTGTTGAACGTGGGCTCCGCGCTCAACAACCCGGCGTGGCAGGCGATCGTGCCGGAGCTGGTTCCGCGCGAACTGATCCCGGACACGGTATCGCTCAATGCCGCGTCGAACAACCTCGCGCGCGCCGTGGGCCCCGCGCTCGGCGGGCTGATGGTGGCGGCGTTCAAGACGGCGCACGACGGCGCGGGCACGGTCTTCGCGCTCAATGCAGTCTCGTTTGCGGGCGTGATCTGGGTGCTGGTGAACTGGAAGCGTACGCCGCTGTTCAAGTCGGCGCTGCCGTCGGAGCGCATTTCGGGGTCGATCCGGGGCGGGCTGCGCTATGTGGCGAACTCGCCGCAGCTGCGAGCGTCGCTGGTGCGGGCGTTCACGTTTCCGTTTTTCGTCTCGGCGATCTGGTCGCTGCTGGCCGTCGTCGCCCACAAGGACCTGCATGGCAGCCGGCTGGGCGGGGCGTTGGGCTATGGCATCCTGAACGGCGCGTTGGGCCTGGGCGCGCTCATCTCCGCGACGCAGATTCCGAAGCTGCGCAGGCGCTTTTCCGCGGACAGCATCCTGTTCTACGCCACGCTTTACCAGGCCTTTACGCTGGCCGTGCTGGCCTTTGTGCCGAGTGCCTGGGTCATCGTGCCGGTGCTGATCGGGTCCGGCGCCTGCTGGACGGCGAGCATGTCGTCGATCAACACGAGCGTGCAGCTGGCGGTGCCGCCGTGGATTACGGCGCGCGCGCTCGGCACCTACCTGATGACGTTCCAGGGCGGCATGGCGCTGGGTTCGGTCACATGGGGCTTCATCGCGGAGCGCTCGGCGACGCGCTACGCGCTGGCGGCGTCGGCACTGGGCCTGCTGGTGACGCTGCCCTTCGTGCATCGCTACAAGATTTTGCAAGGGCCGATCCCGGATTTTTCGCCCTACCAGTTCCGGCGTCCGGCACCGCAGCTGATCGGCATTGAGGACGCGGGTCCCGACCTGACCGAGGGACCGGTGCGGATCTCGATCGAGTACCGCATCCCGCTCGCCGACTACGCGCTGTTCACTCGCCGCGTGCACGAGTTGAAGGGTGTGCGCCTGCGCGACGGTGCGATCCGCTGGGGCTGCTTCCGCGACGCGAACGACCCCACGCACCTGAACGAGACGTTCCTGATGGAGTCGTGGCTGGACTACCTGCGCTCGCGCGAGCGCACCACCGCGGCCGATACCGCCATCCGCGACCGCGTGTACGAGCTCCACCAGGGCCCCGACCCCGACAGCCCCAACCCCCGCGTCACGCACCAGGTATACGCCCGCGAAGTCAGCTAAGGCCTCTTGTTTGTCATTCCCGAAGGGAATTTACGTTTTTAAGGCCGAAAGCGCGCCGATCCACGCGAACTCGCGCGGGTGATTCAGGCCGGCCAGCAGCGTCTCCGCGCCGCCCATGGAGAGGCCGCGAGGGCGTGCTGATTGCGGTCGTACGAGAGGCTATACTGCGCCCGGACGCGGGGCATGATCTCCGTGTAGAGGGCCTGGCCGAAGAGCTGGAAGTTGCGCGCGACCAGCGCCGGGTCCTGCCACGCGATCCAGCCGCTGCGAATCATCTCCATGTCGCCATAGCCGAGCGGCATGACGATGACCATGGGCCTGGCGCGGCCTGCGGCGATCATGTTATCGAGGATGGTGTTGCCTTGCCCATGTCGGTCCAGGCGTTGGCCACGTCCGAGTAGCCGTGCAGCAGGTAGAGGATCGGGTATTTGATGGCGGGGTCGTAGCCAGGCGGGGTATAGACGTAGTAGCTGCTGTCGCGCTTGACGATCGCGGAGGTGTACTCGTGATGGTGGACGGTGCCGTGGGGGACGTCCTGGATCTCCCACGGGGCCAGGCCCGAGGTGCCGCCGGGGACAAGGAAGACGCTTTGGACGCGGAAGGCGCTGGGCTTGGTGGAGACGTTATGCGGGTCGACGACGTTGGTGCCATCGACCAGGAAGGAGTAGCTGTAGTACTCGGGCGGCAGCGGCGGCAGGGTGTAGGTCCAGTCGGCGGCAGGGGTGGCGCGGGTTATGACGAAAGGTTTGGGGAAGCCTTCGACCTGGACCTCGACATGCTCGGCATGCGGCATGGCGAGGGTAAGGTGACGCTGCGGTTGGCATGCACGGCCGGCGTGGCGTTGGGCGCAGGGACGAGCGGGACGGGAGCGGTGGGGCGTGGGGGCATGGGTGCCTGGGCGTTTGTCGGGTTGCTGGTTTGGGCTCAGAGCGGGACGGCGAGGAGGAGCAGGAGCAGGATCGACTTGGGCATGGTGAGATTGTCCCCCGGCAGCGCGGCACTGCGGATGCCGAGAAGTTTCTCACACTGGAGCGGTCTCGGCACGTGCGCTGCTGCGTGGGAGGTTTGTTCTACTGGAGAGCGCCGGGGGTGAGAGGGCTGATCAATTCTGTGGCCGCCGGCGTGCTCATCACCGCGCATCTCTGGGGTCGCCGTACCCGCGCAACTGCTTGGGGTGGGTCTCCATGCGCTCATCCTCGCCCGGTGCAGGCTCACTCTGCTCGCCGGGCGCACGGTGCCGGCCCTGCGGCGTATGCTGTATCCATGAGCTTGGAGCTGCCCCAGCAAGACCCCACGCAGTCCAGCCATTCCCATCAGGAGTGGACCGTCCTCGCGCATCTGCTGCGCCCGCAGGGCCGCAAGGGCGAGCTGCTCGCCGAGCTGCTCACCGACTTTCCGCACCGCTTCGACGACCGTGCCCGCGTCTTTCTAGCCCAGCCGGACTACACCGGACCGGCGGAGGCGGTGCGCGCGCTCGAGGTGGTAAACCACTGGCTGCCCGTCGGCAAGAATCATGGGCGCATCGTGCTCCACTTTCACGGCATCGATTCGATCAACGACGCCGAGCCACTTGCCGGGCTCGACGTGCTGGTGCCGGCCGACGAGCGGATCGAGCTTGAAGACGACGCCGAATACATCTCCGACCTGATCGACTGCGTGGTCTACGTGGACGGCGAGTCCGTGGGCGCGGTGACGGGCGTCGACTTCCCCACCACCCCCGACGGCACGCGCCGGCTGGAAGGCGCGCCGCCGCTGCTCACGGTCGAGGCCCCCAACGGCGACGAGATCCTGATCCCCTACGTGCAATCGTTCCTCGTCAAGCTCGACGTGGCAGAGCACCGGATCGAGATGAAGCTACCGGAAGGCCTGCTTGAGCTAAACCGCACCGCCACCGACCCGGACGTCCCGACCGGGGACGAAGGCTGAGCACTTTCCACCATGCAGATCGACATCCTCACCATCTTCCCGGACTTCTTCACCGGCCCCTTCACCCACGGCGTCCTCAGCCGGGCCATCCAGCTCGGCCAGGTTGCGGTGCGCACGCACGACCTGCGCGCCTTTACCCATGACCGCCACCGCACCGTGGACGACCGGCCCTTCGGCGGCGGAGAGGGCATGGTCCTGAAGCCAGAGCCGATCTTTGCCTGCCTGGAGACGCTGGGATTGTCGCCGAAAGCCGAACGCGAACAGGCGAAGGAGACCGTGATCCTGCTCTCCGCGCAGGGCCGGCCGTTTACCCAGGCGATCGCGCACGAGCTTGCCGCGACCGAGCGCCTCGTCTTCCTTTGCGGGCGCTATGAAGGGGTAGACGAGCGCGTCAACGAGCTTGCGTGCGACCGCGAGCTTTCGATCGGCGATTATGTTTTGTCGGGCGGAGAGCTCGCCGCGGCCGTCATCGTCGACGCCGCCGTACGGCTGCTACCCGGCGCGCTGGGCAACCCGGATTCCGCGCGCTACGAAAGCTTCGGCGCGGCCGATCCTGGCGCCGGACACGACCCCGGAGCGGTGCCACCCTCAACCTACGGCGCCGGCGGCCTGCTCGATTACCCCCACTACACCCGGCCCGCCAGCTTCCGCGGCATCGACGTTCCCGAGGTCCTGCAAGGCGGAAACCACATCGAGATCCGCAAATGGCGCCGCCAGCAGGCCCTGCGCAAGACCCTGGCCAACCGGCCCGACCTTCTCGCCGGTGCCACCCTCACCAAGGAAGATCGCAAATTCCTCGAAAATCTGGCTCGCTAAGCCTTGGGCCCGCTTCCCTCCAGCCGGTTCCCGTCCTCTTCCCGCCCGCTCTTGCCTCTTTTTTGCGATATACTGGAATCTCGAGTTCAGAACAGGAAAGTTGTCATGTCAATTCATCCCATCATGCAGAAGCTGGCCGCGAAGTACGAGCGGACCGATCTCCCCGCCTTCGCCCCCGGCGACACCATCCGCGTTCAGGTTAAGATCAAGGAAGGCGAGAAAGAACGCCTCCAGGCCTTCGAGGGCATGGTCATCGCCTGCCGCCGCGGCCCGCAGGGCACCTTCACGGTCCGCAAGATGAGCTTCGGCCAGGGCGTCGAGCGCATCTTCCCGTTCAACTCCAAGGTCGTCGACAAGGTAGAGAAGGTTCGCTCTTACCAGGTTCGTCGCTCGAAGCTCTTCTATCTTCGCGCCCTCCGCGGCAAGGCTGCCCGCCTGCGCGAAGTCGAGCGCAAGATCGTCAAGACCGCATAGCTCTTTCCGTTGCAGGAAAACGCCCATGGCACAGCCGTGGCGTTTTCTTGCGTCTATACGTTACCGCAACGCGGTGTTACACCCTGGCGAAGCCAGGGCGGGTTTATAGCGCTACCAACGTAAGATGAAATAGCCAACAGTATCATCCGCTTCAAACGCATCACAACGACCATGAACAAACTAACCGCCCGCTACGGCCTCCCCGTCGTCGCCGCAGCCGCTGTCGCCGCTCTCGCCTACGCTCTTGTCCCTACCAGGAACCGCCTGAACGCCGGCGACGTGGCGATTATCACCGGCGGCTCCCGCGGCCTAGGCCTGGCGCTCGCACACCAGTTTGGCCGGGCCGGCCTGAAGCTCGTCCTGGCGGCACGCCATGAGCACGAGCTGGAGATCGCCCGCGATACCCTGCTCCGCTCCGGCGATGTCAAGCACGAGGACAATGTGCTGCTCGTCGTCTGCGACATCACCGAATACAACCAGTGCGCCGGGCTCGTCGATGCGGCCATTCGCGCCTTCGGCCGGCTCGACTGCCTAATCAACAACGCCGGCATCATTGAGGTCGGACCCGTTGAAGATCAGGCGCTCGAGACCTACGAGCGCACCATGCAGACGAACTTCTTCGGCGCGCTGCATACCATCTACGCGGCCATGCCCCACATGCTCAAGTGCGGCTCGGGCTCGATCGTCAACATCGCGTCCATCGGCGGCAAGATCCCGGTGCCGCACATGCTGCCGTATGTCGCGGCCAAGTTCGCCCTGGCGGGCTTTTCGGAAGGCCTGCACGCGGAGTTACGGCACAAGGGCGTGCGCGTGACTACGGTCTGCCCAGGCCTGCTGCGCTCCGGCGGAGAGAATCACGCCAACTTCGTCGGCAAGGTCCACGAAGAGAAGGCCTGGTTCGATCTCGGCGCGAAGACCCCGTTTGTCGCCGCCGATGTGCACCACGCCGCAAAGCGCATCTACAACGCAACCCAAGCCGGGCGTGCGGAGATCACCATCACTCCGCAGGCGTGGCTTGCGGCGCGGGTGTTCGGCCTTGCGCCCGAGACCTCGCAGTGGGTCGCTGCCATGGCAAACGAGTACATCCTGCCCGCGCCGGTGAACGCCGCTCCGGCTGCCCCGGAGACGCACCAGCATGAGCCTGAACCCACGTTGGAAGAACAGGCTGACCCGTCACCAAGCTAGGCGCACTTGTATTTTGTGTCATCCCATAGGAATCTGCGGTTCGACTGACTCTGCTACAGCCCACAGGTAAAGGCGCTCGGTCCATCCCCTGCCGGCAAGGATCGCCCCCACTCATCAGGATGAAACCAGTGATGAACTGGGCACCCGAAGGTTATGGTACCGGGCTAGGGTCAGGCTTCCTTGAGCATCTCCGCGCGGGGGTCGTCCGGGTTCAGCTTGGCGAGCTCGCGGAGGATCTCCTTCGAGCGCTCGTCCTGCACCTTCGGAACCACTACCTTGACCTCCACAATCTGGTCGCCGCGTGCACCTTCCTTCGCCGCGGAGGCGACACCCTTCTCGCGCAGGCGCAGCTTCTGGCCCGTCTGCGTACCTTGCGGGATCTTCAGTTGCGTCACGCCGTCTACCGTCGGCACGTCGACCTTGGCGCCAAGCGCCGCTTCCGTCACCGTGACCGGAACCGTCACGGAGATGTCGTCCGCGATGCGCTTGAAGAAGGGGTGCGTGCCGGCCTTGATGATGAGGAAAAGGTCGCCATTGGCGCCGCCGCTGATGCCTGCGTTGCCCTTGCCGGCGAGCCGGATGCGCTGGCCATCGCGCGTGCCGGCCTTGATGCGGAACTCCAGCGGCTCGCGGCGCGTGACGACGCCGGCACCATCGCAGGTGGGGCACTCGTTCGCGATCTGGCCGGAGCCACCGCAGCGCGGGCACTGGATGTTGAACTTCATGCGGCCGCCCATCTGCTGCACCTGGCCGGTGCCGTGGCACTCGGGACACTCGACCGAGCCGCCCGTAGTGGACTTGCCCTTGCAGGTGGGGCAGGTCTCCTGCCGCTGGATCTCGAGCTTGACGGTGCCGCCGCGGATGGCGGTCCAGAAGTCGACGGCGACCTGGTATTCGAGATCGGTGCCGGGCTGCGGGCCGCGGTTGGCCGCGCTCTTCTGCCCGCCCGAAAACATGCCCGAAAAGATGTCCTTGAACGAGCCGCCAAAGCCCGCGCCCTCCTGCTCGCGCGGTGCGCCGCGCCCGGGCGATTGCGCGGCGAAGTCCGAGAAGTCGAAGCCGCCGAAGTCGAACGGAACCTCCTGCGCGCCGGGCCTGCCGCCGCGGGGCGGAGGCGCCGCGCCGTAGCTGCCGCCGTAGCCGCCGCGTGCCGCGGCTTCCGCGGCGGCAGGGTCGATGTTGTCCGAGTAGAAGCCGACCTGGTCGAAGATCTTGCGCTTCTTCTCGTCCGAGAGCACGTCGTTGGCCTCCGAGATCTCCTTGAACTTCGCCTCGGCTTTCTTATCGCCCGGGTTGACGTCCGGGTGGTGCTTGCGCGCGAGCTTGCGAAAGGCCTTCTTGATCTCGTCCTGCGTGGCGCCTTTTTTGACGCCGAGCGTGCCGTAGTAGTCCTTGTTCTGTGTCGGTGCCATTTGATCCCCTAAGCCACTTGCTTCAGACGCAAGGCTCCCGTTGCTTTGTCGACCGGTGCTGGACGGATTGCTCTGGTAGCTGCTTCGGACTGGTCGCGCGCCACTTCAAGTTCATAGTGGCTCTGCAGATGCATCCAGAACTCTGGGGTCATGCGAAAGTACCGCCCCAGCCGAAGCGCTGTATCGCCGCTGATGCCGCGACGTTGTTTGACGATGGCGTTGATCCTGGTTGCCGGAACCTGCAACGCGATCGCAAGCGCATTTGAGCTCAGTCCCATGGGAATCATGAACTCCTCCCGCAGCATCTCTCCAGGATGCACCGGCGGCCTTCGCTTGGAAGAAGGCAGAGCCCTCGACTTTTCAGTGGTAATCGACGATCTCGATGTCATCCGCGAACCTTCCGTCAAATCTGAACATAGCCTGTACTGCGCGTTAACCCGGATACTGTGCTGGCCCAAACGGTCGCCCTGCAGTGCCTCCAGACGATTCCCTGGTGGATTCCGCAGATCCTCTAAAACCTGAGCTGCCTCAATCGCAATCAGCTTTCTTAGGATAACGTCGTGCAGTCCGGAATATCGACGGCAGGATAATCGCAGATAGATTCGTCTTGCATCCTCGTCCTTGAAGCTACGGATCACGCTCCAGCGTACCACGCGATGCGTTCTACGCAGGACGTACTACACCGCCTGGCATACCGGGCACCAGAAAAGATTCCTGCCCACGAAGACCTTCGTCTCAATCTTCGTACCGCAGATGAAGCACGGGCGACCCTGCCGGCGATAGACATAATGCGCTTCCTCACTGAGCGCCTCCCCCTTCTTATGCGGGCGGTCCTTCGGGTCGGTGGTGACGATGCGGCGGTCGACCATCGCGTTCGGCATCAGCTTCACGGCATCCTTCCAGATCTTCTTCAGCACCTCCGCAGGGACCTCGCGGCCTTCCCTGAAGGGGCTTACGCGGGCTCGGAACAAAAGTTCCGCGCGGTAGATATTGCCTAGCCCGGAGACGATCGACTGGTCCATCAGCAGCGCGCCAACCGGCGTCTTGCGCGTCGCGATGCGCTCGATCATTTTTGCCGGCTTGTCGCCGCCTTTTGCGGAAACGTTGAGCGGGTCAGGGCCCAGCCGCGCGAGCAGGCTCTGCCACTTGGCCTCGGTCCAGACCGAGCAGTCCGTCGGCCCGCGTAGTTCGAGCCACTGCAGCTTGTCCCAGATGCGCAGGCGTAGGGCTCCGCGCGGCTCGGGCATCGGTTGGTGGCCTTCAATAAAGTCGCCATAAAGGCCCATGTGAACGTGCAGGATCCGGCGTTCCTTCTCGATCAAGCCGAAGTCATACCCGATGTGTTTTCCTACCGCGATCACGCCCTGCAGGACGCGGCCGTCAAGCAGGCCGGCATCGGCAAAGCGGCCCTGCGGCGAGTCCACAAAGACCTTTCTGCCGGCAAACATGCTCGCGTGCAGCTCGGCCCAGCGATGAGTTTCATTCCCCTCAGGCAACGGGTCTCTCCTCTGGCGGGGCTGCTCCTTCGGGCCAGTCCGGCTGCTCGGACAGCTGGATTTCCTTCACCACCTCGCGAGCCACATCGCGTGCTACGGCCCTGCGGCTGCGGCGCGGACGGCCTCCGCTCTCGAGCTCGTAGCGATAATGCTCGATAATGCGATCCGGCGTCCACAGCAGCCAGTGATTGGCATTCTTGGCGTGCATGCGCTTTAGTTGAATCTCATCCATGCTGCGCATCATGCGACGCAGATCGACGTAGTGGTCGGAATACAGGGAATCGTCGGACTCGATCAGGGCCTGCACATCGACGTAGACCGGCTGAGCCCACTCATAGAAGGTATGCCAGACGTCATAGAGACTGAGGTGTCCCTTCTTCACCAGCAACGCGAGATGCTCGTAAAAATCCAGCACCTCGAAGATGCTCACCGGCGGATCTTCGAGATCGAACGATTGCAGCTCCGGCAGCGGCCCCGTCTGGTCCAGCCGTGCAGTAGCCAGCCTGCGCCGCGCCGCCACAAAGTGATCGGAGAGAAAAAACGCTAACTGCTTTTCCAGGTTGTCGATCGAGCGGTACTCGCGCTCGTGCCTCAGTTGTAGGCCCGCATAGGCGATCGCGCCAATGCTGGTGAGCACCAGCACTGAGGTCGCGATCGCCTGTACGGCATTCCAATCCACCTGCACGGCGGCTAGTTCCAGACCTGGCTGGCCTCGACTGCTTCGATCGAAAACACCTGGTCCGGCTCCATCTGGCTCATGCGGTCGGCGAAGGTCTTGGCTTCGGCATGCGTATCGAACATCATGCGGTTGTAGAGCTGTCCTGCGCGAAGTTGATCGCACTTCCACATCGTCTCGGTCATGGCGCTGCCTCCTCGGTGTTGGTTCGCAAGCATGGTGTTCATTATCTCTGCGCTCAGCCAGATACCTTCGGCTACTGTGTCGTTCCCGTTGTTCCTCGGACTGCTCATGCTTAGTGAAACACCCTTCTACAGCATTGGACGCGCCATTTCGACGAGCGGTGCCTACTTGCACAAGAGGGATGTTCCAGTGGTTCCAGGAACATCCCTGCCTTGTACTACGATGCAAGTGCGGCTTCGGTTCTTGCCTTATCTGGGCCGCACTCGTCGCGATCAAGCCGCGATGAGTGCGGGCACGGGTTAGCTTACTTCTTGTCGACGTCCACGTACTCGGCATCGATGACGCCTTCGTCATGCGCGTGCGTATCCGCGGTACCGGTCGCGGCTGCATCGCCGTCGGTCGGGGCGGACGTGCTGCTGGAGTTGGCCTTGTACATCGCCTCCGCTAGCTTGTGGCTTGCGGTCTGCAGCTTGTCCTTCGCGGAGTTGAGCTCGGAGGCGGTCGGCTGCCCTTCAAGCGTGCCCTTTGCGTCGGCAAGCGCGGATTCCACTTCGCTCTTGTCGCTGCTGGCTACCTTATCGCCCGAATCCTTCAACATCTTCTCTACGTTGTACACCAGCGAGTCCAGACCGTTGCGCGCTTCGACCGCATCCCGCTGTTCGCGGTCCTCGGCTGCATGCGCCTCGGCATCCTTCGCCATCCGCTCTACCTCTTCCTTGCTAAGGCCGGAGCTGCTGGTGATGGTGATCTTCTGGTCCTTGCCGGTCGCGTTATCCTTCGCGGTCACGTTCAGGATTCCGTTGGCATCGATGTCGAACGTGACCTCGATCTGCGGGACTCCGCGTTGCGCGCTGGGGATGCCGCTCAGCTTGAACTTGCCGAGCGTACGGTTCTGGGCAGCCATCGGGCGCTCGCCCTGCAGGACGTGCACTTCGACTTCGGTCTGGTTGTCGGCCGCGGTCGAGAAGGTCTCCGTCTTCTTGGTCGGGATCGTCGTGTTGCGGTTGATCATGCTGGTGGCCACGCCGCCCATGGTCTCGATCGAGAGCGTAAGCGGAGTGACATCGAGCAGGAGCAGGTCCTTCACTTCGCCGGCAAGCACACCGGCCTGGACCGCGGCACCGATCGCCACCACTTCATCGGGGTTGACGCCCTTGTTGGGCTCCTTGCCGAACAGCTCCTTGACCATCTGCTGGATCTTCGGCATGCGCGTCTGACCGCCGACGAGCACGACCTCATCGATCTTCGAGGCATCGACGCCAGCATCCTTCATGGCCTGCTTGCAGGGGCCGATCGACTTCTGGAGCAAATCATCGACGAGCGACTCGAGCTTGGCACGCGTCAGATTGCGGACCAGGTGCTTCGGCCCGCTCGCGTCCGCGGTGATGAACGGCAGGTTGATCTCGGACGATTGCGCGGTCGAGAGCTCGATTTTAGCCTTTTCCGCCGCATCCTTCAGGCGCTGCAGGGCCATCTCGTTACCCTTGGACGCAAGATCCAGGCCGGATTCCGACTTGAACTCGCTGATCAGCCACTCGACAATGCGCTGGTCGAGATTGTCGCCACCCAGGTGCGTGTCGCCATTGGTCGACTTCACTTCGATCACGCCTTCGCCGACTTCAAGAATCGACACGTCGAAGGTACCGCCGCCGAAGTCATACACGGCAATGGTCTCGTCCTTCTTTTTGTCGAGCCCATAAGCCAGCGCGGCCGCGGTGGGCTCGTTGACGATGCGCTTCACATCCAGCCCGGCGATGCGGCCTGCGTCCTTGGTCGCCTGGCGCTGCGCGTCGTTGAAGTACGCCGGCACCGTGATCACGGCCTCCGTAACAGCTTGACCGAGATAGTCTTCTGCGGCCTTCTTGAGCTTCTGCAGGATCATCGCCGACACTTCAGGCGGCGTGTACTGCTTGCCCTGCGCGTCGATCACGATGCCGTCGCCCTTGGCCACAACCTTGTACGGAACCATCTTCATCTCGTCGCCGACCTCGTTCATGCGGCGGCCCATAAAGCGCTTGACGGAGAAGATGGTGTTCTCAGGGTTGGTGATGGCCTGCCGTTTCGCGACCTGCCCGACCAGCCGCTCGCCCGACTTGGTGAACGCGACGATCGACGGTGTCGTGCGCCCGCCCTCTTCGTTTGCGATGACCTTCGGCTCTCCGCCTTCCATGACGGCGACGCAGCTGTTGGTAGTACCGAGGTCGATTCCAATGATCTTGGCCATTGCGTGTTGCTCCTGTGTGGGGCGTCGGCCCCGGGATAGATTCTTGCGACTTCTTAGTTATACGATGTGAGTGACTTTGTGTCAAGTTTCTTTAGCGGCAAAAAGAGCAGCCCAGAAGGCTGCTGACCGCAACACGAGTGTTACTCTACTGAGGCGTCGGAGTGTTAGGCGATGGTGGCGCGGGGGTGGTAGGAGCCGGTGTAGGCGTGGTCGGCGCGCTGATGGGAGTGCCAAAGCCAGAGGTACCAGTACCGGACGAGATGCCGCCGAGCAGGTTGCCCTTGGCGTACAGCTGCTCGATCCGCGGGTCGTAAAGGAACTCCCAGTCCGAGTAGGTGGTCTGCTCGTTGACGGTCAGCATCGCGTCGCCGGTGGCGGAGGAGCCCACGCCCATGACCGGGCCGCCGGTACCGCCGAGCCCCGCGACATCCGTCGTCGAGACGCCGGTGCCGGTCGAAGTGCCGGTACTGGTCCCGGAGTTCGTGCCGGAGTTTGCCGTGCTCGTGCCGGGTCCGGTACTCGCGCCGGTGCCGCCGATCCCGCTATTGTTGAACGCGCCGGCACCGCCGCCAGTCGTCGTCTGGGTGCCCATATTGCTTTGCAGGCCGCCGGCATTCAGCCCGCCGTCCATACCGGGCAGGTCCTCGCCGAAGAAGCCCTTCACCTTCGTCTTGTTCTCGCCGACATGGATCAGCCGCCAGTTATCCTTGCCGGTCAGCGGGTCGAGGTACTTTTCCCGCAGAAAGCGCTGGTTGTTGGTCTTTTCCAGCTGCTCCACCGAGCCCGGATAGTGCTTGAACTTCTGGTAATAGACGCGGATGCCGCGAACATACTGCTGCGCCCGGTGCTGGGACTCGAGCTCACGGTCGCGCTTGATGTCGAGCGCAATGCGTGGCGCGGCGATCGACAACGTGAGCAGCATCAGGAACACGAGCACGATCGCGCCCACGAGCATGTAGCCCGCTTCAGGATCGTTCTCATGTTGTTGCAGCTCGTTCAGTTCACGCCTCCAACCGGCGTCGTGGACGGCGTGACCTGCGGCTCGAGCGAGATCACCCCAAACGTCTGCTCGTAGTGGGCGATATTCTGCGCCAGCATGCTCGCCAGTGCCTTGGCCTGCTGCGGGCTCAGGTAGATACCCTGAAAGTTTTCGAGCACCACCAGCTCTGCCGAGTTCTGCTGCATGGTGCCGAACACCATCTGGAGATCCCACACGCTCATCCTTACTTGGACGCTATTCGCATAGTTTTCGCGATACTGATCCGTCCTGGTCAGACGGATTTCGGGTTGGCCGGGCGTGGTGGGCAGCTTGAAGGGCGTAGTACTCATGCAGGGGTGTCCGATCTGTCACGATGAGGCTGAGGAATGGTGCGGAAGAGGGGACTTGAACCCCTATGGATCGCTCCGCCAGCTCCTAAGGCTGGTGCGTCTGCCAATTTCGCCACTTCCGCTTAGCTCTATCTTACCGCTCCCGCCTGCTTCAATCTCGGCGGGATGCTATCTTTTTCTATCTGCCGTATGTTAGAACCACCTGACGTGATAGAGACCGTCATCCCGCGCCGAACGTAAGCGCCGGCTCTTACTCAGCACACAAAACTTAAGGGAGAACCATGGAAAAGGCAACATGCGACATCGGTCTGATCGGCCTCGCGGTCATGGGCCAGAACCTCGTGCTCAACATGAACGACCACGGCTACAAGGTCGCGGTCTTCAACCGCACCACGTCGAAGGTCGACGAGTTTCTGGCCGACGAGGCGAAGGGGACCGCGGTCGTCGGCACGCACTCCATCGAAGAGCTCTGCAGCGTTCTCAAGGCGCCGCGCCGCGTCATGATCATGGTCAAGGCCGGCAGTGTCGTCGACCAAACTATCGCGGCCATTGTGCCGTTTCTTGAAAAAGGCGACATCATTATCGACGGCGGCAACTCGCTCTTTACCGATTCCAACCGGCGCACCAAGGAGCTAGCGGAAAAAGGTCTGCTCTATATTGGTACCGGCGTTTCGGGTGGGGAAGAGGGCGCGCGCTTCGGCCCGTCGATCATGCCCGGCGGCGACCCGGCCGCGTGGCCCGCGGTGAAGGAGATCTTCCAGGCCATCGCCGCCAAGGTCGAAGACGGCACGCCGTGCTGCGACTGGGTGGGCGAAGGCGGCGCGGGCCACTACGTCAAAATGGTCCACAACGGCATCGAGTACGGCGATATGCAGCTCATCGGCGAGGCCTACCAGCTGCTCAAGGACGGCATCGACCTCACCGCACCGGAGTTCGAAAAGGTCTTCGGCGAGTGGAACAAAGGCGAGCTGGACTCCTTTTTGATCGACATCACCGAGCAGATCTTCGCCAAAAAGGACGAAGACGGCTTCGCCATCGTCGACAAGATCCTCGACACGGCCGGCCAGAAGGGCACGGGCAAGTGGACCGCGATCTCGGCGCTCGACCTCGGCATGCCGGTCACGCTGATCGGCGAAAGCGTCTTCGCGCGCTGCCTCTCCGCGCTCAAGGAGGAGCGCGTAGCGGCGTCGAAACTCCTGCACGGACCGGAGAAGATCCAGATCGCACCGAAGCACAAGCAGGCCTTCATCGAGGAGGTTCGCCGCGCGCTCTTCTGCTCCAAGCTCATCAGCTACGCGCAGGGCTTTATGCTGCTGCGCGCGGCCGAAAAGGAAGAAGGCTGGACGCTCAACATGGGCGGCGTGGCGCTGATGTGGCGCGGCGGCTGCATCATCCGGTCCGCGTTCCTGAACGACATCAAGCGCGCCTTCGACAAGGATGCGAAGCTCCAGAACCTGCTCATGGACGAGTTCTTCTACAACGTCCTGAACAAGTACCAGGCGGACTGGCGCAAGGCACAGATCCACGCCATCGAGCTCGGCGTGCCGACGCCCGCGTTCTCGACCGCGCTCGCCTTCTACGACGGCTACCGCACGGAGCGGCTGCCGGCCAACCTGCTCCAGGCCCAGCGCGACTTCTTCGGCGCCCACACCTACGAGCGCATCGACAAGCCACGCGGCGAGTTCTTCCACACCAACTGGACCGGCCGCGGCGGCCGCGTGTCCTCCTCCACCTACAACGCATAAGCAGAGCGACCGGGTGCCCCACTCATCACGGTTCCATCGTGATGAGTGGGGTTTCTCATTCACCACAAGGAAGCACTCAAGTCAAAGCCCTCAAAGCCGATGACGCCTCCATGCGCTCACTCGTGTACGTCAGCTCCGCCACCGTCGAATTCTCCTCCGCCGACCTGTTGGAACTCCTCGCAAAGGCCCGCACCCGCAACCGCGATGCCGGCGTCACCGGCATGCTGCTCTACAAAAAGGGCAGCTTCATCCAGGTCCTCGAAGGAGCCGACGAGGCGGTGCACAACGTCTACGCGCGGGTCTCGCGCGACACACGCCATAGCGGCTGCCTGCAGCTGCTGGACCAGCCGCTCGAAACCCGGCAGTTCGCCTCCTGGGAGATGGGCTTTCGCGACCTGAGCGACCCCAGCCTGGCGTCTACACCGGGCTTCAGCTCGTTCCTGAACGTCGACTTCCTCGATGACCGCTTCCGCACCGACCCCGGCCGCGCCATGCGCCTGCTGAACACCTTTCGGCGCACGACCAGCTAGAACCGCCACAAGGTTCGCTACCGCAAACGGTAACAACTGGCGCCCTTGCCTTTGTTGTCATCCCGCAGGGAGCTGCGGTTCGACCACCTCCGAACTCCACCAAAGACGCCCACGTTTTCACCAGACGAAAGCGCCTCGCCCGATTCGCGCTACCATCAGGCATGGTCTCCTCTCGTAAGCTCGGCAGCGCGACAGTCTTCCCCATCGGCCTGCGCTGCATGGGCATGTCCGGCATGTACGGCCCGTCCGACGACGCCGAATCCACCCGCACCCTGCACGCCGCCATCGACCACGGCATCACCCTCTTCGACACCGGCGACTTCTACGGCATGGGCCACAACGAGCTGCTGCTGGGCCGCGCGCTCAGGGAGCTACCGCCGGCCACTCGCAACGGGCTGACGCTCTCGGTAAAGTTCGGCGCACAGCGTACGCCGAGTGGCGCCTGGGCGAGCTTTGAAGGCAAACCGGCGGCGGTGAAGAACTTCCTGGCCTACTCGCTCGTCCGGCTCGGCGTGGCGCAGGTGGGCATCTACCGGCCCGCGCGGCTGTCGGACTCGGTGCCGATCGAAGACACGATCGGCGCGGTCAAAGACATGATCAAGCAGGGGTACGTACGCCAGGCAGGACTGTCGGAGGTCTCGGCCGAGACCGCCGTGCGCGCACACGTCGTGACGCCGATCGCGGACGTGCAGCTGGAGTACGGGCTCAGCCAGCGTGGGCTGGAGGCAAAGGTGCTGCCCGAGCTGCGGGCGCTGGGCATCGGGACGACGGCCTACGGGGTCCTCGGCCGAGGCCTGCTGAGCCGCTCGAAGACCACCGAAAAGTCCGACTTCCGCCGCTTCCTGCCGCGCTTTACGGGGGCCAATCTGGAGGCAAACCACACCCTGGTGGACGCGCTCCAGACAGTCGCCGCCGAGCACGGCGCAACGCCGGTGCAGATGGCCATCGCCTGGGTGCTGACCCGCGGCGACGATATCGTACCGATCCTGGGAGCGCGCACGGTCAAGCAGTTGGAGGAGTCACTCGGAGCGCTCGAAATAACGTTGTCAGCGGACCAGATCGCCCGCCTGGAGGCGGCACTGCCGGCCGAAAAGGTAGCCGGAACCCGCTACGACAAGGTAGCCATGACGCATCTGGACAGCGAACGCTAGAGCCCCGAAAGACAACAAACTGGGTACTTGTACTTTGTTGTCATCCCGTAGGGATCTGCGGTTCGCCTAACCCGGCACTCCCACTGCGAGACCAGCTATTCCCGGACCATAGGCCCGCAAAATGCCTCCGCCCACGATAACTTTCGCCTCCGGCTCAAGTGAGCCTGGGGCACCCCGTCGGAGCGATTCACGGCTATTCAGAAAAGATCCGCTCATTCTCCGTCCGCGCATCGATCTCCACCGCAGCCGTATCCTTGAAGACCTGCTTGGCAGCATCCATCTCCTCGGTCGTATCGCAGTGGACCGCAACCTCGACGTGCCCACCAATACCGCGCTCAACAATATCAGTGGCGGTAAACCCAGCCGCGACCAGGTGATCGACCGCCCGCTCGGCCTCATTCGGGGTAGCGGAGACCGCGGACACAGTAATGTTCTTTTCAGACATAAGCCACATCAAACCATATTGTAGAGGTCGCAGGCAAGGCAGCCAGAGACAAGTCTCCAGCCGCCCGTCTTTCCTGCAGCTATTGGATCCGCTGCCAGGCGTCCCACACATAGATCCCGACCACACTCGCCGTTACCAGGCCTGCCGCCCCGCCCAGAGCGGTCAGCACGGGCTTTAGTTTGTTGATCTTCTGCACCAGTTGCGTCTGCTCGCGTTCGTGCTCGGCGGCCAAAGCCTGGTCGTCGTTCAGGAAAAGCTGGTCGTCCTCATACCGCGTCAGTTGCCCGCGATATACAAGCAGTCCCATAAAGCTGGCCGCAAGAATTGCCCAAACCACCATCAGAATCGGATTCATAAAGCTCCTCTCCGTTGAACCCTCGGAAGCTTTCTGCCAGGCCCGGGGAGATCCCGGTGCAACCCGCAGTCCGCTCGCCGGTACACGGCACCATCACGTCAGCGGAAGCATACGCCTGGCGTGCAGGAATGCGCAAGCCTACTTCATCAGTGAATGCAATACCACTGCCGCGGCACTCACGCCGGCCAGCAGCATCAACATCAGTCCCAGGATAAAGAAGGCGGATCGCCGCTGCATCGCCGGCCCAGGCCGCGTAATGCCGAACGTATCCACAAACAGGCCGGTCAGGTAATAAAGGAGTTTCATCAGGCTCACTTCCAGGAGCGCGACTTGCGCAACTTACGCCGCACCCCTGCATCTATAGATGCGTACCCCGCGTTGTGGTTGCGACCCGCCATCCGCAGGCATACACTGAAAGAGTTGCACCAAGGAGATCTGCCCATGTCGACTGCATCTATCACTCCCGAGGTTGTTGAGGCCCCCCCGGCCGCCGCAACCACGCCGGTCAAGCTCACCGATGCCGCCATCGGCAAGGTCCGGGAGATCATGGCGACGCAGGACCCCATTCCCGCCGGCCTGCGCATCGGCGTCGTGGGCGGCGGCTGCTCCGGCTTCCAGTACAGCATGTCGTTTGAGAACGCGTCCGGCATGATGGACAAGGTCATGAAGTTCGACGACCTGAAGGTCTTCGTCGACGCCACGTCTGCCATGTACCTGAACGGCTGCGTGGTCGACTATGTCGAAACGCTCGAAGCCGCAGGCTTCAAGTTCGAGAACCCGACGGTAAAAAGCACCTGCGGCTGCGGCTCCAGCTTCAGCGTTTAACCCAACACCCGGGTGCCCCATTCATCGCGGCCTCACCGTGATGAATGGGTTTTCTCCTTTCCGCATTCACTCCGTCTAAACCAAAAACGGAGTCCCCCCAGTGACAGAGTTTGTCGTACGCATCGCCGACGAGCGCGGCCGCATCCAGGAGCAAAGCCACGCCGCCGCCACAGCCGACGAGTTGCGCGCGCGCTTCACGCAGTCCGGCTATCACGTCTTCTCGGTCAAGCCCCGCAGCGTGCTGGGGGGCGACGCCCGCAAGAAAAAAGTAAATCTAGAGCCGTTCCTGGTCTTCAACCAGCAGTTCCTGACCCTTATCAAGGCCGGCCTGCCGATCCTCGGCTCGCTCGACCTGCTGGCGCGCCGGCAGAAATCGCTCGACTTTCGCGCCCAACTCGAGGACGTCGCCGCCCGCGTCAAGACCGGCCAGAGCATCTCGGACGCGTTTGAGGCGCAGGGCGGCTTCCCAATCGTCTATACGACAACGCTGCTGGCCGGCGAGCGCTCCGGCAACCTCGAAGAGGTTTTGCAGCGCTTTCTGGACTTCCAGCGGGTCTCGCTCACCTTCCGCAAGAAGCTGAAGGCCAGCCTGATCTATCCCGCACTACTGATCGTCATGGTCATCGCCTTGCTGATCTTCCTCATCACGTTCGTCGTCCCGCGCTTCGCGCAGCTCTACGATCAGCTCGGCACCAAGCTCCCCGCCATCACCACGTTCATGCTCGATCTAGGCTCATACACC